>JBBWZJ010000270.1:0-15389 GCA_039648985.1 Acidobacteriota bacterium | reverse complement strand
GATCCGCTCGCGAGAGTCAGGATAGCGAGGATTGCCCAATTCCAGCCGATAGGGTGGAAGGCCAGGTCATAGAACGACTGCAAAACTGTTATGGCGCCGGCGAGGACAACGCCGGCGACATACGTCTTGATCCGAATTGGGAGCGCCGCGAAACGTTTTGTGGACATAACCTGGCTCTGCGACGAACGTAGCATGGTCCGCTAAGTCTCTGACGTTAATCGGTCCAGACGATGATTCGCATTGATAGTGTCTCTCTTTCTTAATGGCTGTCGTGGGAAAATTAGTCGCTTTCCGGTTGTGCGTCGGTCCAGACGATGCTGTCAGTCCAGACGATGCTGTCAGTCCAGACGATGCTGTCGGTCCAGACGATGCTGTTGGTCCAGACGATGCTGTTGGGCAGTGTAAGATCTGGGCCGCGTGCCACGCCCCCTACTCCCAAAGTCGTCGCGAAGATCGGGACAGCCCCGTATAGGGATAAAACAACCGTTCGTTGGCGGACGACGTTCTCGTAAAAGACCCCACTAGGGGTCTGCGGCTCGCCTGCGAGCACGACGGGGGCCAGCGCTCCGCCGGCCCCGAACGTCACGGCGCTCGCAATGTTCAGACTGCCGGCGCCGGCCTCGATGAGCCCCGCGCCCGGGACGCGGGAGCTCGTGAGCTGCAGCACGAGCTTCACGTCCGCCGGCGTCAGCCGCGGGTTCGCCTCGAGCAGCAGCGCCACGGCCCCGGCGACAACGGCCGACGACATGCTCGTGCCGCTCATTTCCATGTACGGATTCGACCCGTGCCCCGCAACGACACGATCCGGATACGTCTCGGCCAGGTACGACCCGGCCGAGGCCGTCGCCACGATGCGGTTCCCTGGCGCCACGAGCTCCGGCTTCAGCACGCCGTCGATGAGCGTCGGGCCCCGCGAACTGTAGGTGGCCATCCGGTCGTCGGATCGCCGCGCCGTGCCGAACGTATTGAGCGCCCCGACGGTCAGCGCCGCCGGCGCGTTGCCCGGCGAGATGATGCCGCCGACAACCGGCCTGCCGTCCGCCATCTTCCCGAAGTTCCCCGCCGCCGCGACGACCACGATTCCCGCGTCCACCGCGCGCTGCACGGCCGCACACAACGGATCGTCACGATACGACTCGAAGACGGCGTGGCCCAGCGACAGATTGATGACGCGGATGTTGTACTGCCCGCGGTGATCGACGGCCCAGTCGATCGCGTTGATGACATCGCTCGTGTCGCCCGAGCCGTCCGCCCCAAGCACGCGGAGGCTCACGATGTGCGCGCCGGGGGCGATCCCCGAGTACCCCCCGTCGTCCGACCCCGCGACGATGCCGGCGACGTGGGTGCCGTGGCCGAACTGGTCCCGACCCGGTCGCGACGACTCGGTGAAATCCATACTGGCGACGATCCGTCCGCGGAGCGCCTTGTGGGTGGCGACCCCAGAATCGATGACGGCGACCCCGATGCCCCGCCCCGTGTAACCCGGGAGGCCGCTGCCCTCCCACACCTCCGTTGCACCGGTCGATTCCGTGGTGACCGCCATCGTGCGCTGGACGCGCACGTCACCAGACGCATGCGCGAGATCCGGATCCTGGCTCAACGCCGCAAGCTGCCCGCCTGTGACTTCGAGCACCGCCCCGCCACGCAGGTGCTTTTTGATGCGGACGCCGTAACGCGCGGCGATTGCCTGGATCGATTCGTCGGTGCCCGAGACAATCACCCCCGTCGTCTCGTCCCGGCCGGCGGCGACACGGTCGGCAAGGTCTCGGGAGAGCCGCGGCCCCCGAGCGCCCGCCTGCGCGGGTGCGCTGACCAGCGCGGACAGCGAAAGAGCCAGCGCAACGCACGTCCACCGCCGCCGCGCCGAGCAATAGACAGATCGAGTGGGGGTCATACGCGCACCCTGTTGAAAGCCGGTTGTTGGGAAACCTGCACCCGCCTAAGGCACAGGAAGTGCCAAGCACAACCGTCCAGGACGAACCGCGCATCGACAGGTCAGGAGCTGACTCTAGGGTGCAATGTTGCGCCGCGTGACGCTCTGCGCTAGGATTGCCGACGATCCCTGCGAGCGCAGCCGACGGATGCAAGCCAATGGGTTGTCTTGCGAAACCCCTGCAATCAGCCGTGGGTAGCCGCTACCCTCCAGATTGCCCTTGAACTTACAGGTACGTTAGTCACGGCCAATATCTTGGCCGGTGAGGGTCATGCGTGGCCAAGCCCAGAGCGGTTGCTGTCCTTGCCCTTGCCCTGATTGCGGCCGCGGCCGCCGCGGTGACGATTTCCCGTCATTCGGCGAGGGTTGGTCCAGGCGTCAACAACCCGACACCCGCAGGCGTGACCCGTGGAGGGGCACTGGTCGCCTCTCTCCGCACTGAACCGGCCAGCTATAACCGGTATGTAGACGAATCAACCGCCGGGGAGCTGATCTCGCTTCTGACCCAAGCGCCCCTCGTCCGCGTCAACAGGACAACGGACACGCTCGAGCCGTGGCTTGCAGACAGCTGGTCGGAATCCTCCGACGGTCGCACCTACACCCTCAAGCTCCGTAAGGGGCTGACATTCTCCGATGGCAGCCCGTTTTCGTCAGCGGACGTGCTCTTTTCGTTTGCCGCCTTGTACGACGCCCGCGTCAATTCGGTGCTGGCTGCGGATACCTACGTCGCGGGCAAGCCGCTCGCGATCGAAGCTCCCGATCCCTTCACCGTCGTGATCCGGATGGCGGTTCCGTCCGCCGCGGGGTTGCGGCTCATAGACGACGTGCCGATTCTGCCGAAGCATTCGCTGCAGGCGGCGCTGGACGCTGGGACGTTCCGGGACGCGTGGTCGGTCGGGGCTCCCGTGTCGACGATCAGCGGCCTTGGGCCCTTCGTCCTCTCGGCACACGTATCGGGGCAACGCCTGACGTTCACCCGCAACCCGCGCTACTGGCGCAGGGACGCCAGCGGCGGCCAGCTGCCCTACCTCGATACGCTCACGGTGGTGCTGCTCGGCGACCAGAACACGGAGGCGCTCCGGCTGCAGAGCGGCGACATCGACCTGATGGCCAGCGGCGAGATCCGCCCCGAGGACTACGTGGCGTTCAAACGCCTCGCGGACCGTGGTGCGATCCGTCTCATCGACGCAGGCGTGGGGATGGATCCGAACCTGCTGTGGTTCAACCTCACGCCCGCCAGGGCCGGCGATTCGCGTCGATGGCTCCAGACGACGGCATTCCGGCAGGCGGTGTCGTGCGCGATCGATCGCGATGCCATCGTGAACACCGTCTACCTGGGCGCGGCGGTCCCGATCTACGCGCCAATCACCCCCGGCAACCGGACCTGGTACGCACCCGTCCGGCCCGCGTGCGAGCACGATGCCGGCAAGGCGCGGGAGCTCTTCGCCGCAGCCGGCCTGACCGACCGCAACGGCGACGGAATGCTCGAAGACGAGGGCGGCGTGCCCGCGCGGTTCTCCATCGCGACGCAGCAGGGGCACACCGTCAGGCAGCGCACCGTCGCGGTCCTGCAGGAACAGCTTCGGCGGGCCGGGATCGTCGTCGATGTCACGGGCCTCGAGCCGAACGCGTTGGTCGAGCGGTGGTCGCGCGCGGACTACGACGCGATCTATTTCGGCGTGCAGGCGAGTGCGACGGACCCGAGCCTCAACCCGCAGTTCTGGCTGAGCTCCGGCAACTTTCACTTCTGGCATCCACGCCAGCCGTCGCCCGCCACGCCGTGGGAACAGCGGATTGACGACCTGTTCAACCAGCAGGCGCGCTCGACACGGCTCCCCGACCGGCAGCGCCTCATCACCGACGCGGAGCGCGTCCTCGTAGACCAGCTTCCGGCGATTTACTTCGTGGCGCCGAAGGTCACGATCGCCGTCAGCCGCCGCGTCGCGAACGCACAGCCGGTGCCGCAGGTTCCGCAGCTGCTGTGGAACGCGGAGAGCCTCGCGGTCGACCCGGCCCGATAAGCGGCGGGATGACGGCCGCACCCCTTCCAGCCGAAACACAGGGCGTGCATCCCGGTCTCCTGCGATTCCTGCTGCGCCGCGCCGTTCATGCCGCGCTGCTGGTCCTCTTTGCTGCGTCCGGCGCGCTCGTCCTTGCGCGCCTGGCGCCTCCCGAGGACGCGTTCGGCACGGACCCGCACGTCCTCGCGGCCGAGCGCCACCGCCTCGGGTTCGATCGGCCGATCCACGAACAGTACATCGCGTGGCTCGCCCGGAGCGCCCGCCTCGATCTCGGGGAGTCGCTGCACTTCCATCGGCCGGTCGCCGCCCTCATCCGTGAGCGTGCCGCGAATACCGCGCTGCTCGGCTTGTCCGCGCTGGCGCTCGCCACCACGATCGGTATTCCGCTCGGTGTCTTCACCGGCAGCCGCGACGGCGGCGCGCTCCCCGCTGCCGCCCGGCTCGCGTCGATCGTCCTCCTGTCGGTGCCGCCCCTCGTGATGTCGCTCGTGATGGTGGTGGTCGCGGTCCGGACGGGATGGCTGCCCGCCGGAGGGCTGCCCGATATTCCGCCAGGCGCCGGTTTGTTGACGGCACTGGCGCTGACGGTCCGCCACCTGATCCTCCCGGCGTTCGCCCTCGCCCTGCCGATTGCCGCGTCGCTCGAGCGGCTGCAGTCCACGTCGATTCGTGCCGCCCTCGCGGACCCCTGCATCGTGGCCGCCTTCGCGCGGGGCGTTCCGAGGCGGCGGGTGATCTGGCGCCACGCGCTCCGGCTTTCGCTCGGTCCGGTGCTCGCGCTCTACGGCGTGACGATCGGCGCCGTTCTGAGCGGCTCGTTCGCCGTGGAAGTCGTGCTCTCCTGGAGCGGTCTCGGGCAGTTGATGTTTCAAGCGCTCCAGGCGAGGGACTTGTACCTGGTGGCAGGATGCGCAGCCACGGGATCCGTGTGCCTCGCCGCAGGACTCTTCCTGACCGACGTGGCGTCGGCAGCCGTGGACCCGCGCGTGAACGAAGCCGCATGACGGTGTCTCGCCGCCTAGGCGCCGCGCTGCTCAGCGTCGTGGCTCTCGCGGTGCTCGGTGGATCGATGCTCGTCGCGCACGATCCGGCGGAGCAGTTTGCCGACTTCAGTTATGCGCCGCCGATGCCTCTCCATCTGTTCGACACGGACGGTCATTGGCGCGGACCATTCTTCTATCCGCTCCGTCTCGCGAGCCGGCTCGAGCATCGATTCGAGGAGGACCGGGGCCGGCCGGTTCCGCTTCGCTGGTCAGGGCGCTCCGCAGGTGGGGCAACGGGCGAGACCGGACCGTGGCTGCCGCTCGGCGCAGACGCGCTTGGACGCGACGTGTATGCGCGGGTGGTGCTGGGCGCGCGACTCTCACTCGGCGTCGCGCTCGCGGGGGCCGTGGCGGCGCTGCTGCTCGGCGCGGCTGTGGGCGCGATCGCAGGTTTCAACGGCGGGCATCTGGACGAGCTCCTGATGGGCGCTGCGAGCTTCGTCCTCGTCCTGCCCGCGATTTACGTGGTCATTGTCCTTCGTGCGGCCATGCCCCTGGTCCTGAGCACATCGCGCGTGTTCTGGACGATCGCCGCGGTCCTGGCAATTGCCGGCTGGCCCCTCCCGGCTCGGGGCGTCCGGGCGGTCATCGCACGCGAGCGCGGACGCGAGTACGCAGAAGCTGCGAAGGCTCTGGGTGCAGTTCCGTCGCGCATCCTGCTACGGCACCTTCTGCCCGCCACGCGGGAACACCTGCTCGTGCAGCTGACGCTGCTGCTGCCGGCGTTCATCCTTTCCGAGGCGACGCTCTCGTTCGTCGGCTTCGGATTCGCGGAACCTGCACCGAGCTGGGGAGTTATGCTGCAGGAAGCCGCGCAGGCCGGCGCTCTTGGGGATGCCCCCTGGCTGCTCGCACCCGCGGTCGCCATCGTGGTTTCGGTCTTGTCGCTGCACCTCCTGGCCGGCGGCGCCGGCCCGGCCGCCTCGATTCGGGACACATCACCGTAAGTCACACTGCGACAAGGTCTTACGAAACTTACAATGATGCAAAATCGTGTGCTGATGTAGAACACGAGATCGCAGGTTTTTACAGGCACAATCGACCGACCCCGCCAAATGCGCCCGTGGATGTTCCATTACGGCGCAATCCCACCTGAAAAACAGTTCTGTATTCCTGTGTGTTTCAGAACGTAAGTCACTGATTTAACTGCCCTTACTCGTCGCGAGCCGTTCCGCTTATGGCTGGCCTTGCCCTTGCTCTTCCATGGACGTCACGCAAGTGTGTAACGGTCCTCTTTCGAAAGGTTATAAGCCGTGGTTCGATGGCGCTTAATGTTGAGGGTGGGGCTGGCGATGGCGCTGGTCTCCGTCCTGGGAGGTCCACCGCCAGTGATGGCGGCCCAAGGCCCTGGCCCAGGCGATCACCCCAAGCTAGATCGTAAGCTGAACGATCGCGACCGCAACGAGAAGGGTGGCACCTCGCGCGCCATCATTCAGTTGAAGACGGGCGCGGACGTCTCGGCCGATGTCACCAAGGCTGGTGGCAAACTCGGTCACCGCCTCGGTCTGATGAACGGCCTGGCCGTCGAGCTTCCGAACAAAGTGCTTCGGAAACTCGCGGACAACCCGGCCGTCGACCGGATCATCTGGGACCGCCCGCTGGATTCCTCGATGAACCGTGTAGCCGTCACCGTTGGCGCCCGCGCTGTCCAGGAGCACCTGGGCCTCACGGGAGCCGGCATCGGTGTAGCGGTCATCGACTCGGGCATCGCCCCCTGGCACGACGATCTGACGTACAAGGGCACTTCGTCGCTGGTCAAAGTCAAGGGTGGCCAGCGCGTCCCCGCGTTCGTCGACTTCGTCAGCGGTCGGCTGACCCCCTACGATGGTTACGGCCACGGCACGCACGTGGCGGGCATCATCGCGGGCAACGGGTACGATTCCGCGGGTTCGCGCGCGGGCATCGCGCCCGATGCGCACCTCGTGTCGCTGAAGGTGCTCGACGCCAACGGGCGCGGCGTCATCAGCAACGTGATTGCCGCACTCGAATGGGCGGTCACGAATCGCGCCGCCTACAACATCCGGGTGATCAACCTGTCGGTTGGCGCCGGCATCACGGAGTCGTACAACACCGATCCGCTGGCGCTCGCGGCCAAGCGGGCTGTGGATGCCGGCATCGTGGTCGTCGCCGCGGCAGGCAACCTGGGCAGGAATGCCCTCGGCCAGTCGCAGTACGGCGGCATCACGGCTCCCGGCAACGCGCCGTGGGTTCTGACCGTCGGCGCGTCGAGCACCGAAGGCACGGTCACGCGGCTGGACGACGTGTATGCGCCGTACAGCTCACGGGGGCCGTCAGCCATCGATTTCAACGCCAAGCCGGATCTCCTCGCTCCCGGCACCGGCGTCGTGTCGCTGACGGATCCGACGAGCCTGCTGTATCTGACCAAGACGGCCTTCCTGTTGAACGGCACGGTGCCGCTCGGCAGCAAGCCGTATATGAGCCTCTCGGGCACCAGCATGGCTGCGCCGGTCGTTGCCGGCACGGTGGCGCTGATGCTCCAGGCGAATCCGGCGCTCACGCCGAACCTGGTCAAGGCTGTCATCCAATACACCGCGCAGGTCTATCCCGGGTACAGCGCCCTGACGCAGGGCGCCGGTTTCCTGAACACGAAGGGGGCGGTCGATCTCGTTCGCTTCTTCAAGACCGCCCAGGCTGGCCAGCGTCTCAACCTGCCCAAGGCGTGGAGCAGGACCGTTCTGTGGGGGCAGCACCGTCTGACGGGCGGCATGATCAAGCCGAACGCCAGCGCGTGGGCGCCCGGCGTCGTGTGGGGCGCGGCGAAGAGCCTCACCGGCCAGAACATCGTCTGGGGCACGGTGCTTCAGGCCCTCGAAGACAACATCGTGTGGGGTACCCAGACGTACGAAGACAACATCGTCTGGGGCACGGCCTCCGCGAGTGAAGACAACATCGTGTGGGGGACGTATGCGTCGGCCACCGAAGACAACATCGTGTGGGGCACGATGGCGGCCTCCGAAGACAACATCGTGTGGGGCACCGACTGTCGCGGTGTCGATTGCACGGGCGTTGTCTGGGGAGCACCCGCGGTCGCGGCAACGAACATGGTGTGGGGCACTGCGAGCTCCGAAGACAACATCGTGTGGGGCACGAGTGGCGACATCGCCAACGTGACCTGGGCGACATCGGGCGACGATACGTCGCTCTACGACAATCCGGCGTCCGACCCCGTCTCTTACGACTCGCTTTCGTTCGACACTCTGTTCGGGTCTGTGACCGTCGACCCGATTGTTACCGTGGACCCCGTCGTTAACACGCTCACGGGCGTTGGAGGGCTGCTCTAATGGAAAAGATGCCATTCCGCGACGCCCAGACTGTTATGGACGTGACCGCGGTGATCAATGCGGCGCGATCGACAGAGTCGATCACGGTTGAGACGAACTGGCGGCAGTCGCTGCCGGTGCTGACGGGGACCATGGTGACGCTCCGCGAGCTTCGCCTGTCGGACGCCCCCTCGCTGCTCGCGATGTTGTCGACCGAGGAAGTGGCGCGGTTCATCTCGCCGCCCCCGACCACGGTTGACGGCTTCGAACGGTTCATCGCGTGGACGCACCGCGAACGCGCGGCAGGCAACTATGTCTGCTTCGGCGTGGTGCCCCACGGCATGGACACCGCCATCGGTATCTTCCAGGTCCGGCAGCTCGAGCCGGGTTTCGGAACGGCCGAATGGGGTTTCGCAATCGGGTCCGAGTTCTGGGGCACCGGCGGCTTCATGGACGGCGCGAAGATGATCGTGGACTTCGCGTTCAACGTGATTGGCACGCACCGGCTCGAGGCTCGGGCAGCTGTCGCGAACGGTCGCGGCAACGGCGCGCTCCGTAAGGTGGGCGCGCAGCAGGAGGGCATTCTGCGGAAGTCCTTCCTCCGGAACGGTGAATACCTCGACCAGACGTTGTGGACGATCCTGGACGAGGACTGGCGCCGTGCGAAGTCCGTGTGGGGTCCCCGCGTCCATTAACCGGGGAGCCTTTTCAAGCCGACTGCCGGAGGCGGGACGTCCCGCCTCCGGCATTTTTCGTCAGGGGGAACCCGCACCCGCCCATCGCGTGGTACCCTGTTCGTTCGATGACCCTCGCGGCGGTTTTTCCTCCCATGGTCACGCCGTTTGCCGACGGCGAGGTTGACGGCCCGGCCATCCGCCGGAACGTCGAGCGCTGGATGGCGGCGGGGCTCGGCGGCGTCGTCGCGCTTGGCACCAACGGCGAGGCGGCTCTGCTGGAGCAGGCCGAGGCCGAGCAGGTGGTGTCGGCGTCGCGCGAGGCCGTGCCCGCCGGCAGGCTCGTGATTGCCGGGACGGGACGCGAATCGACGCGCGCCACTATCGCGGCGTCCCGGCGCGCGGCTGCACTCGGCGCCGATTACGCGCTCGTCCGTACGCCATCCTTCTTCAAATCCCAGATGACGGCGCCTGTCCTGCTGTCACATTTTCGTGCGGTCGCGGACGCATCCCCCATTCCGGTGCTCCTGTACAATTTTCCGGCGCAGACGGGGGTCAATTTCTCTGCCGAGACCGTCGCGGCCCTGGCAGAGCATCCGAACATCGCCGGCATGAAAGAGACCGGCACCGATGCGGCGCAGCTTGCCGCGTTCGTGGACGCCGCCGCGTCATCAGCGTTCTCGGTGCTGGTGGGCGCGGCGCCCGGTTTCTATCCCGCGCTGTGCGTCGGCGCGGTGGGCGGAATCGTGGCCGTCGCATGCGTACTGCCGGAGCTCTGCGTGCGGCTGCACACGCTGACGCGCGATGGCCGCCACGCGGAGGCGCGGGTGCTGCAGCGGCTCCTGACGCCGCTCGGGCGGCTGGTGACGACGACGTACGGCGTGCCGGGGCTGAAGGCGGCGATGGACATTGCTGGATATCGGGGCGGTGAGCCGAGAGCGCCGCTGGCGCCGGTCGCCCCACGAGTGATGGAAGAGATCCGGGCGGAGCTCGGCCGGGTCCTGGAGGTCGCATGAAAGTACCGGAACGTCTGCTGCTCGGCCCTGGCCCCAGCCCCGTCTCCCCCCGCGTGATGCAGGCCCTGGGCGCCCCGATCGTGAGCCATCTCGATCCCGCGATGATGGCGCTGCTCGACGACCTGCGGGCGCGTCTGGGATGGGCCTTCGGCGCCGAACCCACGGCATTCAGCTTCGCGGTGTCCGGGACCGGGACTGCGGGGATGGAGAGCGCCATCGCCAACGTGACGCGCCCCGGCGCCCGCGCCCTCGTGGTCGTGACGGGGTACTTCGGCGATCGCCTGGTGCAGATTCTCGAGCGCTACGGTGCCGATGTGTCGCGCGTGGAGGTCGAGTGGGGCCGCGCCTGCGATCCGGATCTCGTCGCGCGCGCGCTCAAGGCGAAGGGGGCCGATATCGTCGCGATGGTCCACGGCGAAACGTCCACCGGCGTCGTCAACCCGGTGCGGGAGATCGTCGGGCTGGCGCGGCAGCACGGCGCCGCCACGATCGTTGACGCGGTGACGACGCTCGGGGGCGTTCCCGTGCGCACGACCGAGTGGGGAGCGGACGTGTGTTACAGCTGCACGCAGAAAGGGCTCGGCGCACCGTCCGGGCTCGCGCCGGTAACGTTCTCGCGCCGGATTCTCGACACCCGCGTGCCCTCGCGAAGCTTCTATCTGGACGCGGGTCTGCTCGAGGATTACTGGGTCCGCCGCAAATACCATCACACGCTGTCGGCGCCGCTCATTTATGCGCTGCACGCGGCGCTCGTCGTGGCGGAAGAAGAGGGGCTCGAGGCGCGGTGGGCGCGCCATCGCCGCCATCACCTCGCGCTCACCGCCGGCCTCGAGACGCTTGGCATGTCGCTGCTGCCCCCCGCGGACGAGCGGCTGTGGACGCTGAATGCTGTGCGCGTGCCGGAGGGGGTGGACGAGGCCGCAGTCCGGCGCCGACTCCTGGACGAGTTCTCGATCGAAATCGGTGCGGGCCTCGGTCCGCTCGCCGGCCGGATTTGGCGCGTCGGGCTGATGGGCGCCGGGTCCACGCTCTCGAACGTGCTGCTCCTGCTGACGGCGTTCGAGCACGTGCTGCGCGAAGTCGGGTACCGGACCGAGTCGGGGGGCGCGGCGGTCGCCGCCGCCGAGGCGGCCGTCTCCGCGTGAGCCGGAAGCGCCGCCGCGGCCCGGGCCGCGCAGGGCAGGCGCTGGCCGCGGCGTGCGCCGCGCTGTTTGCGTATGGCGCATTCGTATATCTGACGTTGCCGGACGTGCGCGAGCTGAAGGTCCGCAATCCCGACACGACGGCGTTCATCGAGCTGCGCGCGCGGGAAGCCCGCGCCCGAGGGGAGGAGCCGAAGCGCACGCAGCGCTGGGTGAGCTACGGGCGCATCTCGTCCAACCTGACGCGTGCCGTGCTCGTCGCCGAGGACGACAGATTCTGGAAACACGACGGGATCGACTTCGACGAGCTGAAGGAATCGATGGAAGTCAACATCGAGCGCATGGAGTTCGCGCGCGGGGGCAGCACTATCACGCAGCAGCTCGCCAAGAATCTGTATCTGTCCCCCTCGAAGAACCCGATCCGCAAGGTGCGCGAGCTTCTGATCGCGCGCGAGCTCGAAGCGGAGCTCTCGAAGCAGCGGATCCTCGAGTTGTATTTGAACGTGGTGGAGTGGGGCGAGGGGATCTACGGCGCGGAGGCGGCCGCGCGTGCGTACTTCCACAAGTCGGCGGCGGATTTGGCGCCGCAGGACGCGGCGCTCCTGGCGGCGGCCCTGGTGAACCCCCGGCTGCTGGATCCCGCGCATCCAACGGCCCGTCTCAAGCGCCGTCAGCAGATGGTGATGCGGCGCATGGGCGCGGTCACACCGCCCCCCGTGCTTGCGGGCCCCATCCCGGAGCCTCCCGCGCTGCCTTCTCCGGAGCCCGTGCCGGCGCTCCGGATTGACGCCGCGCCGGACATGCTGCCCGGCGAGGCGGTGCCGGCGACCAGCGAGGTCCCCAAACCGCCTGCCGGACCCCCGGATCGACCGTAAGCAGCTCAGCCGTTATCGACAGTGCCGCTCACCTTGACACGGCCCGCGTGTGACCCGTATAGTCCTCGCACGTTTCAGCTTACAGCTCCCCTCCTGAAGCGACAAGGACCCGGTCGGGATCCCGTGTCTCCGGCTGGCGTGTGTCGGCATGATCAATTACACCGAACGCATCACGCTGCTGATGCAGGACGTCGTTGAGCGGACACCCCGTCTGTCATTCATCGATCTGAGGGAAGTGGTGGTTTTCGGGCGGTTCGGGCGGACGGACGCTGAGGGAGCGTTCGCGACGTGCCACTGCCTGACTCTGCCGGAGAGCGAACCCGGCTATTACTTCTGGCGGGACCGCAGCACGGGGGAGCTGACCCGGCGATCGGAATGGTTCGTCACGAAGTCTCCCCAGGTCCGGGTCGGCCGGACCGACATCAAGTACCTCATCTCGTTCGTGCTGCCGCGCTTCTGCGATCAATCCCTGGAACACTCCCGCAAAGTGGATCTGTATCCGCAGGGCACGCCGTCCTGGATGGCGAAGCTCGACACGATCGTGCACGAGCTCTATCACATCGACCCCGACGAATCGGGGATCCGCCGCGTCTCACGTTCCGACGGGTCCGATTCGCCGCGCTCCCATGGACCGCTCTTCTACGAGGAGGTCGCCGCCATGGTCAAGGGCTACATCGCGTCGGCCCCCGATCCCTTGCTCTTCGATTTCCTACGTGAGGATTTTCAGGGCCTCACCGCGAGGCACGGGGGAGTTGTCGCGACAACCTTCAAGAACTTCCCGTCGTTTCCGCAGCGATACATGGAACCGGTGAAGATGCCGGCGGGCGACCCGCTGCTCAAGATCGAACCGCTCAAGCCGTTGACCCAGCCGGTGCTCTATACGGAAGACGATCTGCACATCCGGCAGTTCACCGACGGCGGCGCGCGGCGCCTGACCCGCAAGGGACAGCACAGGGCGGCATAGCGGCCGTTCGGCGAGTCCCGATGATCAGTCGACGCGCCTGATCCCGACCAACCTGTCGGACCAGTACCTCGCGCCGAGCCGCTCGACCCGGACCTCCCCCGAGCCGCTCGGCGCGTGTACGAACTCATCTCCGCCAATCCAGATCCCCACGTGCGACGGGCTGACCCCTGTCGTGTTGAAGAACACCAGGTCGCCGGCACGCGTATCCTCCGGGGCCACGGTCGCGCCGGCCCGGTACTGTTCTGCGACCGTGCGCGGGACCGCGATTCCCTCCCGGGCGAAGACGTACCAGACGAATCCGCTGCAGTCGAATCCCTCCTCGGGATCGTTCCCGCCGTTCCGATACCGGACGCCCCGATAGGAGAGCGCCGTCGCTGCCACCCGGTCCCATCCGACGGGACGTCCCGGGACGGGGTCGGAAGGCACCGGCTCGGCCGGGGCCGGGGTGGGCTCCACCGGGGTAGCGGCGGGTGGGGGCGGCACTGAGCCGCGCGGCCTCGGAAAGGGCGTTGGAACGGCCCCTGTCGATGCGCACCCGGGCGCCGAGAGCACCGAGAGCAGGATCACCGAAAGGAGGCGGAGGCGCATGGCTGAGGGTCGATTATGCGTCGGGCGGGCCGGTCGGGCCACGGCGCGGGTCCCGAAAACGCCCCAGGTCATCGCTAAGACGCTGGAAACAATCCTGTTACGGGCCTCGAGTCTTGACAGTGCAGAGCCCATCGGTCAGAATGACTCAGGTTTATGGAGCAAACGCTCCTGCTCAACGCCACGTACGAGCCGCTCAAGGTCGTCCACTGGCAGAAGGCCATGACCCTTTGGTGCCAGGGGAAGGTCGAAGTCATATCTGTGTACGACCGCGAAGTGCGGTCCGTTTCCTTCAGCTTCAAACTGCCTTCGGTCATCCGGCTCCTGCGCTACATCAAAATCAAGCGCAACATCGACTATGTCCCGTTTTCCCGGGCGAATATCTACGCCCGTGATGACCACTCCTGCCAGTACTGCGGCAAGGTGTTCCCGACTCCCGAGCTGACGTTCGACCACGTCGTCCCTGTCGCGCAGGGGGGACGGAAGGACTGGGAGAACATCGTGACCTGCTGTATCAGCTGCAACCGGAGGAAAGGCGGGCGCACGCCGGCGGAAGCCGGCATGCACCTGAGACGGGTGCCGAAACGTCCAGAAAAGGCGCCTGCCATCCGGATCACCGTCGGATTGAAGACAGCCCCGGACAGCTGGCGCGATTACTTCTACTGGAACATGGAGCTCGATCAGACCTGAGCCCGGTGTGGCACAGCCAGCCACCGATCGGCCTCCCGTTCGTCCCATGACCCGCAGTTCCCGTAGCCACCCATGACAGCTTCCCCTACGTCGCGCATTTCCGCGGTCCGCCCGCTGTGGGCCGTCGAGGGAGGGCGCGTCACGATTGTCGGGTCGGACTTCGTCGTGGACCCGGTGCTTCCACGTGTGCTGATCGGCGGGTTGCCGGCGCGCCTCTCGAGCGCCTCCTCGTCGGAATTGAACGCCATCGTTCCTGGCGGCCTTGACGGGGGGCGCACCCCGGTACGCATTCAGGACGCCCCGGGCGAGACGGCGTTCGTCGAAATCGGCGCGCCGCTCGCGACCGGACTCCACCAGGTGGACAGCCCGGCCTTCGATCGTCAGGGCAATCTGTACGTCACCTTCAGCGGATCGCGCGGGCAGCAGGGCCCCGTTGCGATTTTCATCGTGCGTCCGGACGGCTCGCGCGAGCCGTTCGTCTCCGACCTCGCCAATCCGACGTCGCTGGCGTTCGATCCGGAAGGGCGGCTGCACGTGTCGAGCCGCTTCGAAGGGACGGTCCATCGGATCGACAAGGACGGCGGCGCGACAGTCGTCGCCTCCGAGCTGGGGGTCGCGTTCGGCCTCGCCTTCGCACCGGACGGCACGCTCTTCGTCGGAGACCGCTCGGGATCCATTTATCGCGTGCGCGACGGGCGCCCGTCGCTCTTCGCCGGGATCCCGGCGAGCGTGGCCGCGTTCCACCTGGCGTTTGGTCCCGACGAATGGCTGTATGTGACAGCCCCGACCCTCGGGGCGCGGGATCACGTGTACCGCGTCTCGCCGGCCGGGGTTGTCGAAATCTTCTTTACCGGGTTCGGGCGGCCGCAGGGCCTGGCTTTCGACCAGCGCGGAGACCTCTACGTCGTGGATGCGCTCGCGGGCGCGAGCGGCGTCTATCGGTTGAGCCTCGACAGCCCCACACAGCCGGAGCAGCTGGTATCCGGGGGGTCGCTCGTGGGCCTGGCCTTCGATCCACTCGGCGGTCTCGTGCTTGCGTCGAGCGACACGGTGTTCCGGTTGCGGCTCCCGTCGCAGGGTCCGCCGTCGCGCGTGCCGACCTCGCGTTGACGTCCGCGCCCTACGATTCTGATTCCTCGTAGCGCGCCGCTTCAGGGGGGCGTCC
>JBBWZJ010000264.1:0-18375 GCA_039648985.1 Acidobacteriota bacterium | reverse complement strand
GCGGTGGGGCGCCCCACCAGGACGACGATGGATACCATCGACGCCGCCAGCCCCGCGAGCCCGGACCGGGACAGCGAGGCGGCCGTCGCGATCATGAGGAGCATCGCGGAGGCGGCAAGCATCCACGTGCGGCCGTCGAGCGCCAGGAGCAGACGTCGCCGCCACGACACGCCTTCGGCGTGGGGGTGAGCTGCTGCGTGCGCGGCAAGGTAACCCGCGCAGAGAGGCACGGCCATCATCGCCCACGTCGCGAAATGGTTGCGGTTGATGAACGGGCCGAACGGGTAGGGGCCCTCCCGATCGGGCGCGAAGCGCCAGTACATCAGCCCCTTCGCCGTGGCATCCTGCGCCAGGGCGATCCCCGAGAGCGCGAGCCCGACGAGCGCCACGATTCGGATGAGCGTCCGGATCCCGCCGTCGTCGAACGTCCGCCGGGCAGTCACAAAGAGGAGGATGACGCCCGCGAGCACCGCCGCCGCGCCGAGGCTGTCGTGAGGATTGATCGTCATCGGGCGCAGGCCGCCCGGAGGCACGAGCGCGAACGCGGCTTCCACGGCCGGCGCCGCAGGGCTGAGCACGCTCAACAGGGGGCGGGGGAGCGGTACGAGCTGCAGCAGCGTGGCCGCGAGCACGGCCAGCACGCACAGGTCGAGCGCTGGCGACGGCGATGGGCGGAGGATGGACGGACGGCGCGTGGCCGCGAGCGCGGCGCAGGCGATCGCAGGACCGATCACGCCGCCTGGATGAATACCCCCGAACGCGAGGACGGTCCACGCGAGGATCGCGCCGAGGATGGGGGGCCCGGCGCGCCTAGGACGCGGGGTTCTGACCGTAGTAGCTCTTGTACTGGTAGCCGTAGTACCGCGAATAGTAGTACTTGTTGCGATCGAAGTCGACGCGGTTCAACACCACGCCGATGTTGCGGGCCCGCCCGTTCTGCAGCGTCTCGAGCGCGCGCTCGGCGTGTATCCGGCGCGTCATTTCCGATCCAATCACGAACACCACGCTTGCCACCTTCTGCGCGATGATGACCGCGTCGGTGACGGCGAGGACGGGCGGCGTGTCGATCACGACCCAGTCGAACGGCCCGTGCGCCAGGTTCGCGATGAAGTGATTCATCCGCTCGGACGCGAGCAGCTCCGACGGGTTCGGCGGCGTCCGTCCCGCCGTGATCACGAAGAGGTTCGGGTCGGCGGTGCGCTGGATCACCTCGCGGACGCGCGCCTGGCCGACGAGGAGGTGCGACAGCCCCGCTTCGTTCTGCAGCCCCATGGTCTTGTGGAGGCCGGGGCGGCGGAGGTCGGCGTCGATGAGCAGCACGCGCGATCCGCCGAGCGCGAGCGCGAGCGCCAGGTTGCACGCCGTCGTCGTCTTGCCTTCGAGGGGTTGGCTGCTGGTGACCGCCATCACGCGCGTCGACTCGCTGCCGCTCGTGAAGACGAGCGACGTCCGGAGCGACCGGAAGGCCTCGCCGAAGTCGTGCGGCACGGTTTCGGTGAGCACCGGGACGCGGCCGCCGCGAAGCGCCGGGACCAGTCCAAGGAGCGGCAGCTTGAGCCGCTTCGTGACGTCTTCCGGCGTCTTGATCGTATCGTCCAGGTATTCGATGCCGAACGCCAGGCCGAACGCGATGGTGAGTCCCGCGAGGATTGCCGTCAGCCAGTCTTTGCGCGGGTTCGGGGAAATCGGCGAGCGCCGCGGCTCGGCACGATCCATCAGGCGCACGTTGTTCGCGCGGCTGTTGGCGACGACCGAGAGCTGCTTCTGCCGATCCAGGAGCGACTGGAAGATCTGGCGCTGGCTGTCGAGGTCGCGCTGCAGGATGCGGTAGTCGCCGCTCTTGCGATCGAGGTCCACGTTCGCGACGTTGGCGCGGTTGAGGTCGGCGGCGAAATTGCGTTCCTGCGCGACGGCGGCCTCGTATTCGTTCCTCGCCGAGTCGATCACCTTGCGCCGTTCGGCGATGAGCAGCCGCGCGGCGGCGTCGATCTTCGTTTCGACCTCGCGCATCTTCGGCGCGTCGGGTCCGTAGGTCTGCCCGAGCGAGATCCGCTCCGCCTTGAGCACGGCGAGCTGACTCTGCGCCGCAACCACAGCCGGGTTGTTGCCGATGAGCGGGAACGTGTCGGCGGCGTCAGTCGCGGGATCCGCCCCGCGCACCTGCCTGTAGAGCGTTTCCTTCTGCTGGCGCTCGGTGCGCTTCTCCGTGACGGCCTGGCTGAGCGACGTGAGCCGCGCGACAACGATGTTCTGGCGATCGTCGAGCGACTGCGCGTTGTTGACTTCGCGATACTGCTGGAGTGCCTGTTCGCCCTCCTTCACCTTGAGCGTCGCGGCTTCGAGCTGCTCGTTGACGAAGGCGAGCTCCTTCGCGTTGTTCGACAGCCGCTGGTCGAGATTCTGCTGTGTGTACTCTTCCGCCAGCGTGTTGGCGGCGACGGCCGCGAAGTCCGGATCGGTGTGCTGGTACACGACGTCGACCAGCCGCGTCGTCGCGTAGGGCATCACGGAGACGCCGCCGAGGAACGCGCTGATGAGGGCCCCCTCCTGCGCGGATTCGTCGGCTACCGTCGGCGGGGGCAGCGGCTGCGGTTTCGTGAACAGCCCGCGTGCCCACGTCGAGAGCGACGTGCGCGCCTGCCGCAGGAGCGTGATCGGATCGCGCGGCTGCGGCGCATGGCCGTTGAAGTTGGGATTGTCCTTGAGGGTCAGCCGGCGGACGACGCGCCGTGCGAGCTCGCGGCTTCGGAGGATTTCATACTGCGTCTGGTAGTACGGCGCCGACTCCTGCCACCACGTGGGATCGTTGACGCCGATCGTCGTCACCGACGTGCTGCGCTCGTCCTGGATCTCGATGCGCGCGGATGTCTGATAGAGGGGGATGGTGGAGTAGGTCTGCACCATCATGGACGTGACGACGAGGGCGAACGCGGTGCCCGCGATGCGGCGGTGTCTGAAGACGGCGTTGAACCGGTCGAGGATGTGCACAGGCTGGCCGCTGCCAACCGGTGGCATCGTCAGCGCGCCCCCGGGGTCCGGAGGAACGACCCCGGCCCGTATTTCGTGCGTGTCGAACATGGATGTGGACGCTCGGCCGCTTAACTGCAGCCGGGCGACGGACTGCTGCACGGCTTCGCGTCAGGCGCGATCGCCGTCACTCCCGCGGATGCCGCGGTCGACGCGATGGCGGCCGCCGCATTGCCGAAGAACCCGCTGAACCACGGCACCTTCGTGCCGACGCGCACGAACGTCCCCACGGTCTCACCGGGCGCGACGGCGAAGGTGTTGCCGATCGCGAGGATCCTGCCTCTCTCCGTCACGAGCTCGATGACATACGACCCGCTCTCGACGTCCGTGAACGTGAACCGCCCGGCCTCGTCCGCGACCGTGAGTTTCGCGATCTTGCCGATGACGACATCCCGCAGCCGGAGCCTCGCGCCCGGCAGGGGCGTGTTGTCCGCATTCCACGCGACACCAGTAATCGACGTCGAACGGACCCCCACGGCGCCTGCGACGCGGGTGCCCGCCGCGTGCGCGCGGCCCGCCGTCGCAGGCGCGGGCGCAGCCGGCGGCACCGCCGGATCCGTCGCGCCGAACACGGGTCCCGTGACCGCGAGGGCGGTGAGACACACCGCCGCACGGATGCCGAACCGTTTGACGGTATTCGGGTTCATTATCAGGTCTAGTTGCTTTATCGACGTATCTGGGCGCGCCAGTAGACGTACGGGAAGTATCACGAACCGTGCCGGCAGCGCCAGCGGCAGCGAAATCGAGGATCCCCTGTCAATTTCGATCCGCGCCCCGTCGACGGCAAAACGCAATGTCCCGAGCTGACGTCGCGGTCACCAGGCAACCCTTGCTAAGCCGTGATTCCCCAGCGGCTTGACCCGAATCGCTGGCCTCCGCGCGGGGGCGCGTGTCTCGCGACTAAAGTACCCGCCCGAGAGCCGTTCTTACAGAACTGGTCGCGATCTTTCAATTCTGTATTTGCCCCGGTGGGCGAGATCTTGTGGCGCGGAGTTTCGGCCCGAGGCGTGCCGCACGGCTCAGGCGTGGTTCTGCGATAGATTAACCGTCGATGGCCGGTGATGTTGACGTTCTTGCGGCGCCCACGCTCAAGCACCTTCGCGAGCGCTGGTGGGACGATGCGTTTACGGCGTTCGTGCGGGACACCGTGCAGCCGCGGGCCGGCCGGCGCATCCTCGACGTCGGCTGCGGCACGGGAACCGCGGAGGTCCGCCTCTCGCGCCTGCACCTCACGCAGGTGTCGCTCGTCGCGGTCGATCTCAGCGCCGATCGCGTCGCGGAGGCGCTCGCCGCGGCGCGCTCGCACAACATCCGGGCGAGCTTCGCGGCCGCCGACGGGTCCGCGCTCCCATTCGCCGCCGGGACGTTCGACGCCGCGTTCTGCGTCGCGGTCCTGCAGCACGTCGTGGACGTCGGGTCCGCCGTGCGCGAGCTCGCGCGCGTCACGCGGGCGGGCGGGCGGGTCGTGGCCGTGGAGCCCGACAACAGCGCGCGCTACTTCTACAGCTCGTTGGGCAGCGGCATGCAGGCGTTCGAAGCGTCCGGGCGGTTTTTCAGCAGCCTCGCCCGGGAGCGCAGCGATACGACGGAAGGCGCCGTTGGTCCCAGGCTCCCGGCGCTGTTCGCGGGAAGCGGCGTCGAGCTGCTCGACGTGCACCTCTTTCCTGTCTCTCGAGCCCAGCTCGGGGCGCCGCCCAGGGCGTTCTGGGACGCGCGGCGCTTTGCGGTGCAGAGTGCCATCACGCGCGCGCGCGAGCCCGGCACGCGGCAGCTCGGGAGCGAGTACCTCGCGGCGCTCGATACCTACGCCGCCGACGCCGGCACGGCCGGCCCGTCGTTCGTCGAAATCCAGAACACGATGCTCTTTGCGACCGTCGGGCAGAGGCTCGAATGAGTGCGGCCGTCCGCACGCGCGGCGCCGCCGCCGGAGCGGCCGCCGCGTGAGCGCGGTCCGCGCAAAGGCAACCCCCAGGCGCGTCAGGCGAGACCAGCCGGCCGGCGCCGCAGACAGCGCGCAGGGCTGGGAGGGGTGGGATACTTATGCTCCCTTCTACGATTGGGAGAATGCGCAGACCGTGGCGCGCCGCGACGTCAAATTCTGGCAGCGGCTCGCCGCCGCGCAGGAGGGACCAGTCCTCGAACTGGGCTGCGGCACGGGCCGCATCACGGTTCCCGTGGCGCGCGCGGGTGCCCAGGTCATCGGCATCGACCGCTCGGCCGAGATGCTCACGCGCGGCCGTGCGCGGCTCCGCCGCGCGAGCCTGCAGGATCGGGCGCTGCTCGTCCGCGGCGACATCCGGTCGCTGCCCTTCCGGTCGCGACCGGGTTTCAGGCTGGTCATGGCGCCGTACGGGATCCTGCAATCGCTCACGCACGAACGCGATCTGCAGGAGACGCTCGCCTCGGTCAAACGGGTCCTGCCCAGGCGCGGGTTGTTCGGCATCGATCTCGTGCCGGATCTGCCGCGCTGGTCCGAATACGAAGGCCGGAAGAGTTTCGCGGGCACCCGGGGCCCGAACACCCACTTGACGCTCCTCGAGTCCGTTCGGCAGGATCGGCGCCGCCGCCTGACGATCTTCGATCACGAATACATCGAGCGCCGGGGCCGCGAGCGCCGCGTGCACAAGTTCTCGCTGACGTTCCGGACCTTGTCCGTGCCCCAGATGAGCGCACGCCTGGAAGCGGCCGGCTTCACGGTCGACGCGGTGCTCGGCGACTACCGCGGCGGGCCGTGGGACAGCCGTGCCGACGTGTGGATCATCCTTGCCCGCCGGCGCTGATCGATCCGCGCGCGAGGGCTCCCCGTCACGGCTTCCGGCGGGATTCCGCGTGTGGTAACATCAGCCGTCATTTCCTCGCTAAATCTGGAGTTTTCATCATGTCCGGCCATTCCAAATGGCACACAATCAAGCACAAGAAGGGGGCCGCGGATGCGAAGCGCGGCAAGATCTTCACGCGGATCATCAAGGAGCTGACAGTCGCCGCCCGCGGCGGCGGTGGTGACCCCGACATGAATCCGCGGCTGCGCACGATCGTGGCCGAAGCGAAGTCCGTCAACATGCCCGCCGACAATATCAAGCGGGCGATCCAGCGCGGAACCGGGGAGCTGCCAGGCGTCTCGTACGAGGAGATCACGTACGAGGGATACGGACCCGGAGGCGCCGCGGTCATCGTCGAAACGCTGACCGACAACAAGAACCGCACCGTCGGCGAGATCCGCCACACGCTCGCGAAGTTCGGCGGCAATCTCGCGGCTGAAAATAGCGTTGCCTGGATGTTCGACAAGAAGGGCTACATCGTCGTGGACAAGGCCAAGGCGAGCGAAGACACGCTCATGGCCGCCGCCATCGATGCGGGCGCGGACGACATGCGGGACGACGGCGAGGCATGGGAAGTCGTGTCCGCGCCGGACGCCTTCCAGAAGGTGCTCGAAGCGGTCAAGGCGCTGGGCGTCGAGCCCGACGCCGCGGAGATCGCCTTCCTGCCGCAGAACTACGTGAAGCTCGAGGGGAAACCTGCGCAGCAGATGATCCGCCTGATGGAGGCGCTCGAGGAGAACGAGGACAGCAAGAAGGTCTGGTCGAACGCCGACATCGAAGAGAAGGAGATCGAGGCCTCGTTGGCGTGAAGACGTTCGGGATCGATCCCGGCTCCGATCGGACGGGGTATGGCTGCATCGATACGGCCGGCGGCCGCCATCATCTCGTGATTTGCGGTTCGCTTTCGGCTCCCGCCCGCTCGACCTTCCCCGACAAACTGAAATACATCCATGCGGGACTGGTGGCGCTCCTCGCGCGGCACCGGCCCGACTGCGTCGCTGTCGAAAACATCTTCTACGCGCGGAACGTACGAAGCGCGCTGAAGCTCGGACATGCGCGCGGCGTGGCGCTGCTCGCCGCCGCGGAAGCGGGCCTGCCCGTTTCGGAGTACGCGCCGGCGGAAATCAAGCTGGCAGTCGTCGGGTTCGGGCGCGCGGAGAAGCAACAGGTGCAGCAGATGATCAAGCTGCTGCTGGGGCTCGACGCCGTGCCGTCGCCGCACGATGCCGCCGACGCGCTCGCCGTCGCCATCTGCCACGTCCACAGCGCGACGGGGCCAATCGCCGACCGCGCATCTGCCGATCCCGCCGTGACGCCGCTCCGTTCGTGGCGCGACTATCGGCCATGATCGTGTGTTCGCCGTTCCTCGCCAGGGACGTGGTCTGAGCGCGTGATCGCCTACCTGCGGGGCACGCTCCTCGAGAAATCGCCCAGCCGGCTGATCCTCGACGTCGCGGGCGTCGGGTACGACGTCCAGGTGCCGCTCTCTACGTTCTACGGGCTTGGCGAACCCGGCGCGGAGACGACGATCCGGGTGCATACCCATGTTCGCGAAGACATCATCGCGCTTTACGGGTTCGCGACGCTGCTCGAGCAGCAGTTGTTCGAAAAGCTGATTGGGATCAGCGGCATCGGGCCGAAGCTCGCGCTCGCGGTGCTGTCCGGGATCGAACCGGGGGATTTCATCAGGGCGGTGCGGACGCAGGACGTCGCGCGGCTGACCGCGATACCGGGGGTCGGCAAGAAGACGGCAGAACGGATCGGCCTCGAGCTGAAGGACCGGCTGCCCGCATCGGTTCCGTCGAGCGATCACGCGCCGGCGGGTGCGCCCCCCGAGGACCAGCTGCGCGCCGACCTGCTTTCCGCGCTCTTGAACCTCGGATACCAGCGTGCGCCCGCCGAAAAGGCGATTGAGAAGACCGTCCGGCCCGACATGGCGTTCGAGCAGGCGCTGCGCGACGTGCTCCGCGCGCTGATGGGAGGCCGATGACCATGCCGTTGCCGATGATCGAGAGAACCCGACACCATGCCGGATGACCGCCTCGTCACGTCGGCGCGTGCCGACGAGGACGCCCAGTACGAAGCCGGGCTCCGCCCGCGCACACTGGACGAATACATCGGCCAGGAGCGGGTGCGCGAGAACCTGCATGTGTCTATTACCGCGGCGAAGCAACGCGGAGAAGCGCTCGATCACGTGCTCCTGTACGGGCCGCCAGGGCTCGGCAAGACGACGCTCGCCTGCGTCATTGCCAACGAGCTCGGCGTCGCGATCCGGCCGACCGCCGGGCCCGTGATTGAAAAGGCAGGGGACCTTGCGGCGATGCTGACGACGCTCCAGGAGCGGGAGGTCCTCTTCATCGACGAGATTCACCGGATGAGTCCGGCAATCGAAGAGATCCTCTACCCGGCGATGGAGGACTACGAGCTCGACATCATGATCGGCCAGGGCCCGAGCGCGCGGTCGGTGAAGGTTCCGGTCCAGCGGTTCACGCTCATCGGCGCTACCACCCGGACAGGCTTGCTCACCGCTCCGCTGCGCGCCCGCTTCGGCATCGTCCACCGGCTCGATTTTTACGCTGACGAGGACATCCGGGAGATCGTGGTCCGGTCCGCCCGCATCATCGGCGTGCCGATCGACCACGAGGCGTCGGTCGAAATCGCGAAGCGCTCCCGCGGGACACCCCGCGTCGCCAACCGGCTGCTGCGCCGCGTGCGCGACTACGCGCAGGTGCGCGCCAGCGGACACATCACGCTCGACGTCGCGCATCGTGCGCTCCGCCTGCTCGAAGTGGACGAGCATGGATTCGACGAGATCGACCGCCGGCTGCTGCGCATCATCATCGAGAAGTTCAACGGCGGGCCTGTGGGCGTCGCGAGCCTCGCCGCCGCGATGAGCGAAGAGCGCGACGCGATCGAGGACATCTACGAGCCGTTCCTCATCCAGATCGGGTTTCTGGATCGGACGCCTCGCGGCCGGGTCGCGACCGCGAGGGCCTACGAGTATTTCGGGCTGACCGCCCCTGCAAAGGATCGGCTGTGGTGAGCAACTCCCGACCGTCTGTCGTGCGGCCCGCGGGGACCCTGCGTCGCGTCAAGATCGCCGGCCTGTCGACGTACGTGCCGCCGCGCCTTCTGACGAACGACGATCTCGAGCGGCTCGTCGAGACGAGCAACGAGTGGATCCTGCAGCGCACAGGGATCAAGGAGCGCCACATCGTGGACCCGGGCGTCGCCACGTCGGACCTTGCGAAGGAGGCGGCGGTCGGCGCGATGCGGCAGGCGGGAGTCACGCCTGACGAAATCGGGTTCATCGTCGTCGGCACGACCACCCCGGACACGATCTTCCCGAGCACCGCGTGCATGCTGCAGGACAAGATCGGCGCGCACCACGCCTGGGGGTTCGACCTCGGCGCCGCGTGCTCGGGCTTCACCTACGCGCTGACGACGGGGATGCAGATGGTCGCGACCGGGGCGCACGACCACGTGCTGTGCGTCGGCGCGGACGTCATGTCGAGCATCATCGACTATACGGACCGGACGACGTGCGTGCTGTTCGGCGACGGCGCCGGAGCCGTGGTGCTCGCGGCTGCGGAGGAGGGCGAGCCGCACATCATCGACTTCGTGCACGAGATCGACGGGAGCGGCGGCGCGGCGCTGTGCATGCCGGCGGGCGGGAGTCGCATGCCGGCGTCGCACGAGACCGTCGACAAGCGCCTGCACTATGTCAAACAGGACGGGCAGGCGGTCTTCAAGTTCGCCGTCCGCAAGTCCGAGGAGATCTGCCGGCGCGTGCTCGAGCGAAACGGCATCGACCCGACGCAGCTGGACCTCTTCGTGTCGCATCAGGCGAACCGCCGCATCATCACCGCGGTGGCCAATCGGCTCGGGCTGCCCGACGACAAGGTCATCATCAACCTCGACATGTACGGCAACACGACAGCTGCGACGATTCCGCTCGCGCTGGCCGACGCCATTCGGCAGAACCGCCTGAAGAAGGGGGATCTCGTGCTGCTCGCCTCGGTCGGCGCCGGCTTCACCGTCGGGGCGGTCCTGTTGCGCTGGGCTATCTGATCATCGGGATCCGGGATCCGGGATCGGGCATCCGGGATCCGGGATCCGGGACTCGCAGTTCGGGGTTCGGGCGGATTCGGCACTCGGGACTCGGGTTCGGGATTCCGGTCCGGGAGTCGGGACTCGCGATTCGCGACTCGGGATCGGCATTCGGCGGGAATTGACGTCTGACAGCCGATAGGTCAGCTGCGCTGTGGCCTCGTGCCCGGATCGAGCCTGGGCGGCCTCTGCCCGTGGCGCACGGCGCCCTCGACCGCGACGTACTCGAGCTCCCGTGCCGCGGACACCGATCGCAGCAGGAGCCCGCCCCGGCTCATGTCACCCCGGCCGACGAAGTCCGCTGGAAACAGCAGCCGGTTGCCGAAGATCCCCTGGAGGACCTCGACGTACTTCGGCGACGCGATGCTTCCGAGCAGGACGACGTCGCAATCGCCGACGTCGGCCGCGATCGCGCGCGCGCTGCGCTCGAGAGGACGGCGGTACTTCGGATTGCCGGCGTCGACATCGACCGTCGCAAACATCCGGAGCGCGTCGAGCGTGACAAGGGTGTCGGCCGAACGAAGGCCGGCGGTTGGTGTGATGACGAACACGCCCGCCCCGGAGATGGGCGACTCGGGATCCGGCGGCGCGGCGAACGCCCTGGCGTAAGTGACCTTGCCCCGAAAATACAGCCCGCTCAGAAAACTGAAGACGTCGCCAATCGGTGCGCCCTCTTGGCCCCGGAGCCGCACCGCGAGCGGGAAGGTCGCCCGCTCGGACATGACCATCCGTGCGCGCACGCCTGCACAGTTCGCCGGAGAGAGAAGAAAGATTCTGTGGGACGCCATCAGACGGACTTATTTTCCCATGAACCGCTGGCGTGACGGCTCATCGGCGTTGCTTGAACAATCCCGAGTCCCCCAGTCCCGACGCGAGTTCCGAACCCCGAACCCCGAACCCCGAACCCCGAACCCCGAACCCTGATTCCCACTTGCGCTAAACTGCCCGCATGTTGAAGCACCTCATTTCGGCTCTGATTCTGATCGCTGCCCTCCCACATTCCGGCGTGTTCGCGGCTGACGTCGTGAAGACGGCGAATGGCCCGGTTGAAGGCGTGACGGAAGCCAGCGGCATCCACGTGTATCGCGGGATTCCGTTCGGTGCGCCGCCGACAGGCGAGCTCCGCTGGAAGCCGCCGCAGCCCGTCAAGAACTGGGACGGCGTTCGCAACGCCGTAAAGTTCGGGCCTCGGTGCATGCAGGCGCCGATCTTCGGCGACATGAACTTCCGTTCGGACGGCATGAGCGAGGACTGCCTTTACCTGAATGTGTGGACACCGGCTGCGGCAAACGCTCCGCGCAACGGCGGCCTTCCGGTCCTGGTGTACTTGTACGGCGGCGGGTTCGTCGCCGGCGACGGATCGGAACCGCGCTACGACGGCGAGAACATGGCGCGAAAGGGGATCGTCGCGTTGACGGTGAACTACCGCCTCGGCGTGTTTGGATTCCTCGCGCACCCCGAACTGACGAAGGAATCCCCGCACCATGCGTCGGGCAACTATGCGCTCCTCGATATGCACGCGGCACTGCAGTGGGTGCATGACAACATCGCGGCATTTGGCGGCGACCCGAAGAAGGTGACGATTGCGGGAGAGTCGGCCGGATCGATTGCCGTAAGCGCTCTGATGGCGTCGCCGCTTTCGAAATCGTTGATTGCGGGGGCAATCGGCGAAAGCGGTGCGCTCATCGCGCCGACGCTTCCGCCCGTTCCGCTGGCCGAAGGCGAGGCGGGCGGGGTGAAGTTCGCGGCGGCTGTGGGGGCGGGGACGCTCGCTGCCCTTCGAGCGATGACGACGGCGCAGATCCAGGAGGCCGCCGCGAAGCTGCCCGTCGGGCGCTTCCCGACGACGATCGACGGCTATGTCCTTCCGAAGCCCCCGGCCGAAATTTTCGCCGCCGGCGAGCAGGCCCACGTCCCACTGCTGGTGGGGTGGAACTCCGAGGAGAATGGCGCCCGCGCGCTGCTCGGCGCGAAGGAGCCAACAGCGGAGAACTTCGCCGAGGCGGTCAAGAGCCGCTACAAGGAACGTGCGGACGACGTGCTGAAGGTATACGGCGGCAAGACCGCGGATGAAGTGAGACAGGCCGCGACCGACCTGGCGAGCGATGGGTTCATCGCCTACAGCACCTGGAAGTGGTCGGACCTGCAGGCGAAGACGGGCGGCAAGCCCGTCTATCGGTATCTGTATGCGCGTCCACGGCCGCAGATGGTGGCCGCGATGGGCAACGCGGTGCCAGGCCTCGCCGGCGGCGTGATCTCTGGCGCCAACGCACCCGCCACGAGACCGCCGGCAGCCCTCGGCGCCGTGCACTCAGCAGAGATCGAATACGCGATGGGGAATCTCGCCACGAACAAGGTCTACGACTGGTCGCCGGACGACTACAAGGTGTCGGAGGTGATGCAGGCGTATTTCGCCAACTTCGTGAAGACCGGCGACCCCAATGGACCCGACCTCCCGAAATGGCCGGCAGTGACCGCCGGAACCGACGCGCAGGTGATGCGCATCGACGTGACGACGAGCGCTGCGCCCGAGACGCATCGCGCCCGCTACGTGCTCCTGGACTCCATTTACGCGGCGTCGCGCCGGTAAGGGTCAATGCCTCCTCGGCGCCTGTCCTGCGATACCTGCTGCATCGCGCCGGTGGGCCATCGCATTTCGAGGTCAGCGCGCGTTTCACCGCCGGGGCCGACGTGCAGCCGGAACCCGTTGACCGAGTAGAACCCGGACTGGCTGACGACTTCCTGGACCTGCTGCCGGCCTCCGGACTTGGCCACCATCCTCGCGCCGATGGCGCTGCGGCTCGATTTCCGCCAACGAGCTTCACCCCCAGCCAGTGATTCGCGTTCCGGAGGTCGTTTCGCTGGTAGGCCGCGTTTCTCGTCCAACTCTCAGCCGACTCGCTAGAGAAGAGTTTCTGCTCTTGACATCGGAGACGCGCGGAGATATAAGAGGCCGCTACCAAGAACAGCTTGTAAGCAATTGCGAACCGTTCGCGGGTCCCCCTCAGAACGTTTACGTTGCCGTTTCGTAGACGCCCTTCCTGGCAGCAAGGCGACGGCCAGTGGCTCGGATCGATGGCCCGATGGGCCCGCTCCGGTCTACCAGACATAGTGGAGGCGACGTGCGGTTACTTATCCGCGTCCCCATTGCCATTCTGGTCGTGTGCGCAGCAGGATCGACGCTGCTGTCCCAGTCTTCGATCGGCCGAGAGGTCGCCGTGCCCGGATCGCCGGCCTTCTTCGCCCCAAACGAGCGCTTCATCACGCGGACGCTCTGGGGAACCGCAAACGAACCGCCGTTTTTCCACCATAGTCTCTTCACGACGTTGCGACAGGCCATACTCGCGCATGCAGGGGAGGCGCTGGCCTCCCGACAGGCGTTTCAGACCTTGCTGCCTTACGAACAGGACGCGCTTGTAGAGTTCCTGAAGACGCTGCAGGTGCTGCCTCCGGGAACCCAAAGTTTGATTGTCGATGAGAACGGTCGGAGGAAAATCTGGCCGCCGAAATCTTAGGATCCAAACGGCCGTTCGGTTCTGTCCCGCGCAATGTCAGTCAAGGAGGTCACATGCAGCGCTATCCTGTCGTGTTTTTGGGCATCGGCGCGTTCGTCGCTGTCGTAGTTGCTGGTTGTTCCAGCCCGTCACCCGCCGCGCCCGATCTCGCGACGGCGCCCCCACAACTCGCCGCGTCTTCCGGCTCGTCGAGCACCGCAATTGCTGCACACGAGGCGGCGCCTGTGCGGAACGACGCTCTACACATAATCCCGGAATACGGTCGGTCCAATGGGACTCACCTTAGCCCGGCCGATCTTGCGACCGATGCGAACACGCCGCTGTATCGGGTCGCGAACGGGGCCGGGGCTCCCATCGGTCCCTTCCCAATCTTTGCTCCGGATGGTCACCAGCTGACCCTCAAGGAGTATGTCAATTTGAGCGGCTCGGCGGCTGTCAAGTGCATCAATGAGGGAACGCACGCAGTCATTCACGTCAGCGGCCTCATCCCCTATGGCGTTTACACGTTGTGGTATGTGGTGCCAAATGCAGCGCCGCCGCCGCTATTCCTGATGGTGGGACCCGCGGGAACTGACGATGGCAGCCAAAACAGGTTCGATGCGTCAGCCAGCGGCGAAGGTGAACTTTCAACAATTACACCGGCCGGACATTTCGTGTTCATTCCGGGCAATTTCCCCTCGTGTGCGCTCACGCTGAGGGAGTTCCACCTTGTCGGGGCGTATCACATCGACCAGCGAACCTGGGGTCCCAATCCCGGGAACGGTGGAGGCACAGTGATCGATTCGTTCGCCTTTATTTACCGGCAGTAGCTGAAGGTGGTGCGGCTCGGCGACAGTCAGGAGTGCCTTGGCGCGCTACCTGGTCACAGTCACTGTGTCATCGTCCGGCATGTTCGTTCCGTGTGTCACATCGGTAGTAACGAGACCCCACTGAAGCGCGGCCGCCCGCGCTTCAGTGGTCCGCCCGCGATTCGGCGTGAGCGATTGTGAGGAGTGGAAAGTTAAACGTTGCCCCTGCCCGGGCTCGCGACGCCGGCGCATGCTGCGCACGTAAGCAAGCCGAAAGAGAGACCTCACGCGCAACGCCGAAGTGACGTCATGGGCCGCGCGCGACTGACGATTCCAAAGGCGGGTTCCGCCGGGCTCGAGATCGAGGGGCGCGAGGTCCGCCTGACGAACCTCGACAAGCTGTTCTGGCCCGAGGAGCGGATCACCAAGGGCGACCTCCTTCGGTATTACGCCGACGTGGCGCCGCTGCTCCTGCCGCACGTGCGGGATCGCGCGATGGTGATGAAGCGCTATCCCCACGGCGCCGCCGGGGAGTTCTTCTTCATGAAGCGCGCGCCCGTGCCGCGTCCGGCGTGGCTCCGCACGTGCAGCATCGAACACGAGTCCGGCAACATCATCGACTTTCCGGTCATCGACGATGTGCCCTCCCTCCTCTGGGTCATCAATCTCGGCTGCATCGATCTCAACCAGTGGTACGCGACTTGTGACGACGTCGATCGGCCGGATTACCTGCACTTCGACCTCGACCCGGGTGTGGGCGCCACGTGGGACCGCGTGCTCGCCTGCGGACGAATCGTTCACGACGCCCTCGAGACGCTGAAAATGCCGTCGGTCGTGAAGACAACCGGGTCGAAGGGGCTGCACGTCTACGTCCCGATCAAACGCGATCCGGTGCAGAAGGAAGTCTGGACGTTTGCCAAGGCACTCGCCGTCGAGCTCGCCGCGCGCCATCCTGCTTTGATGACGGCGGAGTACAAGGTCGCGAAGCGGCCGAAAGGCCGGGTGCTGGTCGACTACAACCAGAATGCCTGGGGCCGGACGCTCGCATCCGTGTACTCGGTGCGGCCGCGACCTCGCGCACCCGTCTCGACGCCGGTCACCTGGGACGAAATCGACGCCGGCGTTCGGATTGACGACTTCCGAATGGACAACGTGCGCGCGCGGTTTGCGAAGACTGGTGATGTGTGGAAGCCGCTGCTGCAGAAAGGCAAACGCGTCGATCTCAGGCGATATCTGTAGCTGTCAGCTCTCAGCTATCAGCTCTCAGTCATCACCGCGAGTATGAGCCTTCAGCAGCCAGCGTCACCAGCAACGAGAAACGGGCCGAGAAGTGGGAACCGGGATCTACCACGGGAACCCACCTGAGAACCTGAAGTCTGGAACTGAAGCCGAGAGCCGACAGCTGAGCACTGATAGCTGATAGCTGAGCGCTGAAGGCTGAAGGCTGACAGCTGAAGCCTCACAGCTGTCAGCTCGGATTAAGATTGCCCCATGGCGCGTCTTGCCGCGCGGCGCATCTCGGCCCTGGCGGCAGCCCTGTTGTGGATCGCAGCGCCGGCGTATTGCGCGCAGGCAAAAGCCGACGCGGAGCGCGCGGCGCAAGGTGAAGCCGACTCGCTGGCGGCCGGGCGCCGCTACCTCGAGGCTGAAGATCTCGAGCGAGCCGCCGCCAGTTTCCGGGCAGCACTCGACCGGAATCCGGCATCTGCCGAAGCACTTTACCTGCTCGGCGTCGTCGCCGAGCGTCGCAGGGAGCTGCCGCGGGCGGCTGCCTTGTTCGAGGAGGCGATCCGTTACGCTCCTGGAATGGCTGAGGCGCACGATCGGCACGGGTTCGTGCTCGGCCAGATGGGAGACACGGCCGCCGCGCTCGGTGAATTCGCCCGCGCCGTGCAGCTGGCGCCTGCGCTCTTCGATGCGCAGTACCATTTGGGGGCGACGCGATGGTGGACGAAGGATTTCGCCGAAGCGCTGCCGGCGCTTCGCGCCGCAGTGAAGCTGCAGCCTGGTCATGCCGAGGCGAGGTATTACCTCGGGCTGACGCTGGAGGCGCTTCATCAGCCGGAGCCGGCGCTTCTCAGCCTGCGGGAGGCCGTCCGCCTGAATCCGCGCCTCGCTCCGGCACAAGCGCGACTTGGCCTGGCGCTCCAGGCCCGCGGAGATCTCGAACAGGCGCTGGTCCACCTCCGGGCCGCGGTCGCTCTCGACGCCAGTGCCGCCGAGTGGCAGAACAGTCTCGCTCTTGCGCTCTCGCAATCAGGGCGAGGAGACGAGTCGGTCGCGATCCTGAAGGCACTCGTCAGCGCGCGGCCCGAGTATGTCCCGGCGCGGTTGAACCTTGGCACTGCGCTGATGCAGCAGGGCAACCTTGCCGAGGCCGTCACGGCGTACCGCGCGCTGCTCGAGCGCGACCCGGCCAACGCCGAGGCGTTCTACAACCTGGGGGTCGCGCTGAAGCAGATGGACGAATTCACCGAGGCGGAAACGCAGTTGCGCAAGGCGGTGGAGCTCGATCCCGCGCTGCCCGAAGCGCCTTTCACGCTGGGAGTGGTGCTCTGGCAGACCGGACGGCCCGCTGACGCCGTGCAGCAGTTCCGGGAGTCGATCCGGCGGAAGCCCGACTACGCGCAGGCGCACTACATGCTCGGGACGATCCTGAAGCAGCAGGGCGCCGCGGCGGACGCTCTGGCTGAGTTCCAGACGGCACTGAAGTACGATCCGACGTCTGCGGAGGCTCATTTGAGTCTCGGGCAGGCTCTGGAGCAGGCGGGGCAGGGCGCCGCCGGCGCCGCGGAGCTCGCAGAGGCGGAACGGCTGAACCGGCAGGCGGCCGCAGCGCAGGCGTCCACGTTCGCGGTGAGCGTCGGAAAGGCGAAGCTCGAATCCGGCGACTACGCCGGGGCGATCAGGCAGTTCAGAGAAGCGATCCGGCTCGCTGCCGACAATCCGCAGGCCCATTACCACCTGGCACTGGCACTGCAGCACTCCGGCGCGTCGGCCGAGGCGAACATTCATTTTGCGGAGGCGCAACGGCTCGCACCGAACCTTCGACCGCCGGATCGCGACAGACCATGACGTGGCGGCCGCGTCGTTCAGGAGGCCCTCACCTCCACAACGCACCTGCGTCGCGACGTCTGTGCTGGCTCGCGGCGATCGGTGTCGGTGCCGCTCTCTTCGCTTGTCGATCGAGCATTCCAGCGTGGGCCGTCAGTCTTCAGCCCGATGTCGTCCCGCTTCGCTCCCCGGTGGCGGTGGAGGGTGCGGGCGCGGCAGACCGGACTCCCGAGCCGGCGCTGACTTTTTCGTTCACGAATGTTGCCCGGGAGGCTGGCCTGACGGACGTCACGATTTTCGGGGGCACGGCCATGAACAAATATCTTCTCGAGACTACCGGCGCGGGGGTGGCGGTCATCGACTACGACGGAGACGGCTGGCTCGACGTATTTGTCGTCAACGGCTCGGTGCTCGAGGGCTTTCGGCCTGGTGACGCGCCCACGAGCCACTTGTATCGGAACCAGCGCGACGGGACATTTCGTGATGTGACAGCCGCCGCCGGCCTCACGCAAAGCGGGTGGGGACAGGGAGCCTGCACGGGCGATTACGACAACGATGGCCACGACGACCTGTTCGTCACGTACTGGGGCCAGAACCGCCTCTATCGCAACCGAGGCAACGGCACATTCGAGGACGTGACCGAAGCTGCCGGCCTCTGGAACGCGAGGCCTCGCTGGGGCACCGGTTGCGCCTTCCTCGACTTCGATCGCGACGGTCGTCTCGATCTCTTCGCCGCCAATTACATCGACTTCGATCTCGCGTCGGCCCCGGTGCCGGAGTCCGGACTGTGCCGGTACAAGGGGCTGCCGGTGGCGTGCGGGCCTCCGGGTCTGTCCGGCGGCAAGAACGTGCTTTATCACAACACCGGCAATGGCCGGTTCGAAGACGTCTCAGAACCGTCGGGTATCACTCACGCGAATGGCACCTACGGGCTCGGGGTGAGCACGCTCGATTTCAACAACGATGGGTGGGTCGATCTCTACGTCGCAAACGATTCGAACCCGAGCGCCTTGTATATCAACAACCGGGACGGGACGTTCAAGGATGTCGGCGTCTCCGCGG
>JBBWZJ010000258.1:0-20058 GCA_039648985.1 Acidobacteriota bacterium | reverse complement strand
CGAGTCCCTTGCCCTCAACCACATGCCGGACGAGGTGAAGAACCTATGTCGGCTGGCCGACATTCACTCTAAGTCCGTGCTCTTGCAGATAGTTAGACAAGGCGACCCCCAGAAAATGGTCGCCTTGGTCGAGAAAATGTCCCGGGACGGCGGCACCACCCGCGAGGCCGTCCGTCACGAGACCGCCAAGCCGAAGGCGGGCCGGCCGAAGGCATACATCTTCAGCTACAAAGCGCCAAGCAAGGCGTTCAAGCTGCAGTTGCGGTTCACCAAGTCGCGCGTCGACCGCGAAGAAGTGATCGCGGCGCTCCAGGACATCATCAAGGAGCTCCGCGAGGCCAAGGGGTAGGCAGGGCTACCGGGACTCGGGATCCGCGATCCAGGCCTCGGGGTTCGGGACTCGGGGTTCGAGGCGGCGACTTGAACCTGGGACTCGGGATCCGGGATTCGGGTTTGGCCGCGTGTGGAGTGACGGAGGGCCTGGCCGTCCTCGCCCAAGAGACTTCAGCGCGGCCGACGGTTTCCACGCTTCGCCCCAGCGACCAACCTGCCAGTCCCGGGCAACGCAAACGCCTCCAGACCGACATCCTCTTTAGCGCGCCGCCCGGACAGCGGCGCAAATCTCGAGCGCGCCAGATTCAGCAGCGGAACCGTTGCGCGAAATTCCCGACGGAAGGAGATGGGGCTCGGGATTCGGAAACTCGGGACTCGGATTTGGATCGGCGTCGGGGGGCAACAACGGGGGAAGACCGCCCGGAGGCCTCTTCAGCGGTAAGATCGTGGATGATAGTTAACATAACACTCATTATCAGACTCTGGCGCTTTGCCACGAAAAAGAGCCCTGTGCATCGTTCGCGCGTGTTTGTTCGGTCTGCTGACCAAGGAACCTCCCAGCTCTCGGCTCCCGGCTCCCGGCTCCCGGCTCCCAGCTCCCAGCTCCCGAACCCCGAATCCCGAGTCCCGAATCCCGAGTCCCGAGTCCCGATCCCCGATCCCGATCCCCGATCCCCGATCCCCGATGTAGGATCGCTCCGACGCCCGCATGCTGAAGACCATCGACCGCTACGTCATCCGGGAGGTCATCCCGCCGTTTCTCCTGTCCCTGCTGATATTCACGTTCCTCCTCGAAATCCCGCCCGTCATGCGCGAGCTCGAGACGCTCGTCGCCAAAGGGGTCTCCTGGCAGGTCGCCGGACGCATCGTCCTGACCCTGATTCCGCAGGGGCTCGGCCTCACGATTCCGATGGCGCTCCTCACCGGGCTGCTGATCGGCCTCGGACGCCTGTCGGCGGACCGCGAGGCGGTCGCGCTTCTGGCCTGCGGCGTCAGCCCGTACCGGCTGATGCGCCCCGTCCTCCTCATGGCGACGGTGGCGTCGGCGGCCACCATGTACGTGATGATCAAGGCCATCCCGGACGCGAATCAGACGTTCCGCGAGATCACGTTCGAGGTGGTCACGAAGAAGGTGGAGAACGACATCCACCCGCGCGAATTCTTCGAGGACTTTCCGGGCTGGGTGCTGTACGTCCGCGACCAGCCCGAGCACCAGGCCGGCTGGAAGGACGTGCTGGTCGCCAACACGAGCAAGCCCGATACGACCGAGCTGTTCCTCGCTTCGCGCGGCCGGCTGGTGATCAAGCGCGACGAACGCCGCGTCGACCTCGTGCTGGCCGACGGGGTCCGCTACACGGGCGGCAAGCCGGGTGAGACCGAAACCTACCAGTTCGGCGAGCTGACGATGGCGCTCAATCCGGATGCCGTGTTCAGGCGCGCCGAACTGCCGCGCGGCGTCACCGAAAAGACGATCCAGGAGCTCCGGCAGGACATGAACACGAAGATCAAGGGAGGCATTTCGCCGCACCCCGAGATCATGCAGATCGAGCAGAAGTTCTCGATCCCCGCCGCGTGCTACGTATTCGCCGTCATCGGGCTGGCGCTCGGCCTCACCGTCGCCCGCGACAGCAAGCTTGCCGGCTTCGTCGTCGGGATTGCCGTGATCTTCGCCTACTACATCGTCATGTTCCTGGCTGAAGCCTACGTGAAGGGCTACTACGCCGGCCCGCAGCCCCCCGGGACGGAGTACCTGATGGCGCACTTTTCGCGGTGGGTCCCGAACGTCGTCCTCGGGGTGTTCGGAGTGGGCGCACTTGTGTGGCGCGCGCGCTTTTCCGAACGTCAGCTGCCCATCAGCCTGCCGTTCGTGCTGCCGCGGCTGCCGGTTCGATGGTCCGGCGCCGGCGCCGGGCGGCACCGCCCCGCCACCCCGCGCGGCCGACAAGTTGTCGTCGTCCTGCGCCTGCCGGCTATGCGGCTCCCCGGCCCCGGGCTCCTCGACCGGTACGTGAGCCGGCTCTATCTGCGCGTGGTGGGGCTGTCGTTTCTTGCGCTGCTCGGGCTCTTCTACATCTCGACGTTCATCGACGCCTCCGACAAATTGTTCAAAGGGGTCGCGACCGGCGCGATGGTGCTGCAGCTGCTCGTGTACAAGACCCCGCAGTTCGTCTACTTCGTGATCCCCATTGCGGCTCTGCTCAGCGTCCTCGTGACCTTCGGCACGCTGTCGCGCACGAGCGAGCTGACGGTGATGAAGGCGTGCGGCGTCAGCCTCTATCGTGTCGCGGTGCCGATCGTCCTCCTCTCGCTCTGCTGGAGCGCGGCGCTTTTCGCACTCGACCAGGAGCTCCTCGCGCGGGCCAACAGGCGCGCCGGCGTGATCGACGACACGATCCGCGGCCGTCCGCCGAAGACCTTCAGCCCGCTGAACCGGCGGTGGGTGATCGGCCGCGACGGCAGCATCTACCATTACGGCTTCTTCGATGCGAGGAACGAACGGCTCTCTACGCTGACGGTCTATCGCCTGCTGCCAGGCACCTGGCGGCTGGCCTCGGAAACCTTCGCCGCAACCGCGGAACACCGTCGCACGTGGACCGCGAGCAAGGGATGGATCCAGGAATTCCCCCGGTCGGGATCCGGCGCGCCGCGCTGGCGGACGTTCGCGCAGCAGGACATCGCGCTCGAGCCGCCGGACTACTTCGCGACCGAGATGGCGGACACGGAAATGATGACCGCGGCGCAGCTCCGCCGGTCGATCGACGAGCTGTCGCAGAGCGGCTTCAATTACATGCCGCAAGCCGTCGAGCTCCAGCGGAAGGTCGCGTTCCCGTTCGTGACGTTCGTCATGACTCTCCTCGCCGTGCCGTTTGGCGTCACCACTGGCCGCCGGGGTGCGCTCTACGGGATCGGTCTCGGGATTGTGATCGCGCTGTCCTACTGGCTGGTGATGAGCGTGTTCATCGCCATCGGAAAAGCAGGGCTGCTGCCCCCTTCGCTCGCCGCCTGGACGCCGAACATCATCGTGTCCGCCTGCGCGCTGTACCTGATCCTCACGACAAAGACGTGAGGGTAGCTCTCAGCTCTCAGCTGTCAGCTTCCAGCTTCCAGCTTCCAGCTTCCAGCTCCCAGCTCCCGATCCCCGATCCCCGATCCCCGATCCCCGATCCCGATCCCCGATCCCCGATCCCCGAGCCCCGATCCCCGGATCCCGATCCAGTCCACTACCACCCCACTTCACTGGTATACTACTCCACTAGTATGCTAGTTGACATCGACACCAACGACCCACGGCCGGTGTATCGCCAGATTGCGGATGAGGTCGAGCGGTGCGTCGCGACCGGAATCCTGAAACCTGAGGACCCCCTGCCCGCCGTGCGCGCGCTTGCCGCAGAACTGAAGGTGAACGCGAATACGGTTCAGCACGCGTACCGGACGCTGGAACAGGCGGGGGTTGTCCGCGTCAAACGGGGGCTTGGGACGTTCGTGGCTCCCCATCCCAGGGACTGGCCGGGCAAGGGGCGGCAGGCCGGCGTCGCGCGGCAAATCGCCGAGCGCATGCTTCGCGAAGGCTTCCGGCACGGGCTGCTGGCGAGCGATCTGATCGCGGCGCTGCGCGAGATCGCGCCGGGGCGCAAAGGCTCCTGACCTCGGCGGTCAGGGCGCGGGCGCGAACCCGACGCGAGAAATGCGGATGGTGTTGGCGGCGCCCGGCAGCGCGTTCGTAAGGTCGATGACGAACAGAAGCGAGACGGCCGATGTGGCGGGCGGAGCCTGGCCGATCTGATGGTCCGCGGGTCGCATCCCGGAAACCGGCACGATGACGTCACGGGGCGTGTCGTCCAGGTAAACCGAGTGCGCCCATCGCTCTCCCCCGCGGTAACGCAGTTGCACTGAGACGCGCACCGGGCGGACGGCGGTCGCGGTAAAGGTCACGGCCGCGGGAGCTCCCGCATGTCCCTGCAGGTCTGCCGCCGCCGCGACGAACTGGCTGGCGCGGCTCGGGCCCCGCAGCCGGTAGTAGAACGCCGCTTCCGCAGCCGACGTCACTACGGATCCTGTCGATCCCCGATCCTTCTCGACGTGCCAGGAGATTCCCGGCGGCAACGGAACCGAGGCGACAGCGGCGCGCGGCTGCGGCATCGGAGCCGGATCCTGAAAGTAAATCGGATTGCTGAGGAGCCACGGGACTGGCGGATCGCCGGGCCCGCCCGGCACCCGGACCTCGGCGCGGTACGCGCCCCGCGCGGCGGCGACGTCCAGGACCACCGCTCCCCCGCCGGCCTCGGCGACGGTGTCGCCGTTGTGCAGGAGGACGATCCGCGCGCCGGCCGGGGCAGGGGCGTGCACGGTGATCGTGGCGGGGCCCGGCGCGATCGTGTCCCCCATGGCGGTGAGGCTGTCCCCGCGGGCCGCGTGGAGGTCGAGGACCGCGGGTCCGGCGACGGCATCGATCGCGGTGAACATCCGTCCCGATCGCATGGCGGCCAGCAGCCGTCGAGAATCGGCCACTGCCTCGCCGCTGAAGCCGCTGTCCAGCACGACACGCGTACTGAACGAACGGAAGCTGCCCTCGTACGAAGGCACGCCTGCCAGCCACGAGGACCGACCCGTGCCGCGGTACTCGGCGCTCCGCCCGATTCCCCCGTGCGCATCATGACCCGCAATCGAGGTGACCCGCCGTGTCATCGAGAGCGCGTCCCACCGGCCGAGCGTCGCTGCCGGCCGATCCAGGACCGACGCGAGCGCGGGCCCGGGACGAACCAGGTAGTCGAAAAGGACGCGGACCAGGCGGCGCCGCGTCTCGTTGCGCCATTCGCTGTCGGCGTTGAGCCATTCGACGCCGTCGAACGGCAGGCTCCAGTCGGTCCAGGCGAGCTCGGCGCGGCTCGAGTCCGGGTGGGCCGCAAACCCGAACCCGCCGAGCCGCGACACGTCCTCGATGACCGCCGACGCATCGCCGCCGAGCGGGTAAGGCGCGGCGCCGAGGTCGAGGGCGACGTAGTGGCCGCCATTCGTACTGACTTCGACCGCATCGACACACAGCACGCCGTCCGCGTACGCGGGCGCATCGGGCACGCGGGTGCCGTCCCCGTGATCGGTGATGACGACGAACTGCAATCCGGCGCGCTTCGCCGCCTGCGCAATGGCGTGCCGATCGCCGCTCCCATCCGATCGCGCACTGTGGACGTGATACGCGCCCGCAACGGTGCGCTGCGCAAGCACCGTGTCTGTGACCTGGACGACGCGCGGGTTGGGGGGAAGGGAAACGAGGAGAAAAACAATGACGGCGGCCACGACGGCCGCCGTCAGCGTGAGTGCCTTACGCATGCGGCTCCGGTCTCACTCGCGAAACCGGCGGTTCACCAGTTAAACGCCCGCGGCCGCCTTGAGCGCCTTGGCCTTGTCGGTGCGCTCCCACGTGAATTCGGGCTCCGTCCGTCCGAAGTGCCCGAACGCCGCCGTCTTGCGGTAGATCGGCCGACGGAGGTCGAGCGTCTCGATGATGCCGCGCGGCGTCAGCTTGAACTGGGCGCGCACGATCTCGCTGATCTTCTCGTCGTCGATGACGCCCGTGTCGAACGTGTCGATGAGGACGGACACGGGCTCGGCGACGCCAATCGCGTACGCGAGCTGGACCATGCAGCGCTCGGCAAGGCCGGCCGACACGACGTTCTTCGCGACGTAACGTGCCATGTAGCAGGCGGACCGATCGACCTTGGTTGGATCCTTGCCGGAGAAGGCGCCGCCGCCGTGCGGAGCCGCGCCGCCGTACGTGTCGACAATGATCTTCCGTCCGGTCACGCCCGCGTCGCCGTGCGGACCGCCTGTGACGAAGCGGCCCGTCGGGTTGATCAGGACGCGCGTGTTCTTGTCCATCATCCCGGCGGGGATCACGCGGTTGACGATCTTCTCGGTGATGTCGTCGCGCAGCGTCTCGTTGGTGACCTCGGCGCTGTGCTGCGTCGAGACGACCACCGTATCCACACGGACAGGCTTGTGGCCGTCGTACTCGACCGTCACCTGCGACTTGCCGTCCGGCCGGAGGTAATCCATGAGGCCGTCACGCCGCGCGCACGACAGCCCTTTCACGAGCTTGTGGGCCAGCATGATCGGCAGCGGCATGAGCTCGTCGGTCTCGGTGCACGCATAGCCGAACATCAGCCCCTGGTCCCCGGCGCCTCCCGGGTCCACGCCCATGGCGATGTCGGGCGACTGTCCGTGGATCGACGAGAGCACGGCGCAGGTCTCCGAATCGAAGCCGAACTTCGCGCGCGTGTAGCCGACTTCCTTGATGGTCTGGCGGACGATCGTCGGAAAATCGACGTAGCAGTTCGTCGTGATCTCGCCCGCGATGATGGCGAGCCCGGTCGTGACGAGCGTCTCACACGCGACCCGGCCCATCGGATCCTGCGCCATGATGGCGTCCAGAATCGCGTCGGAGATCTGGTCGGCGATTTTATCGGGATGTCCTTCGGTGACCGACTCGGACGTGAAAAGGTGACGGCCTCTACGGCTCATGCGTGTCGAGCTCCTTGTGCTGCGGCGGACGCGCCCTGCGGGCGCCCCGTATGCGTCCAGTTCCCGGCCCGGATTGTCCGGGGGTGCAGGCACTCCGCGCGCGGCCGGCGGAGTCTTTCAAATCCTCCCAATATAGCAGCTTTCGCGGGCTGCCGGACGGGAGTTAGAGGGGCACCTCCGGACCCGGCGACGGCACGTCGTCGGGCACCGCTTTTTCGACCTCGATCGTGCAGTCGCCGATGAGCGCGCTCAGCGCCCCGATTGCCGCGGCGACAGGGGCAATCACGGCGCCGATGACGCCGGCCGTCAACGGGAACTCGGCGATCGTCTTGCCATGCTGCTTCACAACGACGCGCCGCGCGTTGCCTTCCTCCACCACCCGCCGGAGCTGCGCGAGAATCTGCCCCGCGTTGCCTTCAATCGTTTCCCAGAGAGTGCGTGCCATGGTGCCCTCGTTTCTGCGCTCGACCGCACCCCCGCGAGGATGCGGCGTGACATGAATGGATAGACGGACGGCGCCGCCGGGGGTTCCCCGGCCTCACCGCCTCGGGTGGAACTTGTCGTATACGGTTCTCAGGCGCGCCTCGAGCACGTGCGTATAAATCTGCGTCGTGGACAGATCGGCATGCCCGAGCATCATCTGGATCATGCGCAGGTCGGCGCCGCGATCCAGCAAATGCGTGGCAAACGAGTGCCTCAGCACGTGAGGGCTCAGGGCCGACGTGATCCCCGCACCCGTGCCATATTGCTTCAGCACCTTCCAGAATCCTATGCGCGAGAGCGGACCACCGTCGCGCGCGTTCACGAAGAGCCAGGGAGACGACTTCTTCCGCAGCAACGCCCCGCGACCCTCCGCGAGATAGCGCCGGACCCAGGCGACGGCCTGCTGGCCGAGCGGCACCATCCGCTGCTTGTCTCCCTTGCCGATGCAGGTCAGGTACCCTTCGTCGAGATTCAGATCCCCCGCCCTGAGGCTCACGAGCTCGGAGACGCGAAGCCCCGTCGCATACAGCACCTCGATCAGTGCCTTGTCCCGGAGGCCGCGCGGTGTACTCGTGTCGGGCTGCTCGAGGAGACGGTCCACCTCTTCGAGCGCCAGGAACTTCGGGAGCGACGGCCAGGCCCGGGGCGGCCTGAGATCGTCGGCAGGGCTCTGATCCTGTTTCCGTTCGACAGCGACGAACCTGTAGAACCCGCGAACGCAGGCGACCGAGCGCGCCACCGAGCGCGGCGCGAGGCCCGACACCATCAGGTCCCTGACGAACGCCTCGAGGTCCTTCCGGTCGAGCGCCTCCACGCCCCGATCGCGCGCGCGCGCGAACGCCGACAGCGCGGCGAGGTCTCTCGCGTAGCTCTCGATGGTGTTCGCAGACATCCGGCGCACGTCCGCCAGGTACATCAGATAGGCCTCGATCATCCCCGTCCGCGTGCTCCATCCGCAATCCTGTCGCCCATGCGGGCGCACTGTAGCACGCCCCGAGGGGACCGGTTTGACACGTTTCGATAGGCGGGAGTAATCTACGCGGCTGCCCGGCGGCACGCGACCGGGCAGTTCCCCCCGCACACGGAACCATCAATGGCGACGACCCAATCGAAGTGGCAGGGGCTTCCCACCGAAGCCATCAATCCGGTCAGTCTTGCCGTGGACAAGGCGGCGGTTCCCGACATCATCGACATGATCGTCAACGAGGACCGCAAGGTCGTGGCGGCGGTCCAGAAGGAGAAGGAACGGATCGCGCACGGCGTCGAGATCATCACGCAGTCGCTGCGCAAAGGCGGGCGGATCATCTTCGTGGGCGCGGGCACGAGCGGCCGCCTCGGCGTCGTCGAAGCGGCGGAAATGCCGCCGACGTTCGGCACGAATCCCGACATCGTCCAGGCCCTGATGGCCGGGGGGCAGGACGCTGTCTTCCGGGCAAAGGAGGGAGTCGAGGACAACTACGAAGAAGGGGCGCGCAGCATCGGCCGGCTGCGCCTCGGCAGGAAGGACGTCGTCGTCGGCGTGTCGGCGAGCGGAATGACGCCGTTCGTGCGCGGCGGGCTGACGCGCGCGCGGAAGGCCGGCGCCAAGATCATCTTCGTGACGTGCTGGCCCGGATCCGAGCTCCAGAATTTCGTCGACCTGCAGATCGCGCCCGCCGTGGGACCCGAGATCATTGCGGGATCGACCCGGCTCAAGGCCGGGACGGCCACCAAGCTGGTGCTGAACATGCTGACCACGATCGCGATGATCAAGCTTGGCAAGACGTACGGCAACCTGATGGTGGACGTGAAGACCGGGTCTGAAAAGCTCAAGGACCGGGCGCGCCGGATCGTGATGATCGTCGGCGAGGTCGACTACGAAGCCGCGGACGTCCTCCTGAAGCGGGCGAAATGGAACGTGAAGGTCGCCATCGTCATGCAGCGTGCGAGCCTGACGATGGTGCAGGCGCAGAGGCGGCTCAAGAAAGCCAACGATTCGGTCGCCGAGGCGATTGGCGAAGATGCGGGATCGCGCCTGAAGGAACTGCTGCAGGAGCGGAACGCCCAGAGCTAACTCCGGATCGCGAGCCGCGCCGCCGCCTTCTCGTCGAGCATGATGTCCACGTCGGGGTGGAGTTGCAGGAACGAGGCAGGCAAATCGGTCGTGAGCGGGCCGTTCACCACGCGCTCGACGCAGCTGGCCTTGCCGCTCCCCGTGGCGAGCAGGACGATCGCCCGCGCACCGAGAATCGACGCCATCCCCATCGACAGCGCCTCCACAGGCACTCGCGCGGGATCCCCCCCGAAGAGAGCGGCGTTGCTGCGCCGCGTCTCGGCTTTCAGCGTGACGCGGTGAGTGCGCGACTGCAGCTCCCGGGCCGGTTCGTTGAAGCCGATGTGCCCGTTCGTGCCGATGCCGAGAACCTGCAGGTCAATTCCACCAGCGTCTGCGATCGCCCGCTCGTAACGGGCGCACTCCGCGTCGGGGTCGGCGGCAGAGCCGTCGAGGAAGTTGTGGCGATCGTTGGGAATGTTCACATGACGGAACAGGTGCTTCTCCATGAAGCTGCGGTAGCTCCCCGGGTGCTCCGGAGGGACACCGAGGAACTCGTCGAGATTGAACGTGGTCACCCGCGAGAAGTCGGCCCCGGCGGCATGGAGCGCGCCGAGCTCGCGGTAGAGCGCGAGCGGTGTCCGGCCTGTGGGCAGTCCGAGCACGATGGCGGGATTCACCGCGACGGCGGCGGCAATCCGTTGTGCCAGCGCGCGCGCGACAGCGGTCTCGGTCGAGAATATCGACACGCGCGGGCTCCGCGCGACCGCGGATGCCGCGGGGCCTGTGTGATCGACGGTCATGATCCCAGTTTATAGGCAGGCACGGCCGCGCCGCCACGCGCCTCCTGCAAGGCGAGATTGACGGCCCCCTCGGCGGGCTCACGATCGAGCAGGCGCGCGGTGCTGCCGGGGGCCGCGGCCGGCAGGCGCTGTTCGAGCTCACCCGTGAGCCAGGGCACCGCGCGAAAGATGCCGCCGGCCAGAATGAACGTGAAGCGCTGGCCAATCAGGTCGAGCCGGCGCGCCACCGAGAGCGCCGAGCTCTCGAGCTCGTTTGCCGCGCCTCGGAGAATTCCGAGCGCCACGGCGTCGCCCGCGGTGAACGCCTCCTGCACGCAGGTTGCGAGGGCGCCAATCGCAGAAGGTTTGAGCGTCGAGTGGTACACCTCGTGGATCAGGCCCTGCGCCTGGCTCACGCCGAAGTGCGCCAGCAGAAGCTCCGACAGCGCTGTCTTCGGTCCGCGCTCGTCGGACTGGCGCAGCACGGCGCGGAGCGCGGCACGGCCAATCCAGTACCCGCTGCCCTCATCGCCCAGTACGTAGCCCCAGCCGCCGGCGCGTGCGGCTTCGCCCGCCGCATTCCGTCCGTAGGCGATGGATCCGGTCCCCGAAATGACAACGACCCCGGGTTGTTCCGGTGCGCCGGCCTCGAGGGCCACGAGCGCGTCGTTGACGATGAGAACACGGGCCTGTCTGCCGATCCGTTTCATGATGCCGCGGATCACTGCGCGATCGTCGGGCCGGTCGACCCCCGCGATCCCCAGGCAGATTGCTGCCGGCGCGACGCCTCGTTCGTCGAGGACCTCGTCCATGACGTCGTGCAGCACCTTCTCGACCGCAAGCTCGCCGACGGCCTGCAGGTTGGCGCCGCTCCCGCGTGCGGACGCGAGCACCGTGCCCTGCTCGTTCGCGAGCAGGCACACCGTCTTCGTACCGCCGGCATCCAACCCGAGGACATGCATCATGCGTTCTGCAACTCAGCGAGGTCGGTGGAATTATGGCGTACCCGGCACGCGCGCCACACGGCACACCATGACGCCGGCAGGGAACGCGGGCACAGGCGCGTTGACACCCCGAGCCGTGGACTGTTACATTCGTGCGTTTTATGAGCCATTCTGGACGCCGGACACGGGTGGGCGCGCTCGCCGCGCTCACGCTCCTGCTGGCTGTGTGCGCGGCAGGGCGATCAGGGAGCCTGTTCGCCGGCGCAGCCCCGCCGCCGACGTCCGACGACGCGCCAGCGCCACCCGATGAAATCCGGGCGATGTGGGTTCTTCGCGGGTCGCTGACGACCCAGGAGCACATCTCCGCGCTCGTCCGCGCCGCGCGCGATCACGGCTTCAACACGCTCTTCGTCCAGGTGCGCGGGCGCGGCGATTCCTATTTCCTCAACGGAATCGAGCCGCGGCCGCCCGAGCTGCTGCGGCAGCCCGAAGGTTTCGATCCACTCGCGTCGGTGCTCCAGGCCGGCCACGCCGCCGGCCTGCGGGTGCACGCGTGGGTGAACGTCAACCTCGTGTCGAGCGCGGTGGACCTGCCTTCCGCGCGCGAGCATGTTATCTATCGCCATCCGGGCTGGCTGATGATCCCGCGCGAGATTGCGCAGGACCTCGCGAAGGTCGAACCGGAGAACCCCGCGTACCTCGGGAAGCTGGCGCGCTGGACCCGGGCGGAGCTGACGGACGTCGAGGGCTTGTACGTATCGCCCATCCATGCGGACGCGGCGCTCTATGCCGAAGCCGTCGTGCGGGACATCGCACGCCGCTACGCCATTGACGGCATCCATCTGGATTACGCGCGGTATCCGAGCGACAGGTTCGATTACAGCCGCACCGCGATCCGGCAGTTCCGGGCGTTCGTCCGGCCGGGGTTGAGCGATGCCACACGGCACGCCCTCGACGCGCGGGAAACGGTCGATCTGTTTGCCTACCCCGACGCGCTGCCCGCGGAGTGGCGCAGCTTCCGCGTCTCGAGGATGACGGCGCTCGTCCGGCGACTGAGTGCGGCAATCAAGGGCGAGCGCCCCGAGGCGCAAGTCACCGCGGCGGCGGCGCCCGATGCGCAGGACGCGCTCGAGCACCGCCTGCAGGACTGGGGCAGCTGGCTCAAGGCCGATCTGATCGATGCGATCTGCCCGATGGCCTACACGACCGAGGCGACCCGTTTCGCCGAGCTGATTGCCGGGGTCCGCGGGATCGCGGGCACGCGCGCGGTGTGGGCCGGCATCGGCTCGTATCGCCTCTCGCCGCGGGAGACGATCGACAACATCCAGACCGCCAGACGGCTCGGCGCGACCGGGGTGATCCTGTTCTCGTACGACAGCCTGATCAACCCGCGGCAGGCGTCCCCCGATTACCTGTCGCTCGTGGGCCGCGGCGCGTTCGCCGCACCGCCCCCGCGCCCGGCCGGGTCGCGCTGACCGGGACCCCGCCGCCTGCAGATGGTCCTCACCTGGCTCGACTATCTCGTCATCACCGGGTACCTGGTGGCGATCACGGCGTTCGGATCCTGGTTCGCGAAATTCCAGAAGACCACCCGCGATTACTTCCTGACGGACCGCTCCGTGCCCTGGTGGGCGATCTGTTTCACGATCGTCGCGACCGAAACGAGCACGCTGAGCTTCATCGGTGTCCCGGCCGGCGCGTATGCCGGCAGCATGACCTTCCTCCAGCTCGCCGTCGGCTACATCGTCGGGCGCATCCTCGTGAGTGTGCTGTTCCTTCCGGCGTACTTCCGCGGCGAGCTCTTCACGTCGTATGAACTGCTGCACCGCCGATTCGGCCCGGCGGTCAAGAACACGGCGGCCATCATTTTCATCGTCACCCGTACGCTCGCCGACGGCATCCGCCTCTTTGCCACCGCGCTGGTGATCTCGGTCGTAACGCATCTGCCCGTGAGCCTCACGGTCGTCGTCCTCGGCGCGGCGATGATCGTGTACACGGTGCGGGGCGGCGTCTCGGCAGTCATCTGGACCGATGTCGTGCAGATGTTCGTCTACATCGCCGGCGCGCTGGTCGTGTTCGCAGGTTTGCTCCACCTGATTCCAGGCGGCTGGGCGGAGGTCGTGCGGACCGGCGGAGGCGCCGGGCACTTCCGCCTGCTCGACTTCAGCATCGATCCGCATCGCGTGTACACGTTCTGGGCCGGCCTCATCGGCGGGGTCGCGCTGACGCTCGCGACCCACGGCACCGACCAGTTCCTCGTGCAGCGGCTGCTCTCGGCGAAATCCTCCAGGCACGCCGCGGCCGGACTCGTGCTGAGCGGCGTCATCGTCTTCGCGCAGTTCGCGCTTTTTCTGGTCATTGGCGTGATGCTGTTCACGTACTACCAGCACACACCGCTCCCCCGCCCCCTCACGTCCAACGACGAGATCCTGCCGCTCTTCATCGTGACCGCTCTAACCCACGGTGCGGCAGGATTCATCGTCGCCGCCATCGTCGCGGCCGCCCTCTCCCCCTCGATCAACGCGCTCGCCGCGACGACGGTGAACGATTTCTATAAGAAGTACGTCCGGCCCGACGCGGACGAACGCACGCTGATGCGCGTGTCGAAGACCGCCACGGTGTTCTGGGGTGTTGCGCAGATAGGCGTCGCGCTCGGCGCGGAGTACGTCACGAAGTCCGTACTCGACTCCGGTCTGTCGGTGCTGTCGCTCGCCGCGGGCCCGGTCCTCGGCGCGTTCCTCAGCGGGGTTCTGGGCACTCGCGTCAAATCACGCGCGATGCTGGGCGGGATGCTGCTCGGCACGGCGGCTGTGGCGTGGGCGTGGACGACCGGCGCCTGCGCCTGGACCTGGTACGCCTTTCTCGGCGCTGCCGTGACGAGCGGATCGGCATGGCTGCTGTCGTTCGTCGTGCCGGAACTGCCCGCCGTCGCAACCGCGTGAGCCTCGTGAACGGCTTCGAACCGGTTGCTGCCTTGCTCGCGCGCGGCGTCACCGAGCACGCGTTCCCGGGGGCCTGCGCGGAAGTCGGCCGCCGCACGGGTGCGCTGTGGCGGCACGCCACCGGAGCAAAGACCTACGATCCGTACGACGATCACATCGCCGAGGACACGATCTTCGATCTCGCGTCGATCACCAAGCCGATCGCCACCGCGACACTCGCGATGCGCGCGGTGGACGACGCTGTGCTCGCGCTCGATGAGCCTGTCAGCGGGCGCCTGCGCGAGTGGCGGGGACGCGACCGTGAGGCCGTCACCGTGCGCGACCTCCTGTCCCACTGTTCCGGCCTGCCGGCGTACCTCCCATTTTTCCGGGATCACACGGGACGAGTGGAGTTCGAACCAGCCATCTGCCGGATACCGCTGGAGTACGAGCCGCGGTCCCGCTCGATCTACAGCGATCTCGGCTTCATGCTCCTGGGGTTCATCCTCGAGGATGCGCGCACGCCCGCGGGCGCGTCAGGCAGACTCGAACCTGCGGCGTCGCTCGCTGCGCAGTTCCGGCGGGTCGCATCGTTCGTCTCGACCGATCCGTTGACGTTCAACCCGCCGCGAACCTGGCGGCTGCGCACGGCGCCGACCGAGTTCGATGCGTGGCGCGGGCGAACCCTCGTTGGTGAAGTGCATGACGAGAACGCGTGGGCGCTCGGTGGCGCGGCGGGACACGCGGGCCTGTTCGGAACGGCGGCGGCGGTCGGCGCATTCGCCCGCGCCGTCCTGCGTACGCTGGCGGGCGACCGGATTCTGGCCGATCCCGGCACGCTGCGCGAATTCGCGGCCCGCCGCATCGACATACCGGGCAGTTCCCGGGCGCTCGGGTGGGACACGATGCTCCCCACGTCGTCCTGCGGGACGCGCCTGTCGTCCACGGCTATCGGTCACACAGGTTTCACGGGCACCTCGCTCTGGATTGACGCAGAACGCGATCTGTACGCCGTGCTCCTGACCAACCGCGTCCATCCGACCCGCGAGAACACCCGTATCGGAGCCATCCGGCGCGCGTTTCACGACGCCGTCGTGGACAGCGTCAGCTGACGCTCCCCGAAACATGAACAGTCAACTTACCGGTCAGTTGAGTGTCCCCATTTTCGGCGGACGAAGAACAGCAGCGTCCCGACGACTACCACCAGCACCGCCAGGCGAATCGACTCGAGCGACTTCGGCCGCATGATGATCACGTAAACGAAGCCGACAAAGGCCAGAACGGCCGGCACGGGGTACAGCCACATCCGGAACGGCCGCGGCATGTCGGGTCGGCGGCGGCGAAGCACCAGGATGCCGATCGTCTGCGCGAGGAACTGCACTGAAATCCTGATGACGACGAGCGCCGTCACCACGTCCGCCAGCTTGAAGAGACAGAAGACGGCAGCCGTGCCCCCGAGCCACAGCAGCGAGACGTGCGGAAAATGGTGCGTCGGGTGCACCTTCGCGAACACCTTGAAGTAGTCACCCTCGAGCGCGGCCGCATACGGAACCCGCGAGTAGCCGAGCAGCAGCGAGAAGACGGACGCGAAGGCCGTCCAGAGCATCATCACCGTCACGACTGCGCCGACACGCGGACCCCAGAACCTCGCCATGAAGTCAGAGGCGATGAAACGCGACTTCTCCACCTCCTGCCACGGCATGGCGCCGAGGATGGCGATGTTCATCGTGAGATACAGCGCGGCGACGCCCGCGATCGAAAGCAGGATCGCGCGTGGAATGACGCGGCCCGGATCGCGAATCTCTCCGCCCAGGTAGCACACGTTGTAGTAGCCCCAGTAGTCGTAGACGGCGATCAGGAGTGCGCCGCCAAGACCGGTCAGGAACCCGTGCGTGAGCGTGAGTGCGCCCGGCGGGAACGTGAACGCCCGCGCAGCGCTGAAATGCGTGACGCCGGTCGCGATGACGGAGAGCGTGGTCAGGATCACGCCGACCCAGAGGAAGGCGCCAAGCCTGCCGATGGCCCCGATGCGCCGATACAGCAGGAACACCGCCGTGCCGACGGTTGCCATCGCCAGAAAGGTCCCGTTCGTAATCGTCACGTCCACGAACGTGCTGCCGACCAAGGGAACCGGCACGCCGAACCGCCGCGCCGCAATGGTCGTGTGCAGCGCCGGCCACAGGTACTCCGTGTATTGAGCGAAGCCGATCGCGCCCGATGCCATCGACAACGGCGCACTGAACGTCAGCTGAAACACGAACAGGAAGGCAAGCCATCCGCCGGCCTTCGGGCCATACATGGCGCGGAGATAGCGCACCGGACCGCCGGCCTGCGGCATGGCAGCGCCGAGCTCCGCCCACACGAGGCCGTCGCACACGCACAATAGCGCGCCGAAAATCCATCCCAGCATCGCCTGGGGACCGTGCATCGTCGAGACGATCAGGGGGATCGTGACGAACGGGCCGACACCGATCATGTCGATCATGTTCAGCGCGGTGGCCTGCCAGAGACCAATGCCGCGCACGAGTGATCCGTCTGCCGGCGCTTCGGAGAGGTGGTGTGGGGAGCGGGGCCGGTCGGCAGGCATTCCGACAATTAGACGTGCCGCGCCTGCAACTTGCAATACGAAGGGGCGTGCCGCGCCGGCGGGCACGGATGGCGCGCTGGAAATTCTTGTCAGCCGCCGACGCCGCGGGGCCGTCCTAAACTAACAGTGATTCGACCCTCTCGCTTCGTGACGCTAGCGGCCGCCCAGTCCCCGGCCGGGACCGGATCCCGGGGGGCCGCCTCGCCCGCCGCCCCGCCCGCCGAAGCCGCCCGGCATGCCAGGTGCGCTCAAGCCCCCGCCCGGGTTCCCGGGTCCGCCGCGCCCACCAGTGCCGCGCTGGCCGCCGGGGATGCCCGGGGCACCGCGACCGCCCGCACCGCCCGGACGGTTGCTGACGTTGGAGAACAGGAACGTCCACTGATCGTAGTGCGTCGCCCCGTGGTACACGCGAATGGACGTCTCCTTGCTCTTGCTGACTACGCCCATGATCCCGCCGCCCGCCTGACCGCCTTGACCAAATTGTCCCGAGGGGCGGCCGAAAACGCTGGCCGGCGGCTGCGTGGACGAGCGGCCCTGCTGCGTCTGCCCGAACCCCGGCGCCTGCCCGCGGCCGCGTCCCCCGCCTGGCTGCTGCTGCGGCGGTCCTTGCGGGATGCCCGCCGCGACGGGAATGATTTGAAAGTCGCCGCCGGTGATCGGATCTTTGTATTTCTTGCGAAGGAACCGCTGCTGCACGAGCAGGTCGATGGTCGGCGGGAAGTTGCCGGGACCCATCTTCCGCTGATAGAGATTGATGGCGCGCGCGTACTGCTCGCCGCGAAAGATGAGCTCCGCTTCCTTCTCACGCTGCACTTCGTGACGCCACACCGGCATCGCCACGGACATCAGGACCATCATGACCCCGATGCTCACGAGCAGTGCCGCCATCGCGTACCCGCGCTGGCCGTCTTGACCCTCTAAATACATGAGAGTATTATCCTTAGCGTCAATTATGGTAACACACGCCCGCCGCTCGACTGCCGTCGCCGCCGCGCTGCTCCTGCTCGTGAGCGCGTGCGACAAGGTGCCTCTCCTCGCGCCCACGGGCTCAGTCATTTCGCTGTTCCCCGCCGCGACGAGCGTCCCGCTCAATGGCACGGTCGAAATCGTCGTCACCGTCATCGAAAACGGAGTGGCGGCCACGAGTACCACCCCCACGACGCCGACGACAGGCGGGACGAATACCCCGGGCAGCACGACGACGACAACGCCGGCGGCGCCCACAACTACTTCGACGCGTGCGGGAGCGGGAACGCCGGTACAAAACGGCACCCTGGTGTCCTTCACGACCACGCTCGGGACGATCGAGCCGCGCGAGGCGCGGACCCAGAACGGTGAAGTGCGGGTCAGATTCAGCGCGCAGGGCCAGAGCGGGCTCGCCACGATCACCGCGTACTCCGGCGGGGCCTCCGGCAAGCTCGAGAACCTGAAGATTGGCAGCGCAGCCGCGGAACGCGTGCTCGTGAGCGCCACACCGCAGACGCTCGGCCCGGCCGGCGGCAATTCGACGATCTCGGCGCGAGTCGAAGACGCATCCGGCGCCGGGGTCCCGGGAGTGACGGTGACCTTCTCGAGCGACACAGGCACGCTGTCGGCCTCGAGCGCGACGACAGATGCGAGCGGAGTTGCGACAGTCACGCTCAACACTTCGCGCCCATCGAAGGTGACGGCCAACGTCGCCGGCAAGACGGCGGACGTGAGCGTCGGCCTCAATCCCCGCACCGGCATCACGATCTCCGGACCCACGACGCCTGTGTCGGCAGGCGTCCCGGCGACCTTCACCGTCAACGTCGGGTCCACGGCCAACGTTCGCGACGTGATCGTTGACTTCGGTGACGGCACCCGGCGGTCGCTCGGCGCGATAAGCGGCTCGACCACCATCAACCATACCTACACGACGGAGGGGACGTATACCGTCACCGCCACCGCGCAGGAAGCCAGCGGCTTCTCTGAATCAGTGTCCACCGACGTGTCCGTACTGCCGGGCCAGCCGCCGGCGGTCACCATCACGGCGTCGAACAACAACCCGAGTGTCGGCGAGACGGTCATTCTGACGGCACAGGTATCCGGCGCGACATCAACGGTGACCAGGTACGAGTGGAACTTCGGTGCGGGCGCGATTCCTGCCACCGCGGAGACGACGGGTAACCGCGCGACGGTCAGCTACACGACGACCGGAACGAAGGTGGTCACCGTCCGCGTGGTCCAGGGCAGCGGCCCGAGCGGCGAAGGCACCACGGCGATCGTCGTCAAGCCGTAGTTCGTAGTTCCCGGCCGAGGCATCATCGAGACCGCTGTGGGCACCGCGCCCACAGCGGTTTTTTGTTGTACGCGTCAGCAAGGGTGTCCGCCTCCGCCCGCGGTTCAGACCTCGCGGGGCTACGGCGGATCCGCCGTAGCCGCGTTCGCGGCGAAGGGGGCCAAGGGTCAGGAGTGCCAGGGGTGCCAAACCGTGCAAGGTGTCCGCCTCCGCCCGCGTTTGGGGCTCGCGGGGCTACGGCGGACCCGCCGTAGCCGCGTTCGCGGCGAAGGCGGGCCAGGAGTGCCGGGGTGCTGGAGACTGGCGCGTGGCCAGTCGCGACCAGTGCTGTCGACTGGAAACTGGCGACCGGACGTGGTGAATGAAACTGGCGCCAGTGCCGGCGCGGCAGCGCGGGACTATTAGAAATCCGAGTACGGAGTGCCGTCGAGCGCGGTGCCCTCGGCGCCGCTCTTGACGTTGTAGATCCCCGGTTCGGTGGAGGGATTGCTCGGATCGGGTTCCGCGGGGACGGTCTGCCAGGTGTCCGCGCTCTTGGTGATCGGATCCTCTGGAATCTTGCGCATGTACCCGTCGGTCACGAGCGCCTCGAGCGAGGCAGGATACTTCGTCTTGTCGGCGTAGTACTGATCGATCGCATCCCGCATGCGGAACAGGTCCGTTCGCAGGACGGACTCACGCGTGCTCTGGATGGAATTGCGGTACTGGACGATGCCCATCGTTGCGAGGATCGTGATGAGCGCGATGACGATGAGCAGTTCGATGAGCGTGAATCCGGACGCACCCCGGCGCAGCCGGCCTGACGAACCGCGGACACGCAGCCACGCACGCATCGTCCTGATGGACGATCGCGTGGGTACGGTCCAGGATTCCGTGTTCGACATCGATACTCCCCCGGCGTCCTTCGACAGCCGCGAGCGCCCCGGATCACCAGTCAATGTACTTGGTCCCGTCCAGCGCCTTCGCCGTTGACTTGCAGTAAACGTCGTACACATTCGAGCCGCCCCATGTCGTCGCATCCGGCTTGTCGGAGTACGACCGCTTGCCCCACTCCGTCGAGTTGGTGATGGGATCGCGTGGCACGCGCCGGAGGAATTTGAGCTTCCGTCCACTGGCGTCGTTCGCAACGCTCACACCTTCGACGAGTGTATCGAGGTCCGGGGGGTAACCCTCGCTCCCCGCTTTGACGTCGATCGA
>JBBWZJ010000232.1:0-17103 GCA_039648985.1 Acidobacteriota bacterium | reverse complement strand
GAGCGTGAGGTCCTTCCAGAGCGGTGGGGCCAGATCGACGGACGATTCGTCCAGCTCGACGGACGGAAACTTCGCATCCACCTTCCACCGATCGATCGTCCAGTCGTCGTAATTGCGTGTCGTCACGGCGCCCTCCGCGTCCTGGGAATTCGCCGGTCGACGCAAAGCGGCTGCCATCCGGCCGTGGGCCGGGTCCTTCGAGATTCGGCCGGATTCGACGGGGGACCGTCTCCCCGTTCCGATTGAGGGCTGGATGCATGGCTAAGATCCAGACGCGGGCGAAGCCGGACCATGCACCGCCCCAGGTCTCACCACGTCGGGTTTGGCATACACTGGAACCGCCAAGCGACCCCACGTCTGCCAGACAGGACCGAACACGTGCGTTGCCGTTCTCTCGCGTTGATCGCGCTCGCCGTGTCGGCAACGACGGTTGCCCTCGCACAGTCCGGCGGAGCCACGAAATCGCCGCAGGGTGAGCAGCAGCCGCCCCCGGCGACCTTCCGGACTGAAGCCAACTTCGTCAGGGTCGACGTCTATCCGACGAAGAACGGCACACCGGTCCAGGATCTCAACGCGGACGACTTCGAAGTGTTCGAGGATGGCGCGCCGCAATCGGTGCAGTCGTTCGAGCACATCGTGATCAATCCCGCGGGCCCGCAGAATCAGCGATCCGAACCCAACACGATCGAAGAATCCCGCCAGCTGGCCGCGAACCCGCGCAACAGGCTGTTCGTCATCTTCCTCGATACGCCGCACGTTGCCGTCGACAGCGGCTGGCGCGTCCGCGAACCGCTGATTCGTCTGATTGACAAGATCCTCGGCCCTGACGATCTCGTGGGTCTGATGACGCCCAAGATGTCAGCGGCCGACGTGGTCTTCGCGCGCAAGACCGAGGTGATGGCCAGTGGCCTGCGGGCGCGCTGGCCGTGGGGGCAGCGCGGCACTGTCGAGTTCGACGACCGGGAAAAACTCTACGCCACGTGTTACCCGCCGCTGGGCGGGGGGCTGCTGTCGCCGACCGCCGCCGCGATGGTCGCCCGCCGGCGCGAGCGCGCCACCCTCGACTCGCTCACCGAGCTCGTGAACTACCTGCGGGATCTGCGGGAGGAGCGCAAGGCGATCGTGACGGTGTCGGAGGGCTGGCTGCTCTACCGTCCGGACTCCGCGCTGTCGGATGTCAAGCCCGCGCCAGTCGATCCGATCTCGGTGGATCCCAGCGGACGTCTCACCACGAAAAACCGGAATGCGACGCAGCCATACTCGCGCACCGAGTGCGACGGCGAACGCATGCAGCTCGCGATGATGGACGACGACCAGTACTTTCGCGACCTCATCGACCGGGCGAACCGGGGAAATTCGAGCTTCTATACCGTCGATCCGCGAGGTCTCGGTGTGTTCGACAGCCCGCTGGGCCCCTCGGCCCCGCCGCCGATCGACGTCGACGCACGAAACCTCCGGAACCGGATGGACTCGCTGCGCGGCCTCGCTGGAGCGACAGACGGCCTCCCGGTCCTGGACACCAACGATCTGGACAAGGGGTTGAAGCGCATCTCGGATGACCTGACGTCCTACTACCTGCTCGGGTATTACTCCACGAATGGAAAACTCGACGGCAGGTTCCACAGCATCAAGGTCCGCGTCAAACGGCCGGGCGTCGAGGTGCGCGCACGCAAGGGGTATCGGGCGGCGACCGCGACCGAAGTATCCGCCGCGAAGGCGGCCGCGGCCGCGCCGGTGGGGGAGGGCATGGCATCCCTCCACGCGGCGATGGCGTCGCTCGCCAGGATCCGGCCGGACTCGCGGCTCAATCTCAACGCCGTGGCGCTGCGCAACGCAGGCTCCGCGGCCCCGTCGACGGTGTGGGTGGCGGGTGAGCTGTCGTCCGGCCCCGGCTCGGATTTGCCGCGCGCCGGCGGTACGATCGACGTCACCGTGAGCGCAGGTGGAAAGTCCGCCAGCGCGCAGGTCACGCTGGCGGCGGGCGCGCGTTCCTTCGCGGTGCCGGTGTCGCTGCCGGCGGGCCTGAATGCATCGGCGTCACAGCTGGATGTCCGCGCACGGATGACCGGCCCTGATGCGACTGGCGAGGGCCTGTCGGGCAACACGTCGGTCGATGTGGCCGGCAGCGAATCCCCGCCCATGCTGTTCCGGCGCGGGCCCGTGACAGGGAACCGCCTCGTGCCGGCGGCGTCCTTCCTTTTCAGCCGGACCGAGCGCGCGCGGTTCGAGTTCCCGGCAGCCGCGGAGGTAAAGCCCGGTGCCGGACGCCTCCTCGACCGCGGCGGTCAGCCGCTCGCGATTCCGGTCACCGTCAGCGAACGCACCGACGAGAAGAGCCAGCGCTGGCTTGCCGCCGACGTCACGCTTGCGGCGCTTGCCGCAGGAGACTACGCGGTCGAGCTCACGGTCACGAACGGGACCAGCACGCAACGGCTTCTCGCCGCGTTCCGCGTCGGCAGGTGAGGCGAGGCGCCGGTTCAGGGTTCGGGGTTCCGGGTTTGAGGTTCCGGGTTCGGGGCAGGTGGACGGGACAACAGATTGTCCATTTTCCAGAGCTCATACTTGGGCGCTCCGGCTGTGAAGGTCAGGGCTCGGCCATCGCTGCGCACGTCGAGCCCGCGCAGCCCGTTCAGAGTGAGGCCGGCCTGGCGCGGTTCCCCGCCGCCGGTTGAAATCCACCAGAGCGACGTCGCGGACTGGTTCGCCCGTCGGCTGTAAAGAAGTCCGGTGCCGTCTGCCGCCCATGCGAGTGACGTGAAGACATCCGGACGCGTGAGGCGCACGAGCTCGCGCGAGGGGTCCTCGAAGAACTTGACCTTGAGAACGGTGACGCCAGGCCCCGTGTTTTTGTCCGTGCCGTAGAACGCCAACGCGCGTCCGTTCGGCGAGACACGAAATCCCTCTGGCTGTGGCACGATGGATGCGAGTCCTTCGGCGGCGTAGTCGAGAATTTTCTTCGGCGTGCCGCCCACTGTGGCACGCTCGAACAGCCCGACGCCAGGGCGATCGAACCAGAGTCGATCGCCGCCCGGTGACCAGGCGACGTTCCCGACCGCTGTCTGACCGCGCACGCTCGTCGCGAGCATTGTGCCGTGAACCGCTCCCGTAACTGCGTCGACAAGAAAGCTCCCGGCGCGCCCATCGAGATCCGTGCCCCGTACCAGGATCGTGCGTGAGTCGTGGCTCCATCGCGGAGCGATGAAGAACGCCAGTGGCGGGTGCAGGAGACGCTCGGTACCGTCGACCACGTTCCGAATCGCCAGCACCCGGGAGAATGGATCTGTATCGACAGCGCCGCGTACCGACACGTACGCGAGAAAGCGCGCATCAGGCGACCAGGAGGAAGAGTTGTTCGAGCCGACGAATGTAGACGAGACCGCTTCCGGAATCCCCACGCGATCGGAGCGCGGCGAAACCAGTGGTGCGGTATAGACGTCAACCATGCCGGTTTGCAGCATGTAATAGAGCGTCCCGGCCTCGGTCAGGCCAAGGGGATAGAAGCGGCCAAGATCTCGGTGCAGCGCAACCGGACCACCGGCGGCGCGGCCACTGGAGACGGGTAGTGCCCACAGCCCCAGCGAACCCGCCCTGTCACTGCTGAAAATGATCTCGTCGCCGGCTGCGGACCAGAACGGGAAAAGGTCGTTGGCGGGGTGCGTGACGAGCCGCTCCTCGTGTCCGTCGGATACGCGCGCGATGAAGATGTCGCGGTCCGCTGATTCAGCGGTCGCCGGATGGTCGTACACGACGAACGCACCATCCGGTGACAAGCTGACCTGCCTCGGAACGGGAGCTCGCAGACTTCGGATCACGTCCACCCGCCCCGAGTCCAGGGAGACAAGGGCGATCTCGATGTCCTTGCGTTTCATTTCCAAGACCACGAGCAGGTGGCTACCGTCTCCCGACCATGCGACCGGCATCGGGAAATCCACATCGTTTCTGCGCAGGAGCACCCGCGGCGACTTGCCGTCCGTCTGGATGACGCGTAGCTCGAACGCGCCATCCAGCGCGGCCCATGTGTATGCCAGCCAGCGGCTGTCGGGCGAGATCGCCATCTGCGATTCCGCAGATTCAGCCGAATCTCCCTTATTCGTCAGCCGCCGCGTCTCGCCGCTCTCGAGATCGAACAGTGCAAGGTTGCCCTCTAGCGTGACGTACGACAGGAGCCGGCCGTCGGGCGAAGGTCGCCCCGTGTACATGGCGTCCGGAAGTCGGATTCTGCGTGTCTGCAGATCCGGTGCGGGCGAACGCGCGTCGGGTGGACCGCTGCTGAGATTACGCGCGGCTGTGCCGAACATGTGTTTGGTCCCGCTCACTTTCAAGGCGACTGCATAACCAAGCGCGGCGGTCACGATGCACGCAGCTGCCGCGACGACCTTGAATTTTCTGCCCCGTCTCCACCGTGGCCCATGCATGGAAGAAGGGACTTCTAATGCGGTTCGATGCGCGCCGGCTGCGTGCACGCCGATCATGACCTTGGCCAGCGCCCGTTCGAGGGCCCCAGTACTCGTGAAGCGCTTCTCGGGGTCGGGCTCGAGCGCGCGCTCGACGACATCGAGGAACGCTGCAGGGAGTTCGGGACGGGCATCGCGAAGCAGCTTTCGAACTCCGCGGGCGTGTGCGTCGGCAAGCTCCGCAAAGGACGTTCCCTGCACCGGATACGAGCCGCTCACCAGGTGGTAGAGAAGCACGCCAACACTGTAAAGGTCACTCTGCACGGTAGCGGGCCGCCCGACGAACAGTTCCGGTGCCAGGTACAGGGGAGTCCCGGAAATTTCAGTGCCGCGAGACGACGATCCTTCGGAGATCTCCCGCCCCGTGCCGAAATCCATCAGCACCAGGCGTCCTCCTGCTTCGCGCATGACGTTCTGGCTCTTGATGTCCCGATGGAGCATGCCGGCGTGGTGCACTACCGAAAGAGCCCTGCACACATCCAGTCCGACCGCCAGCGCCTCCGGCGCGCTCAGTGGCCCCTGTTGAAGCAGCAGTTCTTCGAGCGTGCAGCCATGGATGAACTCCATCCACAATCCGACGACGCCGTCGACACAATCCGCGCCGTGGACCGTGACCACGTTCGGATGACGAACGCGGGCAAGGAGACGCCCCTCGCCAAGCACGATCGACGCGACGCCAGAACCGCCGGCGGGATGGGCCCGAAGTAATTTGAGGGCGACCTCCCGGTCAAGACGCGTGTCCCACGCGCGAAACACGTCGCCAAACGAACCGCGGCCAATCTGTTCAAGGAGGCGCAGCGGTCCCCACATCGGCGCACCCTGCTCGACTCCACGTCGTCCTTCTGCCGATGGATCCGCAGACTCGATCGCCGGAAGACTGCGGTGGAGCGCGGAAACGCCCGCAATGACCCGGAGCTCACGGATCGTCGCGCGCGCTTCTGCCGTCCCGGCTCGGCACTCTTCAGCTGCCCAGTCGACCGGGGTACCCGCGCTTACGGCTTTCGAGATCGCGTTCAGCTGCGCATCGTCGGGCGCCTCCTCCGAGATTTCCGTCATGTCTCTTTGCGCATTTCATTTGCAAGACGGACGAGCGCGCGCTCAACGGCCATTCGTGCCGCATTGGCCGAGGGCTTGCCGAGCGCCGCGGCGATTTCCTGATTGCTGCAGCCCATCTCGATGCGCGCGACGATGGCTTCGCGGTCCTCCGGGCGCATGCGCGCCAGCGCACGCTCATAGCGATCCACAGCCTCGCGGCCGATCGCTTCTTCGAGCGGGGACGCGCCGTCGTGCGCCACACGGGGGTCAAGGGTGGCCAGCGACGGACGTCGCTGCGCCTTGCGAATCTCGTCACGAATCCTGTTCAGCACTCCCTGGCGCAGGTAAGCCTGCAGGGCGCCCTCACCCCGCGCATCAAAGGCTTCGATGCGCTTGAACGTCTGAATGACGGTCTCCTGCACGACGTCCTGCGTCTCGCTGACCGCACGAGCCCAGCGAGGCAGTCGGCCCGTCGCCCAGCGTTGCAGCCGCGGCAGGTATCTGGCGATCAGAATGTCGCGAGCTGCCGCGTTGCCGGCCTGGGCTTGCGCAAGAAGGGCCATCGAGCTCTCGTGGTCCGACGAGGTTGGCTCCCATTCCGTTTGCCGCCGACTCACCGGCACACTCATGCGCCACCGCGTGCGACCGGCGCCCGGCGGCCGTCGTGAAGTCCCGATCGGGCGGCGCCGGTGTGCACAACAGCGCTGCAGTGCGTTTTCCACATGGCAATGGTCAAGCGACAGAGCGACACGAAGCCGACTGCCGCCAGCCGCAGACGCCGCCTGAGGGGCGCCCTGACGCTCCGGGAGCACGAGCTTGTCGCCGAGATCCTCGCAGGCCGGACCAACAAGGACATAGCGCAGCGATCCGGCGTCGGAGAGCAGACGATCCGCAACCAGTTATGTATTGTGTATGCCAAGCTTGGGGTCTCAAATCGGCTGCAGCTCGCGACGAGGCTCATGAACAGACGGAGCGGATAAGCCACAGCACTCTCAAAATTCCACACGCACTCCCGCCCGAAGCGTGCAGGGAGCCGTCCATGCAGCGGGGAGGCCGAACTGCGGGCCGGATTGTTCTACGAATGCACGAGCGTGGCCCGCGTTGGTGACGTTGAACACGTCGGCGATCAGGTCGACGGTCGTGCGGGCCCCGCGCTTGCCCAGCTTCTTCGCTATGCGTACATCTGCCGCGTTCGTCGCCGGAGTGGCACGCACCCGCGGCTCGACGTGGACGACCTCGAAACCCTGATTCAGCCCGGTGAAGAACACGACCAGCCGGCTCCACGGCGCCCCACTCTCATAGCGATAAACGCCGCTCACCGACCAGTCTCCCCAGGGCACTGTGGTTGTACCCAGAACTCGGACCACGTGCGTCGCATCGAACCCGGAAAGCCCTTCACTGTTGAGAGCGCGGTTCGGGTTCACGAATACCCCATTGATGCTGTTGTCATTGTTCGCAGCGTTGCTGGAGAACGCATTGTTGTAATTGCCAATCGTACGCGACCAGGTATACGACGCTTGGAGCTCCCGACCCGACGACGCGTGCCGGGAGGCGATGAACTCGACCGCGCTATAGCGCCGGAAAGCTTGCGGCGGGTTGGTCAGGATCCGGTATGCGGATGCGGGGTTCGTGTTGTTGAATACAGTCACTCTCCCGGCATCATCGCTCGTGCCTACCCGGCCGTCGGGCCCTGGGTCCGGAAGCTCCAGCGGCTGCCATACCGTGCCGGTATCGACGAAGCTGAGCGTATCCTTGAAGTCACGGTGGATGTACTGAGCCGTGAGCGACAGCCCGCCGCGCAGCGAGCGCGAGACTCCCACCAGGGACTCCTGCACGTACGACTGGCGGATGTGCCGGTCGAGCGCGAACCCGGTACTCGGCAGAAACCGATAGAGCTCACGGAACTCCTCGGGTCCGACGACCTGTGCGATGACGTCCGGCGTATCGCTGAGGGGATCGAGGAAGTCGTAGAAGCTGCTGACCATCGGATCGTAATAGCGCCCGAAGTGACCCCGCACGAGCGTCTTGTGATTGCCGGCGACATCCCAGGCGACCCCGAGACGGGGTGCGAGGGAGTGCGTGGCGTAGTGGGCTGGGTACGGCGGATCGCTGCGATACGTATCGAACCGTATGCCTGCGTTCACGGTGACACGAGGCGCCAGCGACCATGCGTCCTGCGCGTACGCCGTCGTCCGGCTATGCCGCCCCCGGTACGTCGCTCCTCCCCAGAACTCGACCTGATCGGGTTGGCCGTCAACGTCGAGGTACAGGCGTCCACCCGGGTACCCTGAACGCCCGCGGGCGCGGGACTGCTCGTATTCGCCCCCGACTCTGAACTCGTGCCCGAGCCCGCCTCCATAGCCCCGATAGTAGGTGACTGCCGCCGCGCCAGTCATGACACGCGACCTCGTATCACTGAAGGTTTGCGCATTGACGGACTGAACGCCTGTCGCGAGATCCGCGTGGGGAGGAGGGCCGTCGCGCCGCTCATATGGAGGTCCCACGAGTGCCCGGCGGTCATTGCCGCCATACCGGGCTTCGACGATCGTGTGGGGACCCGCAGCCCAGCTGAGGCGAACGTTGCCGATGCCATCCCCGCGATCTGTGTTCGACAAGGCCTCCGGCAGCACGGACGGGGACGCATTCGTTCCTCGCCCCTCGGTCGTGTTCCAGACCAGATACCCCTCGATGCGCGCGGACGAAGATACGGCCCCCGTCAACTTGGCCATCGTCCGCCAGTCGGCGCTGACGGATTTCGGTTCCCCGTCCGTCCGAGGACGTCTGCTGAACGCCGCCGGACGCATGTCATTGCGGTAGCGATCCGTGCCGCCGAAGAACCACAAATGATCGAGGTCGAGAGGGCCACCCCCTTGCGCCGTGCCTTCCCAGCGCTCGAGGATTTCCGCGGGCCGAAACTGCGCGCGCAAAGCCGGCGATAAGGATCCGGCGTTGGTCGCCACCCAATTGTGGCGGGTTGCCCAGTACTCTCCGGCGGCGGAAAACCGGTTGCTGCCCGATCGTGTAATGGCGTTCAGAGCCACGCCGGTAAATTCACCGTACTGCGCGTCGGCACCTGGGCCGACAACCTGGATTTCCTCGACCCAACTCCGCGTCAGCGGCGTCGCAGGAGTGCCCCAGCCCGGCTCGTTCCCACTGGCACCATCGAGCGCAATTGGATTCGCGAAAGCGCTCCCCCCCAGGCCGACATCCCTGACGACGCCCGGCGCAAAATTCACGTAGCTGCTGACATTTCGATCCAGAGGCAAATTGTCCAGCAGGGCACGATCGATTACCGCCGGCGACGCAGAGCTCCGCACGTCGAGCATGACGGGGTCCGCCCGCACGTCGATTGTTTCAGGGACCGAGGCGAGCGGCAGCTTGAATTCGACCGTAATCGCGAGGCCCGGGGGAATCACGACGCCCCGACGCCGGACTGTCTTGAATCCCGCAAGAGCGGCGGCGATGTCGTACGTTCCAGGGGGAAGCACGGCAAACCGGAACAGGCCGGCGGCGTCGCTGACGATTGATTGAGGACCGCCGATGAGCTGATCGCTCGACGCGGTGAACGTCACGCCAGCCAGGGCGGCGCCAGAGGGATCAGTGACGGAGCCCACCAGAGCACCGTCCTGCCCGCGCTGCGCGGCCGTGGGGGCCGCCACCAACGTGGCCAGCACCGCGATTACGGTCCCGGCAGCGAGGTGGCGACGGGCTGTCACTTCGGCGTCCGAAGCGTCTCACAGCATGGGCCCATGGGGCCTACAACCATACAACAGCTCCAGCAATTCAAGAGATCTGTGGCGACGTGTAGTACGCGCGTACTACAGCCTCGTGTCCCGTCGGGGTGATGCAGGCCGCCCTGCGTGCATCCGTGCCCGTCTGCACGCTGTGCACAATCCACGGGAATGACGTTTACCAGAAGCGCGCAGGTGCGCCGAATCCCTTAACAAGGAGTCACGATGTTTCACACGAAGTTCGCCGCGTTCACGGGCGCGGTTCTATTGATGTCATACGCCGGCGGAGGCCGTGCCGCGGAGCAGTGGAATTACACCGCGCTGGGAGATTCGCTGGCGACTGGATACCTCGCCCAGCAGGGGTACGTGAGCGTGTTCGAGGGGTACCTGCAAGCCGACAATATGGTTGGCGTCACTTTGTACAACCTCGCTCAAAACGGGTCCACGAGCGGCCGGCTGCTCAATTCCCTGCGCACCGATAGCGTGTTCCGCAGCGCCGTTCTGCAATCGTCGGTGATCACGTGGGACATCGGCCTGGTCGACTTCAAAAATGCGCGGACAACCTACAAGAGCGGCAAGTGCGGGAAAGCAGACAATCAGGACTGCCTGCGCAGCGCTGTGGCTGCGTTCAACACCAACTGGGACGGCATTGTCGTCGAACTGCTCAACGCGCGAAGCGTGGGAAATACGGTGATCCGCACGATGACGATCTACAACCCCTGGGCCGGCGTCGACGCCGGCGCCAATACGTTTGCGGACATCAAAGAGCCCGTCGAGACTCGCGGCAACGACCTGCAGGTGCTCGGCTACTACCTCGACCAGATGAACAGCCATATCGCGACGAGCAGCGCCCACTACGGCATTCCGTACGCGAACGTCTACACGGCGTTCAACGGCACCAGCGGGCGCGAAGACCCGGTCACCAAGGGCTACATCACGTCGGACGGCATTCACCCGACCGATTCAGGACATCGATTGATGGCGGACCTGCTCCGCGCATTCGGCTACGCTCCGCTGCGATAGCGGAACGGGGCTTCGGTGCTGGTGGCCTTTCTATTTCTGCGCCGCATTCCGTAGCGGTCGCCAACGACGACGCCTGGGCGCATTCGGGAGCGGGCCCCCTCCGATCAGCGGGCCCGCACTCTGAGAATCGTTCGCGTCAGATGGACTTGGGGGTTCCGGCGGTCAGGATCTGCACCGCGTCACGCCAGATCGACGCGACGAGGTCGCTTGCGGGGATCGCCCTCGAGAGCCCGGCCGACTGGCCCGCCCAGACCTGCATCCGATGGTGGTCCGACGCGGCTGCGCCACGCTGTTTGAGAGCGGCGGTGAGACCGCGCTGAACCGGATACGGTGCGGGGGGCGGCGCGCCGGCCGCCGCGGCGGCCTTGACGAAGTCTGTCGCGATCGCGCGGCCCAGCCTTCCGGTGAACGCCCGCGTCAGCATCGTGTCCTCGGGCTCCAGGTTCGCGAGAGCGTCTGACCAGGCCGGGTGGGTCGCTGCTTCAGGGCAGCGCAGGAACGCGGTACCCGCCATTGCGGCACTCGCGCCCAGGGCGAGCGCGGCGGCCACGCCGCGACCATCGCCGATGCCGCCCGCCGCGATCACCGGAATGTCCAGGTGATCCACAAGGCGGGGGATCAGCGCGAAGAGACCAATTCCCTGCCGCTCGGCATCCGCCTCGTCGAACGATCCGCGGTGGCCTCCCGCCTCGTATCCCTGCCCGATGATCGCATCAGCGCCAGCCGCCGCAGCGCTCCTCGCTTCGGCGAGCGTCGTCGCTGTCGCAAACCACGCGATGCCCGCGTCTTTCAGTCGGCGGACGAAGGGCTCGGGGAAGACCCCCATGATCGAGGACACCGCGTCGGGCCGGACCGCGAGCAGCGTGTCGCACTGCGCTGAGAAATCCGGCAGCGCCATGTCGCCCGCACCGGTAGGCACGGCCGGGCCCCACTGCTCGAGGAACGTTCGCATCCGCGCTTCACGCTCGCGATCGCGAGCCGGCGGCGGATCGGGAATCCAGAGATTCAGCTGCAGCGGTCCGCTGGTCGCCGCTCTGAACTCGTCCACCCAGTGGCGGATTTCATCAGACGGCGAAAGCACGGCGCCCATGGCCCCCATGCCGCCCGCGGTCGCCACCGCGATGGACAAGGCTGCCGGGGACGCGCCGGCCATCGGGGCAAGAAGAACCGGCAGGCGCAGGCGGTAGCGCAAGCAGAAGCGGCTGGCGCGCTCGAGAGGAGACGCGGTGGGGCGACCGACGGCGTCGAGCGCGTTCGGCGAACGGTCTAATGTTTGATTTTCAGGGTCCACTGGAGCGGAACCGACGTCCGCAGATAACAGAACCTGTCGTCGCACGCCTGGTACTGGAGCGTCCCCTTCACCGTCAGCCTGGACGGCATGGGCGTCGGCGTGCTGCGATCGCTGCCGTCGCCGATTGTCACGTCGCGTACGAGTCGGAACGGCTCGCTGTACACCTGTGCGTGCTCGTTCAGCGGCGCGAAGAAATAGTCCTCCGCCGGGGGATATACCGCGTCGTGGACGGTGACGAAGGGCTGCGACGGAATTTGGAGAGTCAGCGGCGCGTACTTCCCGCCCGGCGCGTACATGTGCATGCCGGGTTTCGGTCTGATGTCGAGTGTCACTGAGATCCGCGCGCCGGGTGCCGCTTCGTTCTCCGAGAGTGTCGCGCGCACTGTCAGGTGCTTGGTCTCCGCCGAAGCTACTACGGCACTTTGCGTCAGGGCTGTGCGGGGGGCATCCTGCGTTCTCGTTGATTGCGCATGGCCGATCCCGATGCCGACCATGACGGCGAAGGGAAGCAGCACGGCGATTTTCGGCACCCGAATCACGGCGGCGTCTATCGTGAGCTCGCGGCAGTGGTCAGCGCGTTCCTGATCTCCTGCTCGAGCGGGATGGCATCGCCGGGCTGATACCCGCTATGTTTCGAGAGCACCACGCCCCTCGCATCGAGGAGGTAGTGCGTCGGCGTCGCTTCGACGGCGTAGTCCCGCTGCACGTCCTTGAGCCTGGCTCCCACGAGCACCGGCACGGTGTAGTGATGCTCGTCGAGCCATCCCCGCACGAGCTTCTCCTCGTCCGGGCTGGTGTTGATGTAGACGACCGAGAGGCCTTGCGCCTTGTATGTGTCGTAGAGCCGCTGGATGTGCGGCGCCGCGACGTTGCAGAACGGGCAGGTCGGATAGAAGAACACAACCAGCGTCGCCGTGCCGAGCACGTTCGGCAGGGTCTTCTCCGCGCCGTCGACGGTCTTGAGCGTGAACGGCTTGAAACCGGCCCCCACTGTGACCGCGCGGGGTACCGCGGCGGCATTGAGGGACGCGTTCGGTTTGGATGCGCCGCCAAACCGGTACCCATACGACGCGAGGACAATGTACTTGGGGAAGGTCGCATCCCCCTTGTTCCGCGTATATGGGTTCGGGAAGCGATTGCGGTAGTACCCCAGCGGGATCTGCACCGAGTAGACGTGGCTGCCCCTGGCGTAGCTGGCCCCCGGCTCGATGAACATCTCAACGCCAGGCCTCCGGAAGCCGTGGCTCTCGCCAATCAGGTCGTAGCGCGGCAACCCTTCTGCACGCCACGCGACCGAACACGCCAATCCCGTGCTGCCGATCGGCACCGCGCCGCCAAGACGCACCATGAACTGGTCCGGGACCGAGTTGTAGGACGTGCCATCCGGGTTGATCGGGGGCACGGCGGCAGCGGAGATGTTGTAGCCGATGGCTGTCGTATCGTTATGGTCCCTGGGATTCGCCAGATAGCTGGCGGATCCAAACAACGTCGCGTACGGAATCCTCTTGAATCCGGACAGGTCCATCGTCAGGCCCCAGCCGCCATCGCCAGGCTGTACTGACTGATCGACAGGCTTGAGCTGTGGGTTGGTGCCGGCGATGTTCGGGAACGTGGCTTTGGCCTTCGAGTTGCCGGTCGGCATCTTCAGGCCGACGCCCACCGCGAGGTTTCCCGATGTGAACCTCCCGGTAGGCAGCACCCAGGCGCGGCCGCTCACCGAGATGTCGCCAAGACCGCGTCCCACCTGGTCGACGCGGCTCGCCCGTCCGCCCGACAGGGGCATCGGAATGCCCCACGAGGAATTGATGAACGGCACGCCGAGGTTCATCGAGAAGCGGTCGCTGAAATTGTGCGACACGCTGACGTCGACCATGTGCTGCAGGTTGACGACGTAGGTGTCGGCCGTCTGCCGGGCGACCTGTTCGACGGTGCCGTTGTAGTGGTCGCTCGACCTCAGGTTACGGGTCGAGACATTGACCTGGGTTTCGCCAGCCTGCGAATACGGATTGGACGAGCCAAACACGGGCCCGTTCTGTCTGATGAGCACTCAACCCTGGGCCCACGCGTGGGACGCGGGCAGCAGGAGCGCTCCGCCGACGAGGGCTGCCAGCGAGAGAACATGACGGGCGATGCGCATCGCGCCAATCTAGGCGGTCGCCTGGAAGACCGCAATAGCGCAAAAGAACTACGGCTGACATGACCGTGACAGGCGACCCGCCATGTGATTGGGACCCAGGTCCTGTGTCATCGCCTGCGAGTTGCGGTCCGCTTGCGGCTCCTGGCGTTCTTCTCGACGCGCAGTTTCCACGCGGCCCTGAGGGCACCCGTCAGCACGTCGCGATCCGCCTTCGCGAGCCGAATGTGGGTGGCACCCATGCGGCCCCAGCCGCCGGCGATCGGGATGAACACGTCTGGTGCGTCGGCGACGAACTCGGCCTGGAGCTCGGGGGTGAGCATCAGGTTCCCGAAGCCATCCTTCACCGACGCAAGCGTCGCGAAGATGTGGCCGCCGACCCTGAAGTCCACCGCGCCCATGTGGGACCCCTCCTCGGCGCCATCCAGACTGAGGGCGATGCGGCGGAAATCAGCTGCCGTCATTACCGCCTCCGAACGTCCCTTCGCCGTGCTCCGGTTTCCGCATGCGTGCGCCCAGGGTGCCGCTCGACCACGGGATCCTGATCCCGAGGGCAGCGCCGCCTGACACCTCGCCGACGAGGGAGGAGGGGCTCACGAACGGGAACGACCGAAGAACAAAACGTAGCCGTCGGTGTCCTTGAGCTCGAATCCGCGCAAGCCATCGTGGGTATCTTTGAGCGGTTCGGAAAACTCGACATGGCGCGATGAGAACTCCGCCGCCAGCGCGTCCGGATCGGGGACATACAGATAGGCGTCCCAGCGAGCGATCCCCTTGTTGGCGTCTCGGGTGTAGTTGGGCACCGGAACGACGCCGACGTCCTTGAACATGATCATCGCGGCGCCCCGCTGGACGATGCCGAAGAAGATGTCGTCGGGTTCGGGACCTTGAAACGTGACGTCGAACCCGAGACGGTCGCGATAGAACACGAGTGCCGCGGGGACATCGTTCACGATGAAGAGCGGCGCAATGCCGGCGATTGCTGGTTTCGTCATGTGATTTCGACGCTCACCAGGCGAGTACGAGAGCCGCCGTGATTTCCCGGCGTGCGCGACCACACGCGTGTCTGCTGGACAACGATACCATCTCGGCGCGGACGGGCTTCGCCGCGGGTGTCGATCGGCCGCTGCCGGTTCTCGCTCGGCGGCTGCGCGCCATGGTCGGGGCAGCGCGTGACCTGCGGGGCAGTCACATACGTCAGAGGCGGCGTGGCCCAGCGCGACTCGTTCGTCTCTCCGAAGCGCGACAACGACTATCTTCAAAGATACACACGCCGGCGCAACCCTCGGCCGCTCTCGCGAACAACCACCCGAGCCCTTCACAATCACGACGAAGATCGGAGCGCCCACTGGATGGCCGGATGATTTGCGGCGCGCCCGGTGGCAGTCCGCTTGCACCTTACCGGCCGCGCAGAATCTGTGCACTTTGGAGCTGTGTTGGCACTGCTCGCGACGAAAGGGACTAACCGATGGACCACAAACTGAAGTTGAACTCGCCCCTGATTGCAGCCGTCTTCGTTCTCGGTTCGGCGGCTGGTGCGGCGGCCCAGACCCCGGCTGATATCTGGTCAGCAGCCGGCGTCACCGGATCGATTGACGAAGCGGATTTGAGCATGCATCAGTTCAATAGCACCGGATCGGTCTCGATCAAGAGCTCCGTCGCCGGCGGGACGCTCGACATCCGGTTCCCGGTGCAGACGATGACGAACCATCTGGCGCCGGCGGGTGCGTGCACGGAGCTGCGCGCGGTATTGCGCGATACAGGCGCGGGGGCGCGCGTCATCGTCAGTCTCATGCAGCTCGGGATACGGAGTGGATTCGAGGGGCAGCTGACAAGGCTCGGTCAGATCGACAGCGACACGACGCCGCGGCTCACGGCCCTCAACCAGCCGGACCAGTACGCGGCCTACCGCACATGTCTCAAGGTCCCGACGGAGCCCCCGTTCGATTTTGCGTCCTACACGTATTACGTCGAGGCCCAGCTCATCAAGACATCGTCCAGCGCCAACCCCGGGTTGATGTCGGTCCAGATCTGCCACACCGATGAACAGTGCGAGCCGTGAACGTGCCGATCCGGCCGGGGCGCCGCATCAGCGCGGTTTCCCCACCGGGTCGTCCTTCGTCTCGCTCGATCCCGCAGCGCTGAGTGAGGTAAGGGCCGACTCGGTTGAAGCGCCCTTCCTCACACAGCCTCTGTTGATTTGTCGAACAGCCTTCGTCGAAACGTGCTACGGTCAGCCTCGTCCCCCGTCCAGTAATCATCGGACCTCGCCCGACTTGGGGCGATCGCCGCCGGTCGCTCGGCGGAGCGGGCCGCGAGAGCAACAGCGAGCAGGAGCCTCGCAGCTGCCCTGAACGCTGGTTGCGCGGCTGAACGCAGTCGCGAGGAGTTGTTGTGACGCTGCCATCATCCGCGACCACAGGTCTTACGCGCACGCTGTGCATCGTCGTCTTCCTCGTGATGTTCGCCGCGCTCACCTATGCGGCGTGGATCGGCCTCGCCAATTATTCGCGCATCCATGTGTAGAGCCGGCGGCGCTGCGGCGTGCACGGCCGCTGACTGCCGCGAGCAGGACACCGTGAGCACGACCCACACCGCGGCACCTGGGGGACAATGACGAAACGCCAGACACGGTTGTTCTTCGTCGCGGGCACGACGCTGTTCGCGCTGGTGTTCATCGCGCTCACCATCGACAGTCACAGGCAGTTCGGGCGGCTCACGCACGAAGACGCGTTGACCGATCAGGTGGTCGCCGGGAAGCACGTCTGGCACCGCAAGGACTGCATCAACTGCCACACGCTCCTCGGCGAGGGAGCCTATTACGCCCCGGACCTCACGAAGATCACGCAGCTCCGCGGCGAGGCGTATCTCCGCCAGTTCCTGAAGGATCCATCACGCTTCTACTCGGAAGAGAAGCACGGCAGGCTGATGCCGAACCCGCACCTGTCGGATCAGGACGCCGCGGATGTGATCGCCTTCCTGACGTGGGTCTCGAACATCGACAACAACCACTGGCCGCCGCGCCCGATCCTGGTGAGCGCCGCGACGCCGCAGGATGCGGCGTTCGGGGCGCCAGTCTCGGCGTCGTCCGCAGATCCGATCGCGCTCGGTGAGGCCCTGTTCCGGCAGTCTCCGCCGGCGTGCTTCAGCTGCCACTCGACACAACCGGGCGTGCAGGTCGTCGGTCCGTCGCTGGCCGGGCTCGCCAGCCGCGCGGCCGCAACGCTGACGAACCCAGGTTACAGCGGAACGGCACACACACCGGAGCAGTACATCCGCGAATCTATCCTCCATCCGAGCGCGTACGTGGTCCCCGGTCCCACGTTTTCGGCGGGAGGGCAGTCCATCATGCCGGCCATTTACGACTCGACGCTCAAGCCGGCGGATATCGACCACCTCGTCGCCTATCTTGTGACGCTCAAGTGAGAGGACTCT
>JBBWZJ010000221.1:0-28710 GCA_039648985.1 Acidobacteriota bacterium | reverse complement strand
GTGGCTCCCATGAGGACACTGATCTACGCAGCAATGTTCGTTGTCCTGTCCGCGCGCGGCGGCCCCGGTCCGGCCCCGCGCGCGCCGGTGCTGGTCGAGTTGTTCACGTCCGACGGATGCTCGACCTGTCCGGCCGCCAACGCGCTGCTCGAAACGTTGCAGCGCGACCAGCCGGTCGGCGGCGCCGAGATCATTCCCATCGCGCTCCATGTCGATTACTTCAACGATCTCGGATGGAAGGACGCGTTCTCGTCAGCGTCGTTCACGGCGCGCCAGAGCGACTACTCGCGGGTCTTCGGTCCCGATAACCTCTATACACCGCAGATCGTGGTCGATGGCCGCGAGGCCGTGCCGGGCAACGATCGAAATCGGGTACACCGCGCGATCGAGTCGGCGGCGGACCGGCCGCATCTCCCTCTCCGCGTGACCGCGCGCGTCAGTGGTGACACGCTGCATCTCACGATCGATCTTCCGGACGCGCCGCCAAACACGGAGCGGATCGAAGTTCTCGGTGCCATCACGGAAGACGATTTGACCTCGGTCGTGACGCGCGGTGAGAACGGCGGACGCACGCTGCACCATGTGGCCGTCGCCAGGAAGATCCAGCGCCTCCAATCCTTGACGTCCCGCGGCTCAGGCGTGCAGAGACAATTTCGGATTGCAGACGGATGGCGTCGATCCGCGCTGAAAACCGTCGTCTGGCTGCAGGGCATCGACTCCCGCCATGTGTACGGCGCCGCCGTCGCACAGATCACCAACTGAATCACGCCGCGCTCCCTCATTTCGGCTCGAATCGCCGATCTGCTATCTTCTAGCCCTGACTTACCCGATCTGACCTAGAGATGGCGGATGTGCCCTTGCGCTTCGGGCCGTACGAGATCGTCTGCCCGATTGGCGCGGGAGGCATGGGCGAGGTCTATCGCGCCCGGGATACGCGCCTGCACCGGTTTGTCGCGATCAAGATCCTCCACAAAGCCACCGCGCTGGACCCGGATCGGCAGCGCCGCTTCGCCGAGGAAGCCGTCGCCGCGAGCGCGCTCAACCACCCCAATATCGTAACCATCTACGACGTCGGCGCGGACGGCCACACCCAGTACCTGGTATCGGAGCTGATCGAAGGAGAATCGCTGCGCGCCGAAATGAATCACGGGCGCGTGGCGCTCAAGCGCGTCATCGAGATTGCCCATCAGATGGCCGAAGGGCTCGCCGCCGCCCACGACGCCGGGATCGTCCATCGCGATTTGAAGCCCGACAACGTCATGGTGACACCCGACGGACGGGTCAAGATCGTGGACTTCGGCCTCGCCACTGCTCCGGAACCGGACGCGGCGCTGTCGAAAGGACCGACTGCCACGCAAACCGCGGCCGGGCTGATTTTCGGCACGGTCCCCTATATGAGCCCCGAGCAGGCGCGGGGCGAGCACGCGGACTTCCGGTCGGATCAATTCGCGTTCGGCGTCATGCTGTACGAACTGACGACGGCCGCCCACCCGTTCAAACGCGAGACCGCCGTGCAGACCCTGTCGGCCATCATCGGCGACGAACCGCCGGATCCCGCTCAGGCGAATCCGACACTGCCCGTGGCGCTGCGCTGGCTCATCCGACGTCTGCTCGCGAAGAACCCCCGCCAGCGGTTCGCGGACACGGCGGATCTTGCCGCAGACTTGCGCACCATCCGCGAGCATCTGTCCGAAGCCATGTTGTACGTGGCACCAACCGTCGCGCCGGGGCCGCGGCGGTGGCACCGCATTGCAGTACTCGGCGCGCTCCTCGTCAGCGGTTTTCTTCTGGCCCCGGCGGTCGTACCCGGTAGTGCACGCGTCCAATTCGAGAAGTTCACGCCATTCGCGACCGATGAGGGGTATCAGGGGTCGCCCGTGTGGTCACCGGATGGCAAGACCATCGCTTACGAAGCGGAAGTCAACGGCGTCGTCCAGATCTTCACGAGGACGCTTGGATCTTCGATGCGCACGAAAGTGACCAACTCTCGATTCGATTGTTTCATCTCGACGTGGTCGGCTGACGGCAACATCTATTTCCACTCTCGGGCGCGGGACCAGGATGCCCTCTGGCGCGTGCTGCCCCTTGGCGGCAACGCCGAACTGATGATTGAAGGCGCATCGCAATCGGCTGTCGCGCCCGACGGAAAAACCGTGTTCTTTCTCCGCGAGGACCGGAAAGGGGGGCTGACCCTGACGCTGTGGTCCGCGTCTCTGCCGGATGGTGAGCCGCACCGGTACGCGCGAGGATCGCTCAAGGGGAAGGTCGCCTCGAGCGGGTTCCTGCGATTTTCGCCGGATGGATCCCGTCTGATGCTCTGGCTGGGACCGAGCACACAGACGCTGGCGGGGTTTTGGGAAATCGCGATGCCCGACGGCGAGCCGCGAGAATTGCTGCCCGCCTTGAGCTCCCCGGGTCTCGTGCCTGCTTCGTTCAGTTGGACTCCCGACAACCGTCACATCGTCGTCACGCGCTCCGACGGGCCGACCACGGGAACGCACCTCTGGCTTGCGGACACGCACACAGGCCGGCTCGATCCGCTCACCACGACCCCTGGTAACGAAGGCTCGCCGAGCGTGTCGCCGGCCGGCCGCACGATCGCGTTCACCTCTGAGGCGACCGATTTCGATCTTTTCGAGGTCCCGCTCGACGGGTCTCCCCTGAAGCCTTTTCTCAGCAGCACGCGGAACGAGTTCGATCCAGCCGCGTTGCCGACGAACACACAATTCGCGTTCGTCACGGATCGGAGCGGCAGCCTTCAGATTTGGCTGCAGAACCAGGAAGGCTATCTTCAGCGGCCGCTCGTAACGGAGGCGGACTTCGGCGGCGCGGCTTCGATGGCCGTCGGATCGCTGGCGTTCTCCCCCGACGGAACGAAGCTGGCCTTTCAGCGGGCCGCGGCGGCATCGGATAGTACTCAGACCGCCGGATCGCGCCTGTGGATCATCTCGGTTGCAGGTGGAAAGCCGGTCGCACTGGGCGGCAACGACGCGTTCCAGGACGCCCCGACATGGTCGCCGTCCGGCGACTGGATTGCCTACCTCGAAACACGGCAGGGCGATGTCGCGCTCGTGAAAATACAGCTCGGAGGGCGTGCGGAGCCTGTGACGCTCGTCAAATCCGGCATCCCGCCCTTTATCGTGCGGCCTCAGTGGTCTCCCGCAGGAGACTCGATCCTTTGCGAGACCGTCGAGGGCTTGACCATCGTGTCCGCTGACGGGAGCAGTCAGCGAGTCATCAGCGATCCGGGATGGTTCGCTTACGCGTGGGACACGGACGGCCGCAGAATTTACGGTCTCCGTCCCACGGACGACGGGCATCACATCATGCTCGTGTCGGTCGATGCGCAGACGGGCGCCGAGCGCGTGGTCAACGCGAGCCTCGGCACGATTCCGCAGGCGCTGCAGCCGATCCGGGGCTTCAGCCGCATGCAGGGCCGGGGATTCCTGACTTCGACGGCGCGCGTCAAGTCGGACATCTACCTGATCGAAGCATTTCGGCTGCCCCTGACATTATGGGATCGTCTGTGGTGGCCGGGGCGCGCTCGCCTTCACTGATGAAAACTTGAGAGTTTTCCCAGATCCTCCGCTGTGCCGGCGGCGTATACTCCAACCACCAGGAGGCATCATGTCGCGAACGCTACTACTCGTCGTGGCCTTCGTTGTGTGCACGTCGGCGCTGTACCCAGCGGCACAGGCGTGTGGCGACAAATTTCTGATGGTGGGACGCGGCGCGAAGTTCCAGCGGGCGTACGCGTCTCTGTACCCTGGGAAGGTTCTCATCTACGCGCGGCCGTCGCGCGACCCCAACGCAGGTGTGAACAACGCGCAGCTGCACAAAGCGCTGCGCCAGGCCGGTCACACGGTCTCGATCATCGACGACTGGACGCTGCTCGAGCAGGCGCTGAAGACCGTGCCGTTCGATGTCATCCTGGTGGATGTCGACGAGAGCCCGAAGCTGCAAGCCCTGGTGTCGTCATCGCCTGCGCATCCGGAGGCGCTGTACGTCGCATCCCCATCGAGCGCGCCCGCGTCCAGCCGGCAGCAGATCGTCTGCCGGTTGAAGTCGTCGGATCGACCGCTCAAGTATCTGGACGAAATCGAAAACGCGCTCAAGGCAAGAGCGAAGCACACGAGGACGTCGTAAGTCCCCAGGGAACGAAAGCATGAAAGCCAATCGTCGGTACGCCGCGAGCGCCGGCGCGGTCTGTATTCTGGCGTCTCTGGTCTGTTCGCGCGACGTTTACGCCCAGGCGTGGGTTCCCGCACGAGGCGAAGGGACGGCCGCGGTTTCGTTCCAGGACCTCGACGTCACGCGCCATCTGGCGAGCACGAAGCGCGTCAACGGCGGCCACATCAACTCAGTCGTGCTGCTGTCTGATGTGACTTACGGCCTGACAGACAAAGTGGCCATCGACGTGGCCTTACCGTTCGTGTCGTCGAAGTACAGGGGACCGTACCCGCACGCCAACACCACGATCGACGACGGAACCTTCCACAGCAGCTTTACCGACGTTCGGATGTCCGTGCGCTACAACGTGACGCGCAAAGGCACCGTACTCACGCCCTTCATAGGCGCGATCGTGCCAAGCCACGACTACCCGTTCTACGGGCATGCCGCCGCCGGCGAACGGTTGCACGAGCTGCAGGTCGGAGCCTATGCTGCCAAGCTCTTCACCGCGGGAGTTCCGGGACTGTTCGTGTCGGGTCGACTCGGATACGGGTTCGTCGAGCGTGTGCTGAACATCTCGCACAACCGGAGCATGGGCGATCTCGAAGTGGGCTACTTCGTCGGCCCGGCGTTCCGAGTATTTGCGACGACTGCCGGGCAATACACCCACGGCGGAATCGACTTTCCGGTGGGCGGACTTCCAGCCGTGCCGCTCCAGTACAGGCCGGTGCACGACATCATTCAGCGCGTTCATTACGTTCACGCCGGCGGAGGCTTCGCATACTCGGTCACCGACTCCGTGGATGTGTTCGCCTCGTTCTCGCGTCTCGTCGTTGGACGCAACGGCCACGCGCTGAACAGCGGCATCACGATGGGCGCGAGCTGGAGCTTCAGCGGTCGATCGAAGCGCGATGCCGTCGCGGCCGGCGCCGGCGCGCCCTCGAGCGAGTACGCGCAGATGGTCGCCAAGCGTCAAGGCTCCCTCGGCCGGTGCATCTGTCAGAAGTCAGGAACGTAGCCGCTTGCCCGTGCGCGACTGTGTTTCGGTCGATTGTGAGCCCTGCGATCGGCGGAACGTGAACAGCAACGACCCTATCCGTACGTGATCGCCCTCGCCGACGGGCGTCGGGCCGCTGACCCGTCGATCGTTGACGAACGTCCCATTCTTGCTCTTCAGATCCTCGATCACCGCACCGTTCGCGTCGATCACGATGCGTGCGTGACGACGCGAGACGGTGCTGGATTTCATCAGGATGATTCCGTCGCCTTCACGACCGAGCACGTTCTCGCCGGGCAGCAGCGCGACTTCGGCAGTCCTGCCGAGAAGCCACGCGTCAGGACCCGGGATTGCGGCTGTCGCCTGGCGTGGCATTGGAGCGGGCTCCGCCTGGAACGCGTAACCGAACCGGTGCACGGTGCGCACCAAGCCAGGCTTTCGTCGATGATCACGGATCGCGTCTCGAATCTCGGACACGAGCGACGGGAGGCTGCTGTCGGACACGAAAGTCCGCGGCCACAGGTGCCCGCTGATGTCGGCCTTCGACACGGCGCGCGGCCGGCGGGCGATAAGGAGCGCGAGCAGCTCGAACGCTTTCGGTGAGAGGCGGATCTCCTCGCCGCCCAGCCAGAGCTGGCGCATCTCGTCATCAAACGTCAGATCGTCAAACTGCAGGCGCACCAATCGTCTCCCGTAGTGAACGCGACCTGTGGCCGTCCACGGCACCGCGCCGGTTCCCCGCTGACCAGAGTATCAGGCTCGGCTGGTGGAATCTCGAAGTCCCACCTCCATTTACTCGTCGACGCGTGGCGGGGATCAAGTGATCTTCGACACCTCGCAAACTGCCGCAGGCCGCCTTCGCCGACCGGGATCACTTCCGGCGGTTCAAGCCGACTTCACCGTGGTCATGCCCCGCGTGCCACACGGCCTGTCGGCTGTTGTCCGAGAGCGGCCCGCGTTGCCTCCACGGCCTCACGCAGTGACGCGACGTAACGATCGGCACCCACCATCTTCTGCGCCGCAGGGTCGCCGAGCCCGGACTCGGCCGAGGGCCAGAGTCCGAGCACGATGCTGACACCCGGGGCGCGCTGGCGCAGGCGCGCAATCAGATAGCGCAGGTGCGCCGGCGATCCGCTCAGTTCCAGGTACGACAGCGCAATCACCGAGACGTTCGACAGGTCGAGCGCCGCGAGTGCGTCCCGCGAGACGGACCGGTACGGGATCACTCTGGTGGCAACACCCGATCGCCTCAGCAGCTGATCGAGCATCGCCGAGACCGCGTCGTCGAACGGGCCGCGCCCGGAGATGCAGGCGGCCAGCCCTCGCACACCGGCAGTGGGGCCGCCGGTGATCCCGGGGGTGACGTCATGTTGTGCGGCCGGGGTCTTCTCCAGCTCCCCGATCACCTCGAGCATCGAATGCGTCATTTGTGCGGCGCGCCCGGGCGGAATGGTGCCGCGCGCCTGATCTTCTGCCGCGCGCTTGAGCCCCTGCAGCACGACCTCGTCGTAATACTGCTCGAGCGGCTGGCTGGCGAGGAGCGTTTCCGCCTGATCGAGGATCTCGTCGGGGTCATCGGCGAGGATGCGCTGGTAGAAGCGGTCGACAGCTGGCAGCGCGGGCCGGTCACCGAGCAGGACGTCGAAGAACTCCAGCGGCTTTGCATGGCGCCCGATGACGACCAGGCAAAGCGTGAGCGGCGTGGACAGGATGAGCCCGATCGGTCCCCACATCCAGGTCCAGAATACCGCCGCGACGATGACCGATATGGGCGACAGGCCGGTGGAATGTCCGTAGAGCAATGGCTCCACGACGTAACCCGTCAGGGGCTCGACGACGACATACAGCAGGGCGACGTACACGACCTTCGACCACCCCGGATCGATGGCTGCGGCCAGCCCGATGGGTGCGAACGCCGCCAGCACCGGCCCCACGTACGGAACGAAACGCAGAATTCCGCTCAGCACGCCCCAGACTGCGGGAGATGGAACCCCGATGGCCCAGAGGCCGAGGCCGATCACCAGGCCGAACGTCGCGTTGACGGCAAGCTGCGACACGAAGTACCGGCTCAGACGCCGCGCCGCATCGTCGATCGCAAGCATCGTCCGATTCAGGTCGGACGATCCGACAAGACGGATGAAGCGGTCGCGCAGCTCCTCCTTCTGCAGAAGGATGAAAATCGCAACGACGACGACAATCACCATGGTCTCGAGCGGCCCCAGAACAGGCGTCAGGACCGTGCGGGCGATGACAAAGGGAGATGAATGCGGTCGCGCGATTTCCACGAGCAGCGGAGCTGGCTCGGCCGCGGCTCGGGAGTTTCCCGCAGCCGCTCGAGGGGGGACGGGCGCCGGCCCCGATGACCGGCCCTCCCGCGCTGACCCGGGAAGGAGGCTTGCGACCGACGCAAAATGCACCGCCGCGTATTCCTGAACCCCCTGAACCTTGCGCTGAATTGTTTCGGCGTACCGCGGCGCTTCGACAGCAAGACTGGCCGCCTGGTTGCCGATCAGCATGCCGACGAGCGCGATGGCTCCCAGCGCCACGAGGACACTGACGAGCACCGCGGGCGCCCGCCAGAGCCCGAGCCGGCCGAGCAGGTTCACGAGCGGCGACAGCACGAAGGACAGAATCACGGCGAGCGTGATTGGAATGAGAACGTCCTGCGCGACGTAAAGCGCCGCGATCACGATGGCGCCAACGGCAAGCGCCACGAGACTCCTGACCTCAGGAGCAGACGCGGGGGGCAGCTGCACCGGGACCGGACTGGGAGAGTCCAGATGCGCAAATTCGTCCGAGTTGTCGGGGTGCGCGTTCACGGCAAGACGACAGCAAGCGGAGTGCCGGGATCGGGGATCAGGGACTCGGGACTCGAGATCCGGATGGCCACTCCCCGCCGACCCAGCTGAAGCAGAGCGGACAGACCGGCATCGGCTGACCTGTTCAACAGTGCGGGACCGCGGACCTTCACATCACTGGTTGAGGCTACTTCGCAGGAACACGACGACCCGCTTGCGCATCGAGGATCGGACGGAACGGGCCGAACTGGTGCTGCGCCTGTGAAAAGCCGTCGGCAAACGGCGGGAACGGCGCATCGACCGGTTTCCGCGATCGATCGGGATAGTCGCGATCGAGATGTTCGCGGACCGGCCTGGGGCGAGTGTTGATATACGCGGCGACATCCCACGCGTCCTCGACGAAGAGCATGGGCATGTCGTACCTGGTGCCCAGGGGCATGTTCGCGCGGATGAAACTGGCGGATGCAATCAGCCGGTGCATGCCGGCCCCATCGTTGAAGCTGTCGGGGCCCCACACGGGCGGATACAGGTAACCCTTCGCGTCGCCGGCGACTCCCTTCCGGATGCCCTGCCCATCGGCCCGGTGGCAGGCGATGCACCGTTGAGCGTAGACGTCCGCCCCTCGGTCCGGACTGGCAGCGCGATCGAGGAGCGGCAACGCAGGACTGCCTCTGCCTTCCACGGTCTTCCCGATCGGCACTCCGGTGCTCAGAAACTGGATGTAGGCAACCATCGCCTTCATCTCCTTTCCGTCGCCCGGCAGTGCGCGTCCGTTCATGCTGCGCTCCATGCAGCCCTCGATGCGGTCCTCGATCGTGCGCACCTCATTCTCGCGCGCCATGAACATAGGGAATATGGCGTAGACGCCGATCATCGGGATGGAGTACTGCTGCGTGCCGCCTTGGAGATGACAACTCTGACACGACAGGTTGTTGCCCGAGAACCGCATGGAAGGATCCCGCACCTCGGGTCCGATCACCGTGGCGGTGTCGGAGAACAACAGCCGTCCGTACAACACCGTGTCGCGCCAGGCGCCGGAAGGCAGCCCCTGAACATCGGGGACGTTCCAGGTGGGAGGCAGTGCCTGGGCGTGGAGAGCCGCGATCAATCCAAGCGCCACGCTGGCCGCGAGTGCGGTGCAGAATGCGGCTCGGCGGAGTTTCATCCGCGGGCGTCGAGCGTCAACCGATGAAGGCGAAGGTATACCCGCGCTCCTGCGTCCGGTTCACGGCAATGATCCCGGCGGGCACCACATGGGAATTCCGGAGCAGGTTCGCAACCAGCTCGCGATAGATGTCGTCGATGTTGCCGCCGGACTTCCGCGCCGCCACGCCGGCAAAATACCTTGCCGCCATGCCGCAGACCGCGAAGTGCACTCCACGGCCTGCGAGATTGTCAAACGTGAGGCCCGACGTGTTGTAAACGTTATGGGTTGGCGCCTGGCTCATCGCGGGGTCCGTGAACTTCAACTCTTCCGACATGGCGGCCCCGTGCTTCGCCCACATGGCATCGTTGAACGCGAACGGGGTCGCGTGGTGCCTGAGGATCACGATGACGGCCAGGTCGGACGGATCGAGGCTGTACCCGCTCTTGCTCGCAAAAAAGTAGTTATCGACGAAGCGCCTGACAGTGTCGGCCCCCACCGGCGTGGTCGCGTCGAAGACCAGCCGGTGCTTCCCGGACAACTGGTCCATCCAGTCGTCCTCGGCATGTCTGACCGGCTGAAACGGTCCGGAGCTGGCCTGCGCCAGGACGGGCGGACGTGCGACCGCGCCGAACGCAGCAGCACCCGCGCCGACCCTCGTCAAAAAGGACCGTCGTGCTGCGGAGAACAGCCCGCTATTGCTGAACATGAAACTCTCCCCTCGCGGTTGTCGCCCGTCCTCCGCCGCGCACGCCGGCGGATTACCTGATGGCGATGATCACGTAGTCGATTGGCTTGCCGCCCATGTTCTGCGACTCGTGGGCGACGCCGCGGCCGATGAACTGCACGTCGCCTCGCGTCCAGTTCGTCTTCGCAGGCTTGCCGTCGAGCGTCAGCGACATCTTCGACGGAGCAAGAGCGATGACGACCTGGTCGTAATCATGCTTCGAGCCTGCAGCCTCGTGGAAAGTGGGATCAGCCGTCATCCGGTAGGCCGTGGCCCTCGGGCCTTCTGCCAACACCTTCATCGTCATGCCGGGCCGCGACGCGGGGAGCGCGCCAGTGCCCGGCGCCGCCGTCTTGAACTCCACCAGGACAGCCTTGACCGACGTAGTACCGATGTTCGCGGAGCTGTGCGTGCCCGCCGGCGTGTACATCCCGGAGTCGCTGGGCATGTCGCTGTCCTGCGACTTCCCGTCAGCCGTGCCGAAGCGCACCCTTGACGGCGTAAGGGAAATCACCATGGAATCGGGGTGCTGATGCATCGCGCTCTTCGATCCCGCTGCGTAGTCGACCTGCAGGATGCGCACGTCCGCGTTCTCGAACAGCGATTTGTAGTGGCTGGACGCCACTCTCACCGGGTCCTGCGCGAGGACGATCGCGGACCCCAGCACCACGAGCGCGACGACCGAGAGCGCCTTGCACGGTTTCATTCGGAACTCCTTCGAAACAGGGGGACCACCTCGACAGTAAAGGTGCCCAGAGTATGCGACAGGCGACCTGAAACGGCAACGAAGGATGCTGAAATGACCGACTATCCTTTTGGAGAGGGAAGGTGTGCATCAAGGATAGGCGGAGCGGCGAGCTAACACTACATTACGGAGGGCCGCTGCGCTTTGGACCCGGCCCTGTGCTCGCCCTACCTCCTGTCCGTCAGACGCGCCTGGTCAGCTATTTCTCAGGTTCTCCCGCCAATTTGCCTGATTGCGCAGTTCCGCCGGGGCCGCCACACCGACAAACGCACTGACTGCCGATCTGCCAGCAAGAAGCGGCGATTGCCTGCGTCGCACTGGCACGGCCTCTGCTGAGAAGCCGAACCGTGGTCCTCCCGACTCCTGGCCATCGCTCGCGCGCCGTCACACCGCCCGTCCCTCGAGAGAACGTGCGTTTGTCGATCGTGATGAGCACTTACAATCGCGGCCGCCTGCTCGCGGACGCGATTGGCAGCGTGCTGGCTCAGCAGCAAAACACCCCGGCCTTCGAATTGATCGTCGTCGACAACAATTCGACGGATGCCACGCGCGAGATCGTCGAACAGGCTGCACGTGGGGACCACCGGGTGCGCTACGCGTTCGAACCGCGGCAGGGGTTGTCATACGCGCGGAATACGGGAATTGCCGCGGCGCGCGCAGGGCTCGTCGCGTTTACGGACGATGACGTCCGGGTCGAGCCGGACTGGGTCGCAGCGATTGTCCGTGCGTTCGACGAGCACCCGGAAGCGGACCTGATCGGCGGCCGGGTGCTGCCGATATGGCCCTCTGCGCCGGCGGCGTGGCTGACGCGCGATCACTGGGCCCCGCTCGCGCTTGTCGATCACGGCCATGAGCCGATCGCTGTCACGACGGCACGGCCGATTTGCCTCATCGGTGCGAATGTCGCGTTCCGCCGCGAAGTGTTCGACGCTGTTGGTGAGTTCGGCACCGACTTCCAGCGCGTCGGGGACCGCATCGGTTCGCTCGAGGACCACGAGTTTCAGCTGCGCCTCCTTCGCATCGGCCGCACCGGTCTGTACGACCCGCGAATCGTGGTCCACGCGGAGATTCAACCCAACCGGCTCGATGCCGCCTACCATCGCCGATGGCACGCCGGACACGGGCACTTCCATTCGCTGCTGCGATCCGAGGACATGGAGCGGACCCGACGGGGCACCTTGCTCGGCGTGCCCCTGCACCTCTACCGTCAGGCGGTACGCGACGCGATTGGCTGGGTGGGAGCGACTCTCCGCGGTGATTCGTCACGCGCGTTCACGCACGAACTGCGGCTTCGCTTCTTCAATGGATTTTTTCAGACACGCCGGCGCGAGTATCGCTCACTTTCCCGTCACGAACGACAGATGGCGGTGAAGCGGATGGTGCCAGATGCTCCCCAGCATCAGGCGCTCACGCGGGCCGAAACGAGAGGCGGGGAAGAACCCGTATGACGCTCACCGGAGCGATCTCCCCCGTGGTGCGCGCCGCGCGCGACCTGGACACCCGCGCCCAGCGGATCCTGCGGCCCCACGCGCGCACGATTCTGTTCGATGCACGCACGGCGATGGAATACGGCATGATGGCGCCCGTCCACCGGCGTCTGCTCGGGGACCCCCGGGTCCGCACGTACCTGATCTCTAGCGAGCGACCGCACCGCGCCGCCGCAATCTTCCGCGATGCTCCGGCGGAGGCGCAGGTGCTCTCGCCCCGCGCCGCGATGCTGAAGCGGTTCGACGCCTGCGTGGCTTCCGACTTCGTCTGGGCCACGCTTCCCCGCGGCACCCGGCGAGTCCAGATGTTCCACGGCGTCGCGGGCAAGTGGAGCCAGGTCTACGACCGGCCCGATGGCTCCATGCGCCAGTGGGATCGCCTGTTCTTCATCAACCGCCGGCGGCTCCAGAATTACATCGCGAGCGGCGCGGTGGACAGCGACAGCCCCGCGATTCGCCTCGTGGGAATGCCGAAGAGCGATTGCCTCGTCGACGGGAGCCTGAGCCGGAACACGGTGCTGGAGGCGCACGGCATGGACCCCGCACGCACCACGGTGCTGTACGCCCCGACATGGACCCGGTTCTCCTCCCTCAACACAATGGGCGAAGAGATCGTGCAGCGCCTCGTCGACGCTGGATACCAGGTCCTCGTGAAGCTGCACGACAACTCGCTCGATCCGGCATTCGTCAACTCCGGAGGGGTGGACTGGGTGGCACGGCTGACGCCGATCCTGGCCCGAGGGGACGGACACCTCATCGAGGCTGCGGACGCGTCCCCCTGGCTGGTTGCCGCCGACGTTCTCGTCACCGACCACAGCTCGATCGGCTTCGAGTACCTGCTGCTCGATCGCCCGCTGATCCGCATCTCCGTGCCGGACCTGATCAAAGAGGCCAACGTCGGCACCGACTACGTCACGCTTATCGCCGGCGCCTCGACGACGGTCGAAACACCGAGCGGCCTCATCGGCGCGGTCGAACACGCGATAGCGAATCCGGCACACCTGTCCGGCGCACGACGCGCGCTGGCAGCGGAGCTCTTTCACGATCCGGGCAAGGCGACCGACCACGCGACCCGCGAGCTCTACGCGTTGATCGAACTCGACATGCCGGCGTGGCGCCAGACGGCGCATCGACCCGTGCGCACCAGTGAGCGCGCATTCTCCCGGTGAAACGATCATGCGACTCGACGTGGTGATTCCGACGTACAACCGGGCAGACCTGCTGCCACGCGCGCTCGAGAGCCTCCTGACGGCCGAACAGCCCACCGCCCTGGACGTGGGGGTCACGGTGGTCGACAATCGCTCGACCGATAACACCCGTGCGGTCGTCGAGTCGTTCGTCCCGCGATTTGGCGGCAGGCTGCAGTACGTCTTCGAGGCGAAACCTGGTCGATCCAACGCGCTGAATGCCGGCATCGCGGCGACTCATGGCGATCTGGTCGGAATGATCGACGACGACGAGGAAGTGGACGTGCGATGGCTGGTGACGATTGCGTCCGCGTTCGAAGATCCGGCGACTGACTTCATCGGCGGTCCCTATTTGCCGCGGTGGGGGGCGGCACGCCCGGGGTGGCTCGGCAACTTTTACGGCTCCGCGATCGGCTGGGCGGAATCAGGACCGAACATTCAGCAGTACGGCCCCGGGTGCGATGCGATGCCGATGGGCGGAAACGCCGTCCTCCGGCGGTCGATACTGGAGCGCGTCGGCCCATATGCGGTTGACCTTGGCCGGACGCCGGGTGCCCGCCTGATGTCGTGCGAAGACGACGACATGTTCGCCCGGCTGCTGGGAGCCGGCGGGCGCGGTTTCTACCGGCCCGATCTCGTCATCCACCATTACGTCGCGCCGGAGCGCCTGACGAAGCAGTACTTCCGCCGCTGGTGCTTCTGGCGCGGCGTCTCGCTGGGGGTGCTCGACAGGAAGCGGCGCGCTCCGGTGCCGTACCTTTTCGGCGTGCCTCGCTACATCATCGGCACCGCCGTCCGGGGCATGCTCGACGGGTCACCGCCTCTGCTGGGGCGCCGCGACCCCGCACGATCCTTCAAGAACGAGCTCGCCTGGTGGGATCTGGCCGGCTTCCTTTACGGGAAACACGGCCGCGGTCTGGATCATTACCTCACCGAGGCCTGGCGCCGCATCTCGCCGAAGCCGGGTAAACATGACCCCAAGAGATCCGACAGCGGCGGCTTTCGACGATCCACTGCGCGGCTCCGCGCGCTGATCGCGAAGTCAGGCGGCGGCGGGAGCGCCCCACTGGCGGGCGACGAGACTCCGTAGCTTGGTCCAGTAGAAGCGCCGTTCGTCGGCGCGAATCGAGAAAGTCAGGAAGAGCGCCGCGTACACCAGCCCGCCGACCGACAGGTGGAGCGCCACTCCAATCAGGCGGCCCGGGGGCAGGCCCCGCCCGAACCAGAGCAGCCCCGTCATGATCAACGCCGGCCACATCGCCGGCCAGATCGCTTCGGCGAACGGACGATACAGCGGGAGACCGACCCGCCGGCACGCCGCCGGGTAGAGCACGAACACGGCCGACGCGCTGACGGGGATGAGCGTGCCGAGCGCGACACCGAGCAATCCGAGCGGCCGCACGAGCGCAATGCTCAACACGACGTTCACGATCGCGGTGCCCGCGTTCGTATACGTCAGCAGACGGTGACCGCCGGTGCCCTTCAGAATCAGGTTCACCGACCCGGTGCTGATTCGGATCACGACGATCAGCAGGAGAATCTCCGCCGGCACGACGCCGCCGGAAAATTGCGGGCCCACCCAGCTCTGAATGAGCGGACCCGCGACAGCAATCAGCCCCAGACAGAGCGGTGCGGCAAGCGCGAGCGACAGCTTGGTGCCGTGGAGCAGAATCAACTGGAGCCGGTCCTGGCGATCGCCCGCGTGGCTGTCCACAACGCTGGGAAACAGGGCATCGTTCAACTGGCCGGTCAGCTGCTGCGCAAGGCCCGACAAACGCTGGCCGACGGTCCAGACCGCGATCGCGGTGGTGTCCAGCATCGCGCCGATGACCATCGTGTCGGATGAGTAGTTGAGCTTGGCGGCGCAATCGAGCACGAACATGTAGACGCTGAATCCCGTTACTTCTCGCAGTCGCGATTGGCGGAACAGCGACGCACGCACCCGCAGGCCGGGGAACGCCCGGTAGGCATTCAGCGCGAACAGGACGAGCGTGAACATCCGGACGGCCGTCGTCGACGCCACCATGGTCACCAGGCCGTGGCCACGACTGAGGACGGCGACGTTCACCGCCGCAACGACGACGCTCGTGCTGATGCTGACGATGTTGTTGAGGTAGTACCGCTGGAACCCGTTCACCACGGCGCCGAAGATCGAGAGCGGAAAGCGCAGGCTGAGGTAAGCCCCGACAATCAGCAGGAGCAGTTGGGCGGTACGCACCTGCCCGGGGTCGATGTTGAACAGCGACCCGACCCGCCAGGCCAGCACCGCCATCACTCCGAAGCAGAGGACCCCAAGCCCGGCGAACACGATGCCGACGGTGCTGACGATTTCATTCAGCGCGGCCCGGTCGCGCTTCGCGCGGTATTCGGCGATGAATTTGACGAGCGCACTGCCATATCCGAGGTCCAGCACGCCGAAGAACCACGTCACCGACGTTGTGAGCGCCCACAGGCCGTAGGCAGCGCGCCCCAGGTGCGAAATGTTGAACGGCAGCAATACGAGTCCTATCGCGCCATCGACGAAGATGGCGAGATACCGCGTGCTGACGTTCTGGGCCAGGAGGTGGAGCGTGCGGTCCGGGGGGCCCCAGACACGCGCCTCGTCTCGGGTGCTCATCGACCCTTCTCGTCCGGCAATTTCTTCTTAAAAGACATTGGCTGCGGGTCCGGGCGGAGGCCTTCGGCTGCTCGGGCGTGACTCACCCGCACAACTCCAGCAAGTCTGATACCTGAGCCGCCGGAGCCGGCAGAACCCGGATCAGGACAGGCGCCGTGACGATTCGGCGAGATTCACCTGCGGGGAAGGGATGACGGCCTTGCGCTCCGCCCAGCGCTGTTTAACGATTCCTGCGAAGAAACACAGCCAGAGCTCGTGCTCCAGCGCTGCCACGGCATCACCCTGCAGGCGGGCGCGGACCAGGTCCCTCGCATGCGTAGCGAGCGTGCGATACATGAAGCGCGGCACCCCGGCGATCTGCGGCACTTTAGAGAAATCGAGGTGCGAGTTGTCCGGCGAGTCCATGTCCACGCCCAGTTTCGTGAACAGGATGGCCCGGCTGATGCCGTGCCAGTAGTACCACCGCCGGAAGTACTGCTTGTTCAAGCGGTCCGATTCGACGACGTGGTGGACGACCATCCCGGGCACGTAGAACCCGCGCATGCCGGCGGCGCGCGCACGCAGGTGCCATTCGCGCTGCGCCTGGTTCCGCAACGTCCCCGCCTTCCGGCCGAGGCGATTGTCGAAGAGATCGATCCTGTCGAACGCTTCCCGGCGGGTGGCCGTGTTGATCCCGAGCGGCCACGGAAGCCCGTTCACGCCGAATTCCAGCGGCTTCTCGCCATGATCCTGGAGCGCCAGCACGGCCCAGTGCGGTCCCGGGCGGTGCGGCAGCCAGTCCGGGGGTTGTCCTTTCCAGAGCGGAAGGACTTTGCCGCCGACGTAGTCACACCCCAGTCGTTCGAGACCCTCGGAGGCCCGTGTGAGCCATTCCGGCTCCACTCGGGCATCGTCGTCCGTCGTGGCGATAATCTTTCCTGTTGCGGCGCGGATCCCCGTATTGAGCGCCGCGTACCGGCCCTGCTCCGGCTCGAACAGATATCGCAACGGCACAGGGAAGGTGGCGTTTTCCGCCTCGACGACGGCGGGGGTGTGGTCGGTCGACCGATTGTCCACGACCAGCAGTTCCCAGTCGCCGGCGACGGTCAGGCGCGCAATGCTGCGTATCGTTTCACGCAGCTCGTCGGCGCGGTTATGCGTCGGGATGATGATCGAGTAGTCCATACGTGACCTGCCTCGCTTGCAGGAGCCGCGCCATGCTCAGCCGTTGGACTCAGCGCAATGAGGAACACTCAACTTCACGGTAAGTGATTGATCCTGATGCGCGCCTCGCGCGCCACAGACACTTAGCGTGAAGATGAGTGTCCTTTGTCGGCGGTCACTGGAACGCGATGTAGCCGTAGTTGCCGACCCCGGAGTTCTCCGCGTTATGGGTCACCATCACGAGCCTGAGCACGTGGCTCCCTTGTGTGAGCTGGATGGGCGTCAGCGCCACCGTCTGCCACACGTCCCACCCACCTGTGTTCGGAACCGCGACAGGCCCCGTCACGTCGACCCCATCGACTTCGATCCGGAATCTGGCGCCCGTCCCGACATCTGCGACCCGCACTTGCGGGGTGTACGTTCCGGCCTGCGTGACGTTGACCGTGTACTTCAGCCACTCCCCCTCGCGGGTCCAGCCCACATACACGCCGTTGTTGTCCGGGTCGTTCGTCGCCCCCAGATCGACATCCGTGGTCCGATACACGCCGCCCGAATTCCCGGCGCTCGCATCGTTGTAGGCGACGTTTTGGCCGCCATCATCGAAGTTCTCCGCCTGCACGATCCCCGGCAGTACAGCCGCGGTGCCGTTGAACGGCGTGTTTGTCGGCGGAGGTGGGGGTGGCGGTGGCGGTGGCGGTGGCGGGGGCGGCGGTGGAGGCGGTGTCGCGGTCGTGGTCAGGCGGAACCAGTTCAAGTTGCCCACGCCGCCGCCGGATCCGACCGCGTCGAGCACGACGCGAAGCGTGTGCAGGCCCGCCGTCAGGGTAACGCCGGACGTCGAGATGGTCTGCCAGGTCTGCCAGCCACCTGTGTTGGGAACGGCTATGGAGCCTGTTGCGTTGACGCCGTCCACTTCCATGTGGAACGTCGCACCCGTGCCGACGTTGGCCACGCGCGTCTCGAGCGCATAGGTCCCTGTCGTTCCGATGTTCACGGTGTACTTCAACCACTCCCCAGCCCGCGTCTTGCTCAGGTTGAAGCCGCCGCCTGTGTCGGTGGTGGGCTCGATGTCCACATCGGTCGCGCGGTACGCGCCACCCGCGTTGCCCGCCGACGTATCGTAGTAGCCCACGAGCTGTCCGCCTTCGTCGAAGTTCTCCGCCTCGATGGTGCCGGGCACCGCCGCCGGCGCCCCCCCGAAGGCCATCGTCCCGCCACCGGCGCCCGCGGTAGTAAAGCTCCAGACCGGGCCGCTCTTGGCGACCTGGGCATACGTCTTTGCGACGACACGCCAGTAGTAGGTCGTGCCCGGCTGCAGATTGGTGATGGAGAACGTCTCACGAATGCCCGCCTCCGCACTCCCGATTTCCTGGTTTGCTACGAGCAGCGGCGGTTGAGAACTGGTCCCGAAGTAGATGTCGTAGAAGTACGCCCACGGGCCGCCATCCCAGTTGAGCACGACGCTCGAGGACACGTTGGCGGCCGCGTTCGCAGGTGACGTGTAGGCCGGGGTGTCCGGCGGGAGCGGCTGGAACGGGACGTAGTTGACGGTGTCGTTCCACTTGTTGTCGAACTGGTCGGAGAACCACTGGAAGAACCAGGGCTTGTTGAACGCCGGCGTGTAGAACAAGTTGTGCTCGTCGGAATACCCGGCCGAGGCCTTCGGCGTCCAGTTGGAGGATCCAAAAATGGCTTCCCCCAATCCGTGCAGGACGATTGAGGCCTCGTGCGTCAGGCCTTCGTGCTCGCGCATTTTGATCTGGGCGCCGCCCATCCACATGCGATCGATCTGCTTCGCGTCCAGGTAGCGCTTGGGGTTCCGGTACTCGGTGGGCTCGCTGATGAAGCGGACCGGAACGCCTCGCGCGACCGCGCGGTTGACCGCGTCGGCCATCCGCTGATCGGTCACGCGGAACACGACTGCGTCAATCGACTGGGTTTCGGCGTCCAGGCGCCCTATCGCGCGGAGCGGAAAGTCCTGCAGCGGCGGGAAGTTCATGGCCGGGTCGATCGTCGGGAGCCCGTGGAGCCGCGTCGGCGTCGTCGTCACATTCGCGAAGTTCCGGAAATTCGTTGTGTCGACCCAGTTGTCCTCGAAGCGCCGCACGAAGCTGTCGGTCAGCCGCTTGTCGTTCGTGAAGAAGACCGCCTCGTCGAAGTAGTTGACGTTCGGCTCGATCGGGACGAACTCGGTGTCCGTGTAGTTCGCCTTGCTGAATTCGAGCATTTTCTGCCCGTAGAACAGCATCACCTTGTGGTGCAGGATGTCGCTTCCGAACTTCTCGCGCATCGGGATGCCGCCGTCGCGGAGCGTGCTGAGCATCTGCGCGTTGAGGCGCTTGCTGGCATTCGCGCGCTCGTCCATCAGAATGCGGACCGGCACGCCGGACTTGAATTTATTGATGAGCTCGTTCGCGTAACGAGCGTCTTCCATGAACCAGAATTCGACGTCGATGGCGACGGGCTCCGCACGGATGAGATCGATGATCTGCTGCCGGCAGTCCTCGTATTTCGTATCGCAGAGCCGCTCCTGGACCTGCGCCGCTGCGGTGCTCGGCCACACGATGCCGGTGATGAGTAGCGTGATGAACGTCAGGAAATGTGAGAGTCGTTTCATTGAAGCGCCTGAAAAAGTAGGGTTACCGCTGCACCGCGTACCGCAACTCGTATGCCGGAGGCACAGGCCGCGCGACGCGGTCAAAACCATCGACACACCGTCGGTGTAACCCTGGGGGAGGCCAAATATCACCAGTAGTAACGCGGTCGAGTCACACGGCCAGGCCGTCCCATCCGGCTCGGGGTTCTCCGATCGGGTACGCCGGCTATCCAAATGGATAGCTGGAGAACACGCGGGGTTCGAGGGATCGAAATCGACCGCACGCAGGGAAGCCTTCTGCCGTGTGTTCTCCAGCACGAGGCGACTGGCTCGGATCGACTGAATGCCCGCGGGGAATCGCTTGGGACTCCGACAGATTACACTGACCCCGTGCGTGCTCGCCGACGTCTCTCGCTGGTCCTGGCCGTGGCGCTCGCGTGCGCGGGCTGTGGCGCGGCGACTGTCGCGCCCGCCAGCCGGGCGAATCCAGCGCCCTCGCTCCGGCCGGACTGGCTCGACCAGTTCGCCAGGGGGTACTTCCCCGGTCGCAGCGGCCAAGTGTTTTTAGTACCCCGGGAAGGGGACTTCGTCGTCGACCGCAATCCGCTCTATGCGTTCATGCACGGGTCACCGTGGGAGTACGACACACACGTCCCGCTCCTCTTCTACGGACCACCGTTCATCGCGCCAGGCGTCTTCAACGAGCGTGTCTCACAGCAGGATGTCGTTCCCACGCTCGCGGCATTGCTCGGCACAGCTCCGCCGGCGACGGCGATCGGCCACACGCTCCGGCAGGCGCTTGCGCGGACGACGGCCCGTCCGAAGGTGGTCGCCATGTTCGTGCTCGATGGGACCCGGGCCGATTACTTCGACACCTACGCGGCGGTCCTTCCGACGCTTGCACGCTACCGCCGCGCGGGCGCGTGGTTCACCAACGTGCATGTGACCTCGGTGCCGACACTGACAGCCGTCGGCCACGCGAACCTCGGTACTGGCGCGGAGCCGCGCATCCACGGGCTCGTCGTCAACAATCTGTTCAACCGCGTCACAGGCAAACCGCAGGAGGCCTACCACGAGCTCGATCCCGCTGAGATGATGGCCCTGACGCTCGCGGACGTGTGGAACATCGAAACGGACGGCCGGGCGATCGTGATTGGACAGGGGGGGGCCATTCGCGCCACCGCGGGGCTGGTCGGCCATGGCGCGTGCATGCTCAACGGCCGCCGCGTGCTCGCCGCGAGCTACAGTCCGCGCGATGCCGGATGGGAAACGAACCCGGCGTGCTACACGATGTCCGACGCCCTGAAGCCGATCAACGCCCGCCGATACTGGGAAGAGGCGGGCGGCCGGTGGATGGGGCACGACATTTCGGATGGCACGACATTCCGGCACTCCGCTGTGTTCCAGCGCTTCGAGGGGGACGCGCTCGTGGCTCTCCTCGACGGCGAGCCGATTGGGGCCGACGACATCACGGATCTCGTCCTGGTCAACCTGAAAGGCCCGGACTATGTCGGACACGCGTACGGGCCCGCATCAGCCGAGATGAAGGCCGAGCTGACGGAGCTCGATCGTCAGATCGCCCGTGCGCTCGCGGTCATCGAGCGGAAGGCGGGGGCCGGTCGCTTCGTCGTGACGTTCACGGCCGACCACGGCATGCCCGGCGAGCCGCGCGCCGGCGGGCGCCACTACATGGACGACATCAGCGCGCTCATCGACGCCCGCTTCGCGGCGTCGGGCGACTCGGTCGTGCAGTACTACAAAGACGCCGCCAACAACGAGATCCATCTGGATACCGCGAAGCTTGGCGCGCACGGGTTCACGTTGACAGACGTGGCGTCGCTCCTCGCGTCCCAGGGATTCTTCGCGGCGGTCTACACCGAGGACGAAGTGCGCGCCGCACAGGCGCGGCTGCCGCTCAGCGCCCGCTAACCTTCAGGCCCGCCGAGCACGGCCTCGATCGCAGGAATGATGATGAGCGCAGACGACTCGACGAAGCTGTCACCCCTTGCAGGAAAGCCGGCCCCGCCTGAAATTCTGATCGATCCGGCGCGGCTCGAACGCGAGTACTACGACCGTGTTCCCGATCCTGCCGACCCCGCCCAGCGTGTGGCGTTCGGCACGAGCGGCCACCGGGGAACGCCGGAGAACGGCACGTTCACCGAGCGCCATATCCTAGCGATCACCCAGGCCATCTGCGACTACCGCCGGAGCGTCGGGATCTCCGGTCCGCTGTTCGTCGGGAAGGACACGCACGCCGTCTCAGGCCCTGCTCAGCGCACGACGCTCGAGGTGCTGGCCGCGAACGGCGTCCACGCGGTCATCCAGCAGAACGACGGCGTGACTCCGACGCCGGTCATCTCGCGCGCGATCCTCGTGCACAACCGCGGTGCCGCGAACGGAACTGCGGACGGCATCGTGATCACCCCGTCCCATAATCCGCCGCGCGACGGCGGGTTCAAGTACAACCCGCCCCACGGCGGACCCGCCGACACGAACGTCACGACATGGGTACAGGACCGCGCGAACGAGCTGCTCAGGCAACCCGCGGATGTGAAACGGGTGTCGTACGAAGCGGCGCGGTCTGCCTCGACGACCGCGGAACAGGACTTCGTGCGTGCGTACGTCGAGGACCTGCGCCACGTGGTGGACATGGATGCTGTGCGTGCCTCCGGCCTCAGGCTTGCGGTCGACCCGCTCGGCGGCGCGTCGCAGGCTTACTGGGAACCCATCACTGCGATGTACGGGCTCGACCTGGTCGACGTGAATCCGGTGGTGGATCCGACGTTCGGGTTCATGACTGTCGATCACGACGGCGAAATCCGGATGGACTGCTCGAGCCCGTACGCGATGGCCAGCCTCGTCGGCTTGAAGGATCGATACCGCCTCGCCTTCGCTGCGGACCCCGACGCCGACCGGCACGGCATCGTCACGCCGGGGCTAGGCTTGATGAACCCGAACGCCTACCTCGCGGTTGCCATCGAGTACCTGCTGACGAACAGGCCCGGCTGGCCGTCCGGAGCCGCGGTCGGCAAGACGGTCGTCAGCAGCGGTCTCATCGATCGCGTTGTCGCGAAGGCGGGGCGCCGGCTCGCCGAAGTGCCGGTCGGCTTCAAGTGGTTCGTGGACGGTCTGCTCCATGGGACGCAGTGCTTCGGCGGCGAGGAGAGCGCCGGGGCGAGCTTCCTGCGCCGCGACGGGACCGTCTGGACGACGGACAAGGACGGATTGATCCTGGGACTCCTGGCGGCGGAGATCACGGCGCGGACGGGGCGCGACCCCGGCGAGCGCTATCGGGCACTCACAAGCGAGCTCGGCCACTCGTATTACCGTCGCCTCGACGCCGCCGCGACGCCGGCGCAGAAGGCGCGGCTGGCGAAGCTGTCGTCCGAAGCGGTGACGGCAACGGACCTCGCCGGCGACCCCATTCTCGAAAAGCTCACCCGCGCGCCCGGCAACGATGCCCCGATCGGCGGCCTCAAAGTGGTCACGCGCGCCGGCTGGTTCGCGGCGCGTCCATCGGGGACCGAGAACATCTACAAGATCTACGCGGAGAGCTTTCAGAGCGCCGGCCACCTGGACGCGATCCTCGAGGCCGCTCAGGTCATGGTCGACGACGCCCTCGCGAACGCGGGCTAGTGTCCCCCGACCGCAGCCGTGAGATACGCCGCGTTGTTCGCGCGGGTGTATAACTGCACAATCGCGGCGACGCCCTGAGGTTTTCTCCCGGCCTCGTCCGCCGGACGATCGGCAATGACCAGACTGACCCGGCGGGATTTCCTGAGAGCCTCCGCCCTGGCGACAGGCGCCACAGCACTTGGAGGCGCAGCCGCGGTCGCGGGTGCGGGCGCGCAGCAGCAACCCCCAGCCGGAACGCCGGCCGCGCGAGCAATCGCCCGGGGACCTTTCGCGCCCACATGGGACTCGCTGACGAAGGACTATCGCGTACCAGACTGGTTCCGCGACGCGAAGTTCGGGATCTGGGCGCACTGGACGGCCCAGTGCGTGCCCGAGCAGGGAGACTGGTACGCGCGCCGGATGTATCTCCAGGGCGATCCTGCGTACGACTATCACGTCAAGACCTACGGCCACCCGTCGAAGGTCGGCTTCATGGAAATCGACCATCTCTGGAAGGCCGAGCGCTGGGAGCCCGAGAAGCTCATGGCGCTCTACAAGCGCGCGGGCGCGAAGTACTTCTTCGGCCTCGCCAACCACCACGACAACTTCGACGCCTACGACTCCAGGCATCACGCCTGGAACTCGGTCAACGCGGGCCCGAAGAAAGATATCGTCGGTACCTGGGCGAAGGTCGCGCGCGCGCACGGCCTCAAGTTCGGCGTCAGCAACCATTCGGCGCATGCCTGGCACTGGTTCCAGGCGGCGTATGGCTACGATGCCGAAGGACCACTGGCCGGAGTCCGCTACGATGCGGCGCGCCTGACGAAGGCGGATGGCGCCGGGAAATGGTGGGACGGCCTCGATCCCCAGGAGCTCTACACCGGTCCCAACATCAGGATGCCGGAGGGCCTGACGAGCATCAAGGCGATGAACGACTGGCACGAGAAGAACGATCGGGTGTGGAACGAGAACCCGCCGCCGATGAACCCCGCGTTCACCGAAAAATGGTTCCTGCGCTGCCAGGACCTGATGGACAAGTACCATCCCGACATCGTTTATTTCGACGACACCGAGCTCCCGCTCGGCCAGGCCGGGCTCGACATCGTCGCGCACTACTACAACTCGAGTATGGCGCGGAGCAAAGGCGCGCTCGACGTCATCGTGAACGCGAAGCATATGAAGCCCGAGCACGTTGCGGGCGTGGTCGAAGACATCGAGCGCGGCGTGGCGACCGGCATCCGTCCTCTTCCGTGGCAGACGGACACGTGCATCGGCAGCTGGCATTACAGCCGCGCGATCGCCGAGCAGAACAAGTACAAGACCGTTCCCCAGGTAATCACGATGCTCCTCGACATCGTGAGCAAGAACGGCAATCTCATGCTGAGCATTCCGGTGCGGGGGGATGGCACGATCGACGATCACGAGATCGCCTTCCTCGAGGGGTTCGCGGACTGGATGAGTGTGAACGCGGACGGGATCTTCGCCAGCAGGCCCTGGCGCGTCTACGGTGAAGGGCCCTCAACCGTCGAGAAGGCCGAGGCGGGGCAGTTCGGCGGCGCGCGTGACGTGCGCAGCAAGCCGTATACGCCGGAGGACATCCGTTTCACCACTCGCGACGGTGCGGTCTACGCGTATCTGCTCGCGGTGCCCACCGAACCGAAGGCGCTCATCACGAGCCTGGGCGCGAACTCGCCGCACGCCGCAGGCAGGAAGGTCACGGACGTTTCGCTTGTCGGCGGCGGCAAACTGGAATGGTCGCAGAACGAGCAGGGCCTCGCGGTCACGCTGCCGGCGGCCGCGCTCGGGCGAAAGCACGCGCTGGGTCTCCGGATCAGGGGCGTCGCTTAGTGCCCTCTCCACGCTGATCAAGGACCACCTCGCGCTACTCCCAACGGAAGACTTTCGAGGAGAGCGCCGTGCACACAGCCAGGACAAGCGCCAGCGCAGCCAGATCGCTTCCGTGGCGCATCCACCCGTCCCCGTGCCAGATTCCCCGCAGCAGCGAGACCACGTACGTGAGTGGCAGGAACCGCGTCAGCATGCGGAGCGTCGGCGGCAGCGACGCAAGCGGCACGAACAGCCCGGACAGGCCCACCATCGGATAGAGGATCAGCGCTCCTATCGGCTGGGCGAACCGGGCCGTGGGAACGAGGCTGGCAATGAGGAACCCCATCGAGACGATGCTCAGTGTGCTGAAAAGCAGCGCGAGCGCGAAAGGACCGACGGGGCCGTCGACACCCTGTGGGACGTACCGCCTGCCGGCGAGCGTCATCGCGAGCAGCGTCACGGCGGTGAAGAGCAGCTTGACGAGGACGTGTGCGCCGAGGATCGTGTGGGGCCGAAGCGGCGTCGCGCGCAACCGCTTCAGAATGCCTCCCTCGCGGTAAATCGAGATGATGGTGACGAGCGACAGGACGGCGCTGAGCGCCATCAGAATCGCCGCAAAAATGGGCAGGTCGATCGTCACGAACCCCGGTGCGCGGCGCGCGCCTTCGGCAGGGATGCGCCCCACGACACGCCCGATGAAGACGAACACCAGCACGGGAATCGCGACGGTGCCGATGAATCCGAGCGGCTCGCGCACGAAGATTTTGATTTCGAGCCAGGTCAGCGTCCAGAGTCCTCGCAGCACGTGAAGGTCTCCTCAACTCCGAATCGAGTGGCCGGTCAGCTTCAGGAACACATCTTCGAGCGTGGCCCGTTCCGTCCGGAAGTCGGTCACGTCGATCCGGTGCTCCGCCAGAAAGCGGATGATGTGCCCGACCAGCGCATCGCCGCGGCCGCGAATCGTGATCGTCCCCTCCTGCGCGCGGGCTGATTCCACATCGGGTAGTTCGAGCAGCCGGTCGGCGCCCGCGACCCGGTCGGTGGTGACGACGATCGTCTGTTCCGGGCAGTGCCGCCGGATGAGCTCTGCGGGTGTTGCGACATCCACGATGCGACCCCTGTCGATAATCCCGACGCGGTCGCAGAGACGTTCGGCCTCTTCCATCAGGTGCGTGGTCAGGAAGACGGTCTTGCCGCGTGCCCTGATGCTGCGCACCAGGTCCCAGATTGTGCGGCGCGCCTGCGGATCGAGGCCGGTCGTCAACTCGTCCAGGAACACGAGCTCCGGGTCGTTGATGAGTGCCAGTGCAATGAACAGGCGCTGCTTCTGTCCGCCCGACAGCGTCATGAACCAGGCCTCGCGCTTGTCGCCGAGCCCGAGCTGTTCGAGCAGCCGATCGCCGTCAACGGGGTTCCTGTAGAGCGAGGCCCACAATCCGACGGCCTCGCGCACCTTGATCCGCTTCTGAAGCTGCGCCTCCTGCAGCTGGATTCCGATCCGGTCCTGGAGCGCATACACCTGGCGCGCCGGATCGAGTCCGAGTACGGAGATCGTTCCGCGATCCGGTACCCGCAGGCCTTCGACACACTCCATCGTCGTCGTCTTCCCGGCGCCGTTCGGGCCGATGAGGCCGAATATCTCCCCCTGCCGGACGTCGAACGACACGTCGTCGATCGCGACGGTCCGCCCGTACGTCTTGCGCACGCCGGAGACACGGACGACGTCGGGAACCATGGTCGTGACAGCGACGCTATCACGCCGCCCGGCTCGGACTCGCAGCAATCCCTACCGTTCGAACGCGCTGACGCTCGCCACGAGCGGCTGGTGAAAGGCCGTGGGAAGCCGCTCATCCGTGCGGGGTGTATGATTCAGCGCCAGGCGGGAGACATGCAGCGTCCGACTATTGAGAAGATCGATCTCCGATCGTGTTTGCGCGCTCCGGCGGCCGTCGCCTCCGGCCCCATGACGGACCGCGGGTCTGTCGCCTAGCGGGTGCAGGGGTCATCCCGGCGGGGCGGACGTCCGACAGGTAATCTCCGATGGTGGATCGGAGGTCTCCTCTTCCTGTCCACGGTCATCAACTACATCGATCGGCAGACGCTCAGCGTCCTCGGTCCGACGCTGAAAAATCAGTATCGCTGGACGAACTCCGATTTCGCGCTGGTGATCATCTCCTTCCGTGTGGCGTACACGGTGGGTCAGGCGGGTGCCGGGCGTTTTCTCGACGCGGTCGGCACGCGCGCCGGGCTGACCGTCACGGTCGCGTTCTATTCAGTCGCGGCTATGCTGACGTCGCTCGCCGGCGGACTCCGCTCGTTCTGCTTTTTCCGGTTTCTCCTTGGCGCCGGCGAAGCGGGCAACTGGCCCGGCGCCACGAAAGCGGTGGCGGAGTGGTTCCCCCGCCGCGAAAGCGGCTGGGCGGTTGCGCTCTTCGACAGCGGGTCGTCGATCGGCGCCGCGGTGGCGCCGTTCCTGCTGGTCGGGCTTCTCCATGTGTTTGGCACGTGGCGTCCCGTCTTCGTCATCACGGGCGCACTCGGCTTCTTGTGGCTGCTGCTCTTCAGGTGGGCGTACCATCCTCCTGAGACCCACCCGCGCATTTCGCCCGCCGAGCGCGAGTACATTCTGAGCGACCGCGACGAGCACGACGTGGCGGCGGCGCTCGCCCCGTCGCTCAGCTACGCGAGGCTGCTGCGCATCCCGCAGACGTGGGGGATCGTCGTCGGCAAGGCGCTGACCGACCCGGTATGGTTCTTCATCACCGACTGGTTCGCGATCTACCTGGCGTCGCGAGGATTCTCGCTGGAGCACGGGCTGCTCGCCTTCTGGGTGCCGTTCGTCGCGGCGGACGCCGGTAACTTTCTTGGCGGAGGGGTTTCGAGCTTGCTCATCCGGCGCGGCTACTCCGTCGGCGCGGCGCGGAAATCGGTGATCGCGGTCAGCGGCCTGGGAATGAGCCTGCTGATGGCAAGCCTGCTTTTCAAGGGAATCGTGCCGCTGACCATCTGCTTCGCGATCGCCACCTGCTCGTACGCGTCGTTGTCGACCATGCTGCTGAACCTCCCCGCGGACATCTACAGGTCTGGTTCCGTGGCAACTGTGGGAGGGTTGAGCGGCGCCGGGGCAGGCCTGGGCACGATTGCCGCGACGTATCTCACCGGGATCGTCGCAGACCGTTACTCCTTCGCGCCGATCCTGGTCGGCGCGAGCCTCGTCCCCCTGATTGCGGTCGCTGCCGTGTTCGTGCTGATCCGGAACACCCGCGCTACGGCCGCCGGCGTCGTGCGCACGATCTGAGTTGTGTGCCGAACGTTGCCATACTCCGGCCGGCTCGACTCACTTCCCTGAGCGGCGTGACCACGCCGGGCCAACGCGGTCGGGCACATCGAGCGCGGTGAAGACGCCGATCGTTTCCATCCGATCGATCAGGCGCTCGCGCTGCTGCTCGAGCTCGGCCACTTCGTCGCCGAAGTCGGCGAGATGTTTTTCGTAGACGACCATCTCTCCCCAGTACTCGATGAGCAGGTATCGGGTCTCGGACCCCATGTCGCGGAGGAACGAGCTCCCCAGAAACGAGCGACTCCGGCGCGACAGTTTCGTCCACGCGCCATCAGCGCCGTACAAGTGTTCGAATTCATCCGCCACGCCCGCACGGA
>JBBWZJ010000160.1:0-48549 GCA_039648985.1 Acidobacteriota bacterium | reverse complement strand
TCGATGACGGGCTCTATGCCGACGGTGGGGCGGAGCAGTTCACGCAGCCCGGATATGAGCGCTACTGGGAGTACGTCCGCGAGTTCAACCTGCCGCACGTCTACTATCCGCGCCGCGAGCACATCCTGCGCTGGATCGGCGGACGGATGCACACCCCGGAAATGCTCGCCGATCCCGCAGTGCTCGAGGGGCTTGGCCTCAATCGCCGCGAGATCGCGTTCCTCGCGGAACATCCGTTCCCGGAGCTGGCGTCCCTGTACTTTGCGCCCTACGTCGACAATTTCGAGGACGAGTATCGGCCGTTCGATGCGGGCTTGAACGCGCTGGACGCTCTCAGCGCGACGGAGCTGTTCAAGAAGGACGGCGCCTCACCGGCCGCCCTCTCGTTCATCGGCGGATCCGGGTCGGCGCTTCAGGCGGTCTGGCATGCCGCGATTCTCAAACGCCGCGGCGTACCGCTCTTCCCGCCGAAGGTCTACCGGCTGATTGGCGGCAATCAGAAGCTCACGGATACCTTCACGGAAAAGCTCGGTGCGCGGGTGCGTCTGCGCTCGCCCGTCACGGCGATCGAACACGGACGGACCGGCGTGCGCATCAGCTGCAAGACCGACGCGGGCACGACACGCCACGAAGCCGACTACCTCGTGTGCGCGATGTCAGCGAGGATGCTCCGATTGCTGCCCGTGACCCCCGCCTGGCCCGCCGCCAAGACGTTTGCCGTCAGCAACGTGCCCTACTATCACGACACGCGTGTGATCTTCCAGACGCGGACGCGCTTCTGGGAGCGGGACGGCGTCAGCCCGAACATGGAGTTCGGCGACGCGCCGCTCTATCACGTGTGGCGCGCGTCTGAAGACGTACAGACCTCCCGCGGATTGCTCGCCGGAACGGCATCCGGAGCGGGTACCGCGGAAGGCGCGCTGGCGACGTACCGCAAGTACTATCCGGGGCGTTCGGAGGACATCGAAAAGGCCCACGTTGTCGTCTGGGCGGTCGATCCCTGGTCGTCGGCATGCGAGCGGACGTCGTACCGGCCGGGGGAGCTCGCGAAGTTCTGGCCCGTGCTGATCGAGCCGTACGAGCGGATCCACTTCGTCGGCGCGTACGCCGACAACCTGAACTGGGGGATGGAGGCCGCGACGCGCTCCGCCCATCGTGTCGCGGAGGCCATCCACCAGGCGTGAATCGCCGCGTTCAGATCTTGAGGAAGATCTTGCGCCGATACATCCAGAACAGAATCAGCCAGAAGACGATCAGGATGCCGACGCCCCGCAGGACCGGCTCGAATGGCGGGCCGAGGACGGCAAACGGAGCCCTCCCGAGGTGCCGCACGAGCGCGGCCGCGACGAAGGACTCGATCGTCCAGCTGATGACGTAGATCGCGATCGAGTTCGCCCCAATCACGAGGAGCGGAAAGGACCACCGCTTCCATCCCACGCACTCGATCACGGCGTAGAAGCCGGCGAGCATCAGGATGACGAGGCCGCCGCTGTACAGCGTGTACGACGACGTCCAGATGCGCTTCACGATCGGGCAGATGTGCAGCCACTGGAACACGAGCCCGAGCAATGTGAGCCCCACCCCGGCGATGACGAGCCCCTTCAGCTTCTCGATGTTCGGGCGGGGGCTCTTCAGCCATTCGCCGGACCACATCCCAAGCATCATCGTCGCGAGCGTCGGGATGAAGCTGAGCGTCGACCATCCGCCCTCATTGAATCGGAACGGCGACTCGCGCGGGAACAGATTCAGGAACCAGACGTCGAAGGCCCAGGAGAGATTCGAGTTCTTGTTGAAGTGTGCGAGAAACCCGCTGTACAGATGCGGCCAGTTCGCCGGCACTCCCACCTGCGTGTAGTCGAAATCAGGGCCGGGCAGCGGATAGAGCGCGAAGGCGGCCCAGAAGCCGACGAGGATGACGACAAACGCCGCGATCTGCACGCGGCGATGCGCGAACGCGAGCAGGAACAGGAAGGTATACCCCAGGCCGATCTGCGTGAGGGTGTCTTCGAACGTCCAGTACGTCCGCGGCGAGTGCAGGGAGCGGAGAAAAATACCCAGCAGAATGAGCAGCAGGCTGCGCCACGCCGCATGCGCGAGCATCCGGCCGAACGGCTCGCCTCTCCCGCGCCGGCTCGCGATCGAGAAGGGCAGGGACGCTCCGGCGAGGAACGAGAAGGCGGGTTGTATCAGGTCGTGCAGCGAGCAGCCCTGCCAGGGCACGTGCGTCGTATTGAAGGCGACGAACGCCCAGAAGCGGCTCGCGGGAAATGCGTCGTGCAGCGTCCAGAGCCGCAACGCTTCCGCGAGCATCAGGAACATCACGAATCCGCGAAAGGCGTCGATCGACGTGACGCGCGTCGTGGTCGGGATGATGGCTGACGCCGGCCGAACGGCGGATGGGGCCGAAAGGGTTCCACTCATGCGGGCATTTTACGCGCCATGTCAATGCGGGCGCCCGAATCCGGCGGAAGCGCGTGCTGCCGCGGCGCCGGAGGACCCCCGCGGGGCCCGAAGGTTCTCGAAGATCTCGACGGTACCCTGCCCCGGCGCATTGAAGTTGCCCACGACGATGTCGACATCACCATCGTTGTCGACATCCGCCGCGTCGAGCGTTGCGTGGCGGGCCAGCCCCACCTCGAGCACGTGACGCTCGAATCGCCCCGGGCTCGTCTGTTCCAGCCAGACGAGGGAGGGCTGGTTGCCCATGTCGACATCGTCGGACGGCACGAGCGCGCACGCGACGATGTCGAGGTCTCCATCGCCATCGAGATCGACAGCCTGCGCGCGTGAGACGCCCGGCATGGTGGCCAGCAGGTGCGCCGTGAACGGGAACGTTCCTCGATTCTCGAGCCACTGGATCGCGTGATACGGCTTCAGAATACTGTCGTCGAACGCGTCGCCGTTGGTCAGCAGCACGTCGGCGTCGCCGTCGCGGTCCAGGTCCACGACCTGGATGCCGGAGGAGCCCCAGTTCGGGTGCGGCGCGGCATAGATGATCTGCGGATCGAAATCCATGCCGCCCGCGTTGAGGAAGGCGACGACAGTCTCGTGCTCCTGAGCGAAGAGCGCGATGATGTCGGGTCGCTTGTCGCCGTTCAGGTCGAACGGGATCGCGTGGATCGACCCCGTGCGTCCGTCGATCTGAGACCGCACGAAGGACGGCATGCCGGAAGGCGCCGCTTCATTCTTGAGGATCGCGAGCTCGCCGGTCCGGCGCCAGCCAAATGCTGCCACCGCAACGTCGGGCCGTCCGTCTCCATCGAAATCGGCGGCTTCTACGTCAGCCACGCGCGGCCAGCCGCCGAGCGTCGTCGGCACGTACGTGCCGTCCCGCTGCCCCCGGAGCCATGTGACAGCTCCAAAATGATGATCCGACGGCACGAAGCGGCCCAGGTCAGCCACGAGGAAATCGAGGATCCCGTCACGATCGAGGTCGATCGGATCGATGTGCGCCGGGCTCGAGAGCGTTGCCAGCGTGACGAACACCGGCGCCGCCTCGTATGCCCTGGCTCTGTAGACCGCGCCATTCCGCATGTCGCTGAGCACCATCGTCAAACGCCCGTCGTGTTCCAGATCGACGAGACGGATATTCGCGATTGCAGCGGGAAAGGCGGCCTGCGGAGCGGATAGCACGCGTTTGCGGAACATGGACTCGCCCTCGGGCGCAGGCCAGGCCTCGGGCGGACTGAGGCGTTCGGGCGCGTTCGCGTCGTAGTACGAGGCGATCGCCTGCCAGTGTTCCGGCAGCCTCACGAGTCGTGACGCCGTTCCCTGTGGACCCCTCGGCTCCGGCAGGTTGCTGCGAATCGCGAACATCCGCGCGATTTCGTCGCGCCACACGCTTCGCGGCAGGACATCCGGTGGCGGGAACTTGTGGCATACGGTGCACTGCGCGTGCGCGGCGGCTTCCCCTGTCGGGACCTGCGCGGCTGAAGGTGCTGTGCCTGCGGGCGCGCCTCCATGGAGCCTCGGGCCGGCGCCGGCCGCAGCAATCAGCGGCATCAGGGCGATCACCAGATCACGTCCTCGCATCTGCCTCACGTTTGTGCGCCGTGTCACCGGCATGTGTTCCGCCCGCCAACAATCCCACGAGCATTATCATCGCGGCAAGCACCGGTAACGTCGTGTGTCGGGCCGACGAGATGAAGCGTCAACTGGCTCGGGCGACGCCGCCGAGCCACCTGTTAACACCGCGGGGGCCTGGGCCGTCCTTGATTACAGGCAGGTGCATGCGCGAATCCCGTATGAGGAGAGATCGCTGCTGATGGGCATGTCCGCGGCCGTCGCTTCGGGGCTGAGTGATTCCGTGTCCAATGAGACGCGTGCGGCCGAGCTGGCGCTGATCGCGGCGGCGCGCGACGGCGATCGCGCGGCGTTCGGCGCCCTCTATCGTCAATACGGACGCCTGGTGCACGGCATCGTGCTGGCCCGCGTGTCGCGGCCCGACGTGGAAGACCTCGTCCAGGATGTGTTCCTGCAGGCGATGAAGCAGCTGTCGAGCCTGCGGGACGCACGCGCGTTTGGCGGATGGCTCGCCGCCATTGCGCGGAATCTCACGACCGATCACCTCCGGCGCACACCACGTGTGGCGGAGATGCCGGAGGATCTTGCCGTCGCATCCGAGGAGCAGACGGAGGCGCGTGCGGTTCTCGACGTCATCCGCACGCTTCCCGCCGCGTATCGCGAAACGCTCGTGCTCAGACTGGTCGAGGGCATGACGGGCCCGGAAATATCTGCGCGCACGGGGCTGACCCCGGCTTCCGTGCGCGTGAACCTGCATCGCGGAATGCGCCAGCTCCGCGAGCGGCTGGAAGGGAGCGGCCGTCGTGCCTGAAGACTATCTGTGGGATCGCACCGGGCGACCCGACCCGGAGGTAGAACGGCTGGAGCAGCTGCTCCGTCCGCTCGGGCACGCACCGGCGGTGCCATTCGACTCGGAGATCCTCACGGCGGATGCGACGCGCCGGCGCGGGTCCTGGCGATCGTCGCGAGCGGTGTTGTATGCGATTGCCGCCACACTTGTCGCAGCCGTGGGCGCCGGCTGGATGGTGGCCCGATCCGCGGGCCCGCGCGGCGGGTGGGAGGTGTCGGCGCTCGAAGGGGTTCCGACAATCGGGTCCCGCGCATTTGCCGGCGATGGCCGGCTGCCGGTCGGTTCGTGGCTCGAGACCGGCGTGGCAACTCGCGCCCGGATTGCCGTAGCCGGTGTGGGCCGCGTGGACGTCGATCCCGAGAGCCGCGTTCGCCTCTCGAGCGCACACCCGGGGAATTACCGTCTGCGTCTGCTCCGGGGCACGATGCACGCAGTCATCTGGGCTCCCCCGGGGCAGTTCTTCGTCGACACGCCGTCGTCCACGGCCGTCGATCTCGGCTGCGCCTACACGCTGCGTGTGGCTGACGACGGTTCGGGACTCGTGGAGGTGACGCTCGGATGGGTCGGATTCGAGTGGCAGGGGCGCGAGTCCTTCATTCCCGCCGGGGCGGTGTGTGCCACCCGCCGCGGCATCGGCCCGGGCACCCCGCATTACCCGGACGTCTCGTCCGCATTCGAGGCCGCGCTCGCGGCGTTGGATTTCGAGCCGCTGAGCGGCCCCGCGCGTGCGGACGCCGTGACGACGATCCTGGCGAGTGCGCGGCCGACCGATGCAGTGACGCTGTGGCATCTGCTTCAGCGCGTGGACGCCCGCGATCGCGACCGCGTCTTCGATCGGCTGTCGGTGTTCGTCCCTCCGCCTGCCGGCGTGACACGGGCCGGCGTGCGGGAGGGCCGCCGCGAGATGCTGGATCGATGGTGGGACGATCTGGGTCTGGGCTCGATGCAGGTGTGGCGCAGCTGGCAGCAGGGGTGGCGCGAAGAGCACTGACGGTTAACGATCCGGCGGCATGCGCCGTCCTGCATCTTGAACATGGCGCCAGGTCCAACCGGATGCGGCGTCTCCTCCAAGGAGCCACGACATGCGCATGACAGTACGACGACCCTCGCACCCGGCTCGCCGGGCCGCCATCGCCGCTCTCACGCTGATGATAGCGGCCGGCGTTGCGCGCCCGGCGTTCGCCGGCCCTCCGCTCCTGTGCCATCCGTTCGACATCGGTGCTGCCAGGTCGCTTCCATGGAGCCTCGGCTCCGCCTGGTACGACGGCAAGCCCGGCTACGATATTCAGCGGCTGCCCGAAGACACCCGGGCACTGCTCACACCCGCGACCCCGGTCATCGTTCGTATGGAGACAATCCGCCGCGCGGCCATCTACGCGAGCCAGGATCCCTCTGTCGCGAAGCGGCTGTTCGCGGCGCTCAACGATCGCAACACGGCCGGCGGGGGCACGGGCGCGGCGGATCCGCTCGCGCTCTTCGACGCAGGCTATCTCACGGAGACCTTCAGGGAAATCGGCCGTCTCGGCAGCTGGAATGTTTCGAACCACGAGATGCATTTCGATGCCGTCCGCGCGCTGGTGCGGGATGTTGACGGCTACGCCCTCGTGCAGCGAAGCCTTGCGCTGCGCCCTGACGACGCGTCGATCGAGCTTGCGGCCGCGCTCATCGCCGAATCCACGCCGGAGCGCAGAGGCGAGTACGCGCGGCACGCGGAGAAGGCGCGCGCGGGCGCCAGGCAGGACGCGCTCCTCGGGAAGAACGTCGCGCAGCTTTCGAACTGATTCCAGACGCCCCGTTCGTCATGCGCACGTCCGCGATCGAACCGCCGCTGGACTTCGACGCGGGCGTGCGATGTCCCGCCGTCCTCATCTCAGCCGCCGTCCGCCTCAGTCTCCGCCGCCGCCAGAATTCTGCGCTAGCATGTGCGGCACCCTCCGGGGAGGGAGCGTGCCGCATATGTCCGGCACGAGGTCTGTAACCGCGAACGGAGAATCGCATATGTCATCGAATCGAGCGCGGAGGGTGAGCGGTCTGGATGGACGGCTTCGCGGCGTGGGTCTTGCGCTGGCCGTTGCGGCGCTCCTCGGTGTGCCACACACGCTTCGCGGGCAGCAGAGCCCGGCTGCGCCTGCGGCCGCCGACCCCGGCCAGCCCCGAATCCGCGCACTCGTCGTCAGCGGGGGCTGCTGTCACGACTACACGAATCAGGACAAGCTGGTCATGGAGATCGTCCGGAAGGTACTTCCGGTGGACTGGACGGTCGTCTATCAGGGCGGCACGGCGCGGGAGTCCAAGATTCCGCTCTATGCCAACCCTGACTGGATCAAGGGGTTCGACATCGTCTTCCACAATGAATGCTTCGGCTTCGTGGACGACGTCGAGTACGTGCGGCGGATTACAGCCGCCCACCGCACGAGCCGGACGCCGGCGGTGTTCACGCACTGCTCGCTCCATTCCTATCGCAACATCACGGTGGACGACTGGCGCGAGCTGCTCGGCGTCATGAGCCATCGACATACCGCCGCGCACCCGATTGCTGTGAAATGGGCCGGCACGGACCCGATCGTCCAGGGGTTGAAGGCGGACTGGACGACTCCCGTCGACGAGCTGTACGTGATCGAAAAAACCTGGCCGCACACGAAGGTCCTGGCGACCGCCGTCAGTCCGGAGGCGGGTCACGAAGTGTACCCGGTCGTCTGGACGAACGAGTACTACGGCGCGCGTGTCTTCGGCACATCGCTTGGCCATCAGGACAGCTGGACCGACCCGACGTTCCAGGAGTTGATCGCACGCGGATTCAAGTGGGCGCTCGGAAAAGATGTGGCAGCGGCTCCCGCGGGTGGCGCGCGGTAGACGCGCGACGCGGGAGCGACGCAGGATTACTGCGCGTGCCTCTTGTGCCCCGGTTCGGACGCGGTTCGTGTCGCAGGTCCGTTATTGACCGGCCGGCACGACCTGAATGCCGTTGATTGGGGCGCGCAGCGTGGTGCCGTCGGCGGTCGTCGGGCGTGCGGTGACGGTGAACCCGCCGGCGGTGATCGAGAACTTCACATAGTTGCCGGCGGAACTGCTGGCGCGGATGAACGTCCCCCCGAAATTGAGGTTTGCCGGATCCGTCAGGCCGATCGTCACGGTTGAGACGCCGGCCCCGCTGATTGTGTATGCGCCGGACCTGGCGTACGCATGATTGTCGCCGTCCGCATACACGTAGACGTCGTACGGGCGCGCCGGTAGACCCGCCACAGTGACGGTCGTCGAGGAGGTGCTCGTCGTATCGAGATAGCCTTTCATCAGCCGCCGGCTTCCCGCCTGGTCGGTGATGGGCGTCGCCCAGACGCTGCTCGCCATCCACGTCACCGTCGCGCCCGTTCCCGCACCCGTGTCGTCAATCAGCGGCAGCGGCGTCGTCCGTGACGCGCCGGACGCGTTGTTCCAGTGCGATGCCACCACAACGCCGGCCGTTTCAGCCGATCCCATGGGTGTCGTGCTGCTGCCAACGAAGTTGATGCCAAGAGGACGGGCCACTGCTGTTGCCGGCACAATCTGTATCCCGTTGACCGGTGCGCGCCGTGTCCCGGTGTCGGGTGCCGTCGGGGTCGCGGTGATTGTGAATCCGCTCGCGGCGATCGTGAACTTCACGTAGTTGCCGGCGGAATTGCTCGCGCGCGTGAACGTGGACGCGAAGTTCGCACTCGCGACGTCGGTCATGATCGTGGTGGAGCTCGTGATCCCGGCACCGCTGATCGTGTACGCCGCGCTGCGCGTGTAGCTGTGGTTGTCGCCGTCGCCATATACGTAGACATCGTATGCCCGTGCCTGCAGTCCGCTCACGGTGACGGTCGTGGCCGACGTGCTCGTGGTGTCGAGGTACCCCTTCATCAACCGTGAGTTGCCGGCGACATCGCTGATCGGAGTCGCCCACACGCTCGCTCCGGACCACGTGACGCTCCCGCCCGTCGCCGAGCCCGCCGCATCGACGAGCGGCAGCGGCGTGCTGTGCGCCGCGCCTGCGGCGTTGTTCCAGTGCGACTGGCTCACGACACCTGCCGTCTCGGCCGTACCCATCGCCGTCGCAGTCCCGACGAAGTTGATACCGATTGCGCCGACAGCCGCGGAGCCGGAGCCGATGGTGACCGTGGCGGGAGCTGCGGAGCGCACCCGCGCGCCGCTCGTGCCGGAGACGACGACGCTGAAGGTGCCCGCGGAGGCATTCGCCGGTACTGCCACCGTCATCGTCGCGGTGCCGGCGCCCGATATCGACTGCGGATTGAACGACACGGTCGTCCCGGCCGGTTGACCGCTCGCGGTCAACGTGACGGCGCCGGAAAAGCCCCCCTGGATGACCGTCGATACCGAGAACGTCGTGCTCGCGCCCGGGACAACAGTGCGGCTCGCGGGCGTGACGGTCAGCGAAAAATCCGGGTCGAGCGGTCCGTACACCCTGACCGCGCCGTCGTGATTCGGGATGTAGACCTTGCCGTTCGCCACTGTCGGAGGAACGAATTTCATCAGCGTTCCGACGCGGTCGCGCGCGGCGTTCTGTTCGCTCGTCCAGATCTCCTGCAAGGTCTCCGCGTTGAACGCCCGAAGAATTCCTGCAGTCAGGCCGTGCAGGTCGTCTGCATTCGTCGGCATCGAGGCCCAGACGATCCCGGTGCCGGAGGTCGATCCATTCGCGGAGAGCGCTAGAGAGCCGCCGGGGTGGCCCGGCGACATGACCTGCCCCTGCGCGTAGGGCGGCGTGGCCAGGCGTCCCGCGCTGAGCCGATATGCCTTGAGGACGTCGTCTTCGGACCAGTTGTAGACGAGCGGCCCCAGCGTCGACGAGCTCCAGAAGACGGCGCCGCCCATGACATGCCCGCCGCTGACCGCGATACGCTGCGGAATCTGTGTATCGTTCGAGAACTTGTGCCCGAGATTCGCGGCGTTCAACAGGTAGAGCACGCCCTCCTTGCCGCCTCCGAGCAGCAGGTTCGTCCCTGGCAGCAGCGTGAATCCGGAGCCACTCAGGTCATAGTCGAGCGTGCTCAACTGAGCTTCGTTGCCGGGAGTGAAATAGTCGAGCAGCGTGAAGCCGGTTGTGCGGCTCACGCCCAACTCGAGCAGCGAGTTTCCAAAGTTGCGGGTGCCGTCCCACAAACCGTTTCCCGTCGCGATGTACACGTGCCCGGCGGCATCGATTGCCGGCGCGCGGCCACCCTGCCACACGCCGCCGCCGTACGCATCCGTGGTGACGGCGAAGATCCCCACACGCGCGAGCGTCGAGGCGTCGAAGCCCATGATCCAGCCGTGCGACGGCGTGGTGTCCTCATGCGCCGCCCATGAGACCAGCACGACCCCGTTCACGAGTGCCAGGCCCGCGCGCTGCACATGGATGCGCGGATCGAACGCGATCGTGCGGCCGCTCGCCGTGACTGTCGAATCGGGCGACGTGCCCGGCACCGAGCCGGTGATTCGCACGGGGCTGCCGGAACGTTCGGTTCCTGTCGCAAGGTCCATCGCGTGCAGGCGCTGGACGTACACGCCGCTCTCCTTGGTCCTCGCAACGAGGTACAGCGTATTCGTCGTCCTGTCGATCACGGGCGTCCCTTGTACGCCGATGTTGCCGACGATGTTCAGGTTCGGCGCCACGAGGTCCGTGATGGGCACCGGGGTGACGGAGGGCGGACTCGTGAAATCGCGCAGCCAGAGAGGCGTCGAAGCGGGGCTGTCGGCGTCGAACGCGTAGACCTTGTCGTTCATCGTCGCGACGTACAGGACGTTGTGCGGCGCGCCGTTCACCGTCAGCCCTCTCACGTACAAAGGCTGTGCGTACACAGAGCCATCAACCGGGTAGGAATACAGCTTGCCGAAGGCCGAGGAGCTGACGGTCGCCGGCCTCAGTCGTGTCTCAGTCAGGTTGGCGCCTGTGCGTTGAGAATCGTAACGGTTCGTCAATACCTCCATCTGCGCCGCGATCGCGACAGGGACGATCAGCCAGGCAACCACGCACCCGACGTTGGCCCATCCGGCTGCCGCGCCGATGGACGACGCGACGTGCCGGGCCAGTGTGATGCCGCTCCATCGTGCCACGCGTTGTGCTCCTGTCGAAAGGCGGGTCTGCGAAGCGGCCGCCGATGCCCACACGCATCGGGGAACGAACCATCCGAGGATCTTGATCTTAGCATCGGCTTCGCGCGCGCCGGGCACAGCCCGACAGTATGTGAGTGCCTGGTTCCGGGCGCCGGGGTCTAGAGCCGGTCGCCTACCGCCTTACATCGAGTGGCGAGGAAACGAGTGGCCTCGGCGAGGTCGAGATCCGCCGTGAGTACTCCCTCATGCCCATACGGCTGATACGTGAGCAATCGGCCGTCCGGCCGGACGACTGCCGATGTCGTCGGTGATCCCGCAGATGCATAGTTCACGGTCGCGAAAAAGCAGGTGTTCTCAGCAGCGCGGCACAGGGCAGCCTTCTCGTGGAACGAGTTGGCGGGATCGGCGAACGTGGAGGGCTGATATCCTCCGGGTTCGGCCTCGTGGAAATGCGGATGGAACACGACCTGCGCGCCCTGCTGCACTGCCCAGCGGACGGTCTCCGGATATCGCCAGCCCTCGTGGCAGATCGACACGCCAAACGTCAGGGGACCGATCCGGAATACGCGCCGCGCGGTGCCGGGCGCATACGTGCCTTCCTCTGATGGATCGAGCTGAACTTTGTCCTGGTAGCCCGCCACCGTTCCGTCGGGGTTGATGACGAGCGCTGAAATCCGGAGCGCGCCACCGACGACCCGCTCGGTGCCAAGGACGACGCCGATGTGACGGGCCGCCGCGGTGGCGCCGATCGCGGACCAGGCGCGATCGAGAAACGCCGTATCTGGCGGCGGGACGCGCGAGGCAGGCGTTCGGTAGCCGGGCACGAAACATTCCGGAAAGCAGATCACTTCCACGCCCGCCTCGGACGCCCGCGCGATAGCCTCCACGGCGAGAAGGACCGAGTCCTCGGGGCTGGCGGGGAAGGGGACATTCGCAAGACCGATGCGGACTGTGCTCATGCTGGATTAATTCCTTCTCACCTTCTATCACCTGTCGTAGGGCTTCCAGATCCGCGGGTTGGCGGTTGACAATTCAAACAACTGTTTTATACAGTTGCTTGTCCCGCTGAGCTGAATCCATGAATCGCACACGCCGCCTGCTCGTCCTCGTCGTCCTGCTTCTCGCCGGTGCGGCGCTCTACGCCTACGTGACTGCCCGGCCCGCCACGCTGGTGCTGACCGGCCTCGTCACGACGAACGACATCATCGTCAGTCCGCAGATCGGCGGCCGCATTGCGGAATTGCTCGTGAAGGAGGGGGACCAGGTCAAGAAGGGGCAGCATCTCGGCGCCATCGCCGTCGACGAGCTGCGCGCGGATTCGGCTTACTACGCGCAGAGCGCAGAGGGCCTGTCGTCGCAGGTGCGCGAGTCCGAGGCCGCACTGCGGTATCAGCGCCGCCAGACCGTCGATCAGGTCGCGCAGGCCGAATCGATGCTCGCCTCCACCGAAGGGCAGGTGAACGCTGCCGTCGCCGACGCGGAGAACGCCCGGCTCACCTACGCGCGGACGCAGGATCTCGCGAAGCGCGGCGTGATCTCTCCGCAGGAGCTCGATCAGGCTCGGACCGCTTTCGATGCGGCCACCGCCAAGCTCGACTCGCTCCGGAAACAGGTGGAGGCTCAGCGCTCGACCGTGGCACTGGCGCGATCGAGCGCGGAGCAGGTGGCGGTGCGACGGAGCCAGGTGGAAACGAACGAGCACCTTCAGGCGGCTGCGGCCGCACAGAAGGCCAAGGCAGACGTGCGACTCCGGTATACGGAGATTACGGCGCCCATCGATGGCCTTGTCGACGTCCGCGCCGCCCGCGCGGGCGAGTACGCGGTGCCGGGCCAGCCGGTCCTCACGCTGATCGATCCTGATGACCTCTGGGTCCGGGCCGATGTCGAAGAGACGTACGTCGACCGGGTCCGCGTCGGCGACAAGCTCACCGTACGGCTGCCGTCGGGCGTGGAGCGCCAGGGCACCGTGTTCTATCGCGGTCTCGATGCGGCGTATGCCACGCAGCGCGACGTGAGCCGCACGAAGCGGGACATCAGGACCTTCGAATTCCGTCTGCGCGTGGACAACTCGGATCGGCGGCTCGCGGTCGGCATGACGGCCTACGTCGTCCTGCCGGTTCGCTAGACGTGGGCCCCCGATGAACGCCGTCGACGTCAGGCAGATCGTCAAGCGGTTCGGCGAGTTCGTTGCGGTCAACGGCATCAGTTTCGCTGTCGAGGAGGGAGAGATCTTCGGGCTCCTCGGCCCGAACGGCGCCGGCAAGTCGACGCTCATCCGGATGTTGACGACGCTGCTCGCGCCGTCGGCGGGAACGGCGCTGGTCCACGGGTTCGACGTCGTGGGGCAGGCCGACGATGTGCGGCGCTCCATTGGGGTGATTCCGCAGGCGATGACGAGCGATCTGGAGCTCAGCGTCGAAGAGAACCTGATCATCTTCGCGAAGCTGTACAGCGTGCCGCGCGGCAGGCGCGAGAAGCTCATCCCCGAACTGCTGGACGCCGTGCAGCTGACCGAGTGGCGATCGGCGCCCGTCAAGAACCTGTCCGGCGGCATGCGGCGCCGCGTGGAGATCGCGCGCGGGCTGGTGCACGAGCCCCGGATCTTCTTCCTCGACGAACCGACCACCGGCCTCGACCCCGTGTCGCGTGCTGGCGTCTGGGAAATGCTCCAGCGGATCAAGTCCGAGCGCGACCTGACCGTTCTCCTGACGACGCACTACATGGACGAAGCGGACAAGCTCTGCGATCGCATCGCCATCGTGGACCACGGCGAGCTGAAGGCGCTCGACTCGCCCCTCAAGCTCAAGGCGTCGATCCCCGGCAAGAACACCGTCGAAGTCAGTTTCTCCGAAACGCCCACGGACTGGGCGGATCGGCTCGCACGGCTGCCGGAGGTCGACGCCGTGACCGGCGCGGACCATGCGTTCCGGATCAGCACGCGCAACGGCCCCGCCACCACCCTGGCCGTGATGGAAGCGGCCGCACAGGCGCGCATCGCCGTGCGCTCGCTCTCGGTCCAGAGCACGACGCTCGACGACGTGTTCGTGCACTACACCGGTCGGGCGCTGCGGGACGCCCTGCAGGAGGCGTCCGCGAAAGACAGTCCGTTCATGCTGAGGCGAGGCTGACATGGGAAGAACCTGGGCGATCATCGAGCGGGAGCTCCGGCGCTTCCGGCGCAGTCCCATGCTGATCGTCGTGTCAATGGTGTTCCCGATCGTGCAGCTGGTCGTCCTGGGGTACGCCTTCGGCGGGAACGTCAAGCACCTCCGGCTGGCGGTCGTCGATCAGGACCACGGCGTCGCGGCACTGCGGGTCCACGAGCTCGCGCTCGCCGCTGCTTCCGGCGCGCGCACCATCGACACGGTCGAGTACGCGGACGAAGGGCAGGCGATTGCCGACCTGCGCAACGGGCGGGTGAACGGCGTTCTGACGATTCCGCCGGACTTCTCGAGGCGCGTGCTGGCGCGGAATGCGCCGCGGGTGGCGCTCATCGAGGACAACACGGATAATTTCGTATCCGTCGCACTGGCCAGCACGCTCGGCGGGATCGTCGCGTCGTACTGCCAGCCGGCTATCGGCGCCCGGATCCAGAGTCAGCCATCGCTCGATCTGGTCGAGGTCTACCCGTACGTGCCCTACGTGCAGTACCTGCTGCCGGGCTCCGTCGTGATGTCGATCTTCATGATGGTCATGATCGGCGGCGGCATCATCTTCATCGACGACAAGGCCCGGGGGCTGCACGAGGGGTATCTCGTCACGCCCATCACCAAGCTCGAGCTGATCGCGGGCTTCAACATCTCGGGCACGATCAAGGCCGTCCTCGCCGGCATGTTCCTGCTGGTCATCGGATCGCTCATTGCCGGCATCCCGGATCCGCTCGCGCCGCTGCGCATGATCCGCCTCTTTGTCGTCGTCGTGGTCACGGCCTTCGCCCTCATCAGCCTGATGTTCCTGCTGATGGTGCGGGTGACGGATCCGTTGATGCCGCGCGCCATCTTCGGCGTTCTGAACACGCTGCTCTATTTTCCGAGCGGCGCTGTATACCCGCAGCAGGGCTTCCCGCCGTGGATGCAGGCGATCGCGGTCGCGGATCCGTTCACCTATGCCGTCCATGCCTTGAAGTGCCTGTTGTTGAAAGACACGGGCTTCGGCGCCATCGCCTACGACCTGGCATTCCTCATGACGTTCTCCGTCGTCGCGATGACGGCGGCAACCAGGCTCTTCAAGCGGACCCTATGACGGGCGAGGCCGAGACGCGGGACCGGGTGCTGGCGGCCGCCGAGCAGCTCTTTGCCGAGCACGGCTTCAGGAAGGTCACCGTCCGGGAAATCTGCCGCGTCGCCGGGGCGAACGTCGCCAGCGTCAACTATCATTTCCGTGACAAGTTCGGTCTGTACCGGGAGGTCCTCCACTCGGCGATCGTCGTCATGCGCGCGACGACAGAAGCCGCACGGAAAGCCGGACAGGGGCGGCCCGCGGAGGAGCAGCTGCGGCAGTTCATCTCGATCTACCTGCACCGGCTGCTGACTCCCGGGCACGAGTCGATCCAGCGGTTGATTCACTGGGAGCTGCACGATCCGTCGCCCGCGCTGGACGAGATCGTCGACCAGGCTATCCGCCCGCGCATCGAGTACCTCGCGGACGTTGTCGCGCGAATGATCGAGCGCGACCCGGGCGACGAGGCGGTGCTTCGCACGGTGGCCAGCATCCAGTCGCAGTCGAATTCGTACCTGCCGAGTCCTCTGCTGCCGCATGGACAAATTGCGAGGAGACTCGGTTTCCAGTTCGAGCCCACGCCCGCGAACATCGACGCGGTCGCAAGGCACATCACGACGTTCTCGATCGCCGGCGCATACGCTGTGGGTCGAGCGGGTCGCACTCGCGGCCGCCGCCGGCGGAAGGGCTGATCGGCCTGCACCGTGTCGGACGGTTGAGCGGGATGAATGCAATTACATACGCGCGCTGATGGCGAGTTGGTATTCGAAGGTGAAGTCATGATCCAGGAATGCGCGCGGGGCGGCCGATGTCGCACATAGTCCAAATCACAGACGGCACCGCGCGGCGTGTCGCGCTCGTGGACGAGCCACGGCTGCGGCTGCTCGAGCGCGTGGAATCGACGCATGGCCTCGCCGCGATGTCCATCAATGCGGGGATTCCCATCTCCCGCCTGGTGGAGCAGTTCGCGACCGGGGCGGCGATTGACTACGACGAGGTGTACGCGGGGCGAGGCGCCTGGCGGCTGCTCCCGCCGATCGATCATACCGAGCCGGCGCGCTGCCTCGTTTCGGGTACGGGCCTGACACATCTCGGGAGTGCGCAGGATCGCGACGCCATGCACGATGCGAAGCAGTCCGAGACGCTTACAGACAGCCTGCGCATGTTCCGGGACGGACTTGCCGGAGGGCACCCTGCGCCGGGCGCCATCGGCGTGGCCCCCGAATGGTTCTACAAGGGATCGGGGACCATGCTCCGGGCGCATGGCGAGCCGCTCGCCGTCCCGTGCTTTGCTGAAGACGGTGGTGAAGAAGGAGAGATCGCCGGGGTCTACGTAATCGATCCCGACGGCGTGCCGTGCCGCGTCGGCATGGTCACGGGCAACGAGTTTTCCGATCACCTCTTCGAACGCCGCAATTATCTCAATCTGGCGGGCTCGAAGCTGCGCACGTCCGCGATCGGGCCTGAACTGGTGCTGACACCCCGCTTCGACTCCGTCCACGGGGAAGTCTCGATCGAGCGCGAGGGACGGCGCCTCTGGGTACGCGCCGTGGCGAGCGGCGAGGCCGAGATGAGCCACAGTCTGCGGAACATCGAGCATCACCACTTCAAGTTCGAGGGGCATCGCCGGCCCGGCGACGTCCATGTGCACTTCTTCGGAGCGCACTCGTTGAGCTTCGGCGCGGGCGTGACGCTTCTCGACGGGGACGTCATGTCGGTCTGGTTCGACGGCTTCGGCCGCGCGCTCCGGAATGTCGTACGGCGCGAAGGCACTGTCGATCGCCCGATTGCCGTCCGGGTCGTCGGATAGCATCCGATGTCGGCGCTCGCATCACCGGCGTGTCGGCCGAGAGGAAGCTCTCAATGGAGCAGCTGGGCGTCACCGGGACAGGCACCGCGACAGGGTCGCGGTGCACGATGTCGAGCCCGGTGCTCGCCGGGGCTTCTCAGCCCACGCTTCGCGCCAGGGCGGACAAGGCCAGGACAAGCACGGCGAATGTGACGACAGTTTGCGTGTCGCCGGGACCTGTCTCAGGTTGAAAGGCGCGCCAGACGCCGACGCCTCCGACCAGGAAGAGCATCCGCTGACCAGTGAGCAGGAGGGCCGCGGTCACGACGGCGACCACGATCCATCGCTGCGCACGTCCTAGCGCGTGAAAGCCGCGCGAGCCGTCCAGCTGCCAGACGGGAGTCAGATTGAACAGGTTGATGAATCCGGTCAGCTCCGCGATGGCGAGCCAGATTCGAGCGCCGGTGGCGTAGTAGACAACTAGGGCTGTCACTCCGGCGGCAAGCCCCCACACAGGGCCGGCGAGGCCGATGCGCGCGTCGGCGACGGGATCGAGCACGTGTTGCCTGAGCATCACGATCGCGCCGACTCCTGGAATGAACAGGGGCGCTCCCGCGGCGATCCCGAGCCGGCGCAACATCGCGACGTGGCCCATCTCGTGGATGTAAATGGAAAGTACGAGCCCGAGTGCGAGCGGCCAGCCGTAGACCGACCAGTAGAGAGCAAAAAACGCAAACATCGAGGCGAACGTGCTCAGCTTGGTGAGCCCAAGGAGGAGAAACTTGAGCTTGCCGGCGAGCACCACGCCGGCCATTGTCGTAGCCGCGAGCGCGCGGCGCCACGTAGTTGGCCTGGGGATCGGCCTGGACGGGTTGGGCGGAGCCACGTCAACGAGCTCGGCCAGGCGCTGCCGCACGCGTTCGTGCTGCTGTGAGTGCGGCGGCAGCAGTGTGAGCGCGTTCGCCCAGTGTTCGCGCGCTACTTCGAGATCTCCGCGCTCCCTCGCCGACTCCGCGTCTGCGGCCAGGGCTCTCAGGCGATCGGCATGCCGAAGCGTCGCGCACGCGGGACACGCGAGCGCCGCCGGCGCCAGCTCAGTGCGGCAACGCGGACAAGCGGTCCCGATCACACAGTGGGAGCGCCGGCGGGAGATGCGCCGACGCGGTAAGGACCGCTGATTTCGAGCATCGCGACGGCGGTCATCTTCCAGGCCTGCCTCATGCCGAAAAACATAATGAGCGCGCTGATCAGGCTCGACGGAAGTCCGCCGACGATCACCACGATCGGCACCGCGGCGATCAGTCCTGCGAGAACCGCGACCGCTTTTGGCAGCGACATCGGATGTGGTCCCGGACGTTCGGAAGCCTCGGCCGAGTGGCTCGGGCCACGATTCTGCAAGACTGCCTTGACGAGAATCGGGGTGTACGCGAGGGCAATAGCCGTGTAGGTGAGCGCGAGCGCGAGTACCTGAAACCGCCGACCGCCCCGTCCATTCGCACCTTTCCGCACCGCGTATCCCACCATGTAGCCAATCAGGATCGCGACGAGTCCGATCTCCAACCCGGTGATCGCGATGACGGCGTAATAGATGACGGCGCCCATGATGCCCGCGCCGAGCCCGAACGCCCCGGCCTTCAGCAGTGGCCCGACGCCGCCCGGCGTCTCGGTAAGCGCCTGCATGCTGCCGCGGCAGTCGGCACAGGTGGAGCACCCCGACACGTCGTAATATTCCGACTGGATTATCCGCTGGCATAGCCCGCACGTGACCGCGCCGACAGGACCTTCGCGCCCCGCTACCGCCGTATCGAACTGCAGATCGGCGTGCGGCCCGACGGGATCGCTGGACATGGTTTCCTCCTTTGCCGGACGGCCGGCATTCTATCCCGTCTTCGCGTAAGCGGCCTGTTCCGTTCGGTGCCCAACCAGCAGGGACGCCAATCGTTGGCGGCGCCGTCACACCCGACCGGGTCGTGCTGAAGGATGCGGGCGTGGAGGACGAGAACGCTTGAGTCAGCCCGCCCGTTCGTGGGTGGCGGATGCTGCGCTTTGGCGGCAGGGCAGGACGGCCTATTCGTGTTTCAGCGTGATCATCGGATCGACGCGAGCGGCCCGGCGCGCTGGGATCCACGTCGCCATCCCTGCGACGAGCGCCATCAGGGCAGATGTCGAAGCGAACGATGCACCGTCGAAGGGCCTGATTCCAATCAGTGCGGCTGCGAGCAAGTGCGCAAAGGCAAGCCCGCCGGCGAGGCCGACTGCTGCACCAACAGCCACCAGGCGCAGAGAGGAACGAAAGACGGTGCGCATGACATCGCGGCCCCTGGCGCCGAGTGCCAGACGGATTCCGATCTCGCGCGTCCGCTGGCTGACCACCAGGGACACCACGCCATACAGTCCGACCGATGCCAACAGCAGCGTAAGAGCTGCGATGAGTCCCGCCATCGCCGCAAGGAAGCGAAAGGGAGCATACGCATACTCGAGCGACTCTTCGATCGCGCGCGTCGGCGCTTTCAATGCCGGATGAACTGTCGCGGCTTCGCTGCGAAGCTTCAACTCGGCCGCGGATGACGACCAGGACGGCGCCCGGAAGATGATGTAGGCAGACCGGGAGCCAATCGGAAGATACACATAGGCGTCCTCGGGCCGCCAGAGAATCCCAACCCTTGCATTGCTCACCACGCCAACGACCTGGCGGGTCACTTCATCGTCAGCAAGCTGGATCGTCTTTCCGAGCGCCTCTTCGCCAGGCCAGAGGCGCGACGCGGTTCCTTCGCTGACGATCGCAACCGGCGCGTTCGAGTTCGCTTCGGGCTCCGAAAAATCCCGGCCACGGACCAAGGAGATACCGAGAGTCCGGAAATACCGCGCGCCGACGTGGTTGTACGCGACACCGACCGGCGTACCCTTGACGTCCGATCGAGGAGAAGTCCCGCTCAGCGGCTGCCTGTAGCACGTGCTCACCGACTGGACGTCCGGAAGTTCTGCCAATCGCGACGCGAATCGATCGGCGGCGCTCCGTTCGAGCGACGGATTCGAGTCGCCGGTCAACCCGGGCGAGGCTGCGTAGAGATGCGCGGTCAGGAAGCCAGGGTCCATCGCCTCGACGAACCACATGCTGCGGAGCAGAAGGCTCGATGCCACCAGCAGCGCCAGGCAGATTGCGACCTGCGCCACGATGAGCGAATACCGGAACCGCGCGCGGCCCGTTGCCAGGTTGGCTTTCGCCGAGTTGATGGCTGGTGCGAGCCCGAACAGAACGCCGGCGGCGATGGACACAGCGAGAACATAGACAAAGATGCGCCAGTCCGGGCTCAGGTGAATCGTGAACGCGTCCTTGTAGCCCGACGGCAGCGGGATTCGTGATAGGACCGCGGGATAGCCCAACGCAATCGCCCAGTGGGACGCCGCGAGGCCCGCGGCTCCTCCCAGAACACCGAGAACGGCGCTTTCGGTGATCAACTGGCGGACGAGACGGGGGTAAGACGATCCGACCGCCAGACGGATTTCAATCTCGCGCTGTCGTCCTGCCGCACGCCCAAGCAGGAGATTTGCGACGTTCGTGCACGCGATGACCAACACGAGGCCCACAGCCAGGCTCATGGGAACAATGAGCGGCATGAACTCCTGCACGCTGACGAACGTAGACGCGCTGGCGACGCTGATCCTCGCGGAGGGGTTCGTCCCGTCGGCCAAACTCGATGCGAGCACGTTCAGCGCAGCGGCAGCCTGCGCGGGCGACACGTCAGGCTTCAGGTGACCGTAGAGTGCGACAGACCTCTGCGCGCGGTCCGTGTACAGCGTGTCGCCTGAATCGCCCTGCAACTGTCCCCGCATGGCGAGGGGAACCCAGAAGTCGGGCACGTTCGGCTGAGTGCCGACGAATTGCGCAGCGGCGATGCCGACCACTTCGTACGCGCGTCCGTTCAATCGCAGGATCCGGCCGACCAGCGTCGGGTCGCCGCCGAATTGCCTGCGCCAGAAACTTTCGCTCAAGACAACGACAGCGTGCGCCCCGGGGGTGACATCATCCTCCGGCCTCAGCACTCGTCCCAGTGCAGGCTGACCCCCGAGCGCTCTGAAATAGTTTCCGGAAACGGTCAAGCCGAAGGCGAACTGATAACCGGGCGGAATGATGCTGTAGTCAGTGGCGGCCCGACCCGCGACGGCATCGCCCAGCGACACCGCGAGTTGATTGAAGGCGATCACATCCGAAAGCACGTCGTTGCGGTCGCGAATGTCGCGGTACTCGGCGATCGAGAAGATTTGGACGTGTCCGTTGGGATCCAGGGCAGTCAGGCGTACCAGCGCGTCCGCATCGCGGACCGGCAACGGACGCAGTACGAACGCATCGAGAAACGTAAACGCTACCGTGTTGATGCCCATTCCCAACGCCAATGTTGCAATCGCGATCGCGGCAAAGGAGGGATTTCTTACGAGAACGCGCAGGGCGTAGCGGGTATCCTGTCCAATGTCTTCGATCCAGCGCGTGCCACGGGCATCGCGGCACTCTTCCTTCACCTGGTCCATCCCCCCGAATTCCTGGCGCACACGTCGTCGGGCCGATTCTTCGCTATACCCCGCATGCGTCAAATCGGCGACTGTCTGCTCGATATGGAAACGCAGTTCCTTGTCGAGATCTGCTTCCTGTTCGGTTCGCCGCAGCAAGCGCCCCCACCAGTTCACCGCGCACCTTCCTCAGCCCCGCCCAGGATCAGCCCGACGGCTTCAGACAGTCTTCGCCAGCTGGCCGAGCCGGCTTGCAGGTGTGCCCGTCCGCTTCGCGTCAGGCGATAGAACTTGGCGTCGCGGCCGGTTTCGGTTTGCTGCCACTCCGCCGCCAGCAGCTTGCGGTTTTCCAGCCGGTGCAGCGCTGGGTACAGAGACCCTCCAGGAACCTGGACCACGTCGCGCGAAATCTGCTGCAGGCGCTGGGCGATCGCATAGCCGTGCACCGGGCCGAGGGCTACGGTCTTGAGGATCAGCAGATCGAGCGTACCTTGCGGGAGATCGGATTTCGGAAGTGCCATCGGCTATACCTTCTGCTTCTATCTATGATAGGCGTACACCAGTAGAAGCGCAAGCTATACGCCCGCTCGAATCCGACGAGCGCCAGGCACGTCGTGCAACGCAGTTGTTCCGCGCGTTGAGTCCCTTCGCGGCGGTCAGATGGGCGTCAGCTGGAGAGAGAGCGTCCTGATCGTCCCCCGATAATCAGCGGAGGAGTGGGGAGTGGGGCGTCCGTGGCTGGTCCGTGCAGGGACGAAGAGAAAGACGCGGCGGGGAATGTCGGAGGGGTCAGCGATCTCCGACCGCAAACGGTGCGCCCACACGGGCCCGCGCGCCACTCAGCGCTTCGGCTGATTGAGCCTACGGCGTTGCGATCGAGGCGTGTTCGCTATTGCAGTTCGCGAATTCTGATATTGCGAAGTTCCAGCGTACCAGGATGATCGCCCTGGATGCCGAGATAGCCTTTCGGCGCTCTCCCGAAGCGGGGATATTTCTCGGGGCTGAACTTGCTGGCCTTGATGGCTGCATCCCATTCGGCGCTGCCGACGTCGTACGACGCGACCTTCTTGCCGTTCAGCCAGTGCTCGACGTGGTTTCCTTTGGCGACGATGCGTGTCTGGTTCCACTCGTTGGCCGGACGCGCGGCGTCCCTGGGAGCCGCGTAGAGGTCGTAGACCGATCCCGCGAGATGATTGTCCTTCTTGTTGTCGGCCGCGTTGACGTTGTCGAGCAGCTGATACTCGGGTGCGCTCCAGTAGATCTGGTCGAACTCGTCAGTGCCGCGGTAGAACACGCCGCTGTTGCTGGCGTCGCCGATCTTCCATTCGAGCTCGAGCTCGAAATTGCCGAACTGTTCCTTCGACGCGATGTCGTTCGCATGGCCGTCCTTCCGCAGGACGCCGTTCGTGATCTCCCAGCAGTCTTTCGCCCCTGGCGTGTCGCACATCTTCGGGGCCTTGTCGGTCTTGAAGATGCGCCACGCGTTCATGCTCTTGCCGTCGAAGAGCGATTTCCACGGGCCAGCTTTCGCGCCGGCGGACTGGATCAGGACGGCGGTGAGCAGAAACGCCATTGTTCGAGTCATGGGAATAGGTATACCACGAGGGCAACGGCGGATATGGGGAAGCGTCCAAAGCCACACCTGACGCGGCGTACCGCAGGATCAAATTGGCTGATTTGTGCACAAGGGAATGACTGAGCCAGCGTCGCCCGGCCTGGTGGCTGCTGGACTCGGCGCGACGGTCTTTCGGCTCCGGCCGAGGAAGCGGGCCTGATGACGTGTGTGCCCGCTATCGTGGAAGAAATTCGATCGCCACGACGACGTGCTCCTCCGCGTGTTCGCCGCGTCGCCACGTCACGTAAACCTTCGCAGCAGACGAGAGGGCCCCGCATGCGACGTTGCCCTTCATATCCGTCCGGTACGTGATGAAGTCGACGGTATCCAGGCGCGCTGTGGTGAACAGCGCGCGCCCGCTGGCCGTTTGTACGTTGAAGACAACGCCGGAACTTCCGCAGTCGATCCGCTCGAGCATCCCTTCGAGCCGCTGCTCACCAGCCTGCAGCTCGCGATAGATTGGCTGCACGGCCGAGGGGGGAGCATCGGCGGCAGCGGAATTCCGCCCCCGAGGCGCCGCCGGGTCCGCACTCGCCTCGGCCGATGGAGCGGACGGAAGACCCGAACCCGTCGGACTTGCCGAAGCGGCACCCAGCGCATTCGCGGAGGCCGCGTTCGTCCGCGATGTCTGAAGAGAAAGGATGTAGCTCATAAGCGACCGGGCGTAGTCGCGGACGTCGGCGGGGTATGCCGGCGACATCAACGGTGACACGATATCGCGGGCTGGCTGGAAGGCGGACTGCGCCGCAAGTACACGCGCGTACAGAAACGCGTAATCGAGACGTCCTGGAGCGAGCGCGCGCGCGTCGTTGAGCGCCGAGGCGATCGACGGCGGCGGGCCGTCGGCGCCGTCCAGTTCCATCGTCGCCAGGCGTGCGACAGCGTTGGGAACCTGTCGTCCGGCAGCTGTCGCGACGCCGAACAGCCGGCGGGCCGCGGCAATCTCGGACGGCTCAGGCTTGTCGCCCCTCGCCGTGACGAGCTCTCCGAGCGCCACTCCGGCGCGGTACGCCGTGAACCAGTCCACGTCTGTGCCGAGGGTCAGCAATCGTTTCTCGGCCGCTGGATAGGCTTTGCTCGCCACCTCGAGCTCCGCAGAGATGGTCGTCAGCCACCCGCCCGCACCCTCCGCCGTCAGCTTCGAGAGCCGCTCGGCGGCCTCATCGTGGCGGCCCTGCTGCTCCAGAAAATCGACGAGGAAGGCTTCCGCCTCCGAGCGCGCAAGCGGTGCGGGGTTGGCCTCGAACTTCGCAATCTTGTCCGGGAACGTGTAACGGTACGCGCTGAACACCTGGCCGCGGATATAGCTGTTCAAATCACGCTCGACGTTGTCAGCGCCAAACGCCCGCGACCATGCGTCCGGAGCGGACACCCCCTGGGTGACGAGCGAGAGAAACTGCCCGAGCTGGGGAACCCGCCGCGGCTTACCCAGTTGGAGCATGTGGGTCAGCGCCCACGACTCGGCGTAGAACACGGAGCGGCGGCTGCCCTCGTTGTACATCGGTGAGTCGTGCGTGATCGCGAGCAGCTGCTGGAGCGGCAGCAGCGTTGATTCGTTCAGCTGAAGGAGGTGCGAGGGAATCGCGGCCCCGAGCACGGCTTCGCGGCCGCCGGCGCCGAGCTGATACGTACGGTAGTACTCGGCGAGACCTTCGTTGAGCCATAGCGGCATGTTGCTGGCCACGTTCGAGATAATCAGGTGCGCATATTCGTGGAACACTACGCGCCTGCCCTCTGTGCCCGCCGCTTCGTTCAATGCGATGTAGTTCACATCCCCGCGGCCAACGAACAAGCCTGCGAGTTCGACGGGTTTACCGTTGAATCGCGGCTTGAATGGCGTGAAGGCTTTGTCCGACCCGAACACGAGGACGACCGTCGGAACGGCGGTCGACGTGACGCGGCTCGTGAGTACACGGCTGAGCGTTTCTCGAAATCCCTCGAAGCTGACCGCCACGTCCCGCAGCGTTCCAGGGGCGACGTCACCCACGATGATGAAGTTCGGGCTGTCCAGACGGCGCCACTCGGCCGCGCAGTCCACGGGGGCGTTGACCAGCACCGCAATGAGGGCCGCGAAGAACCAGGGCAGGACGGATGATCGACAGGCCATTCCACGTCCCCTTGGTTGGGCAGGTTGGGTCCAATCGCGCACTCGAATGGCCGCGATGCACGGGGAGCTTAGCAGGAAATGCCCCCGTCGGCTGGGTCGATCTGCACCGCGCGCAGGACAGCATTGGCCGCAGCCGGGTGCTCTCGAGCAGTTCGTTCGACCCGAACTGCGATTCACGGGCCGGCAGCGGCGTCGGTACTGTCGTGCTCGGAACGTGACTTGCACGCGAGCTCTTCTGCGGAACTTCGAGGAGGAAGACATGCTCAAATGCGCAAAACTCTGCCTGATTGTGGCGCTCACAATCCTAGGTACGGCGACAGCCGGACGTGCGGACTCCGTCACCGTGCGGGGGAGTGTGGACGGAAGCTCGTGCGTGCCGTTCGGGTGTTCACCGGGATCCATCTATCAGCAGGTATTTGCAAGGGGGTCGTTCCCGAACCTGTTCGAGATCCGCGGAGTGGACTTTTTCAATAGGATCAAGGACTCCGGCGGGGACCAGTACATCGATCCCGCGCATTACGAGCTGTGGGTCTCGACAACCCGGGTCGGGCTCAATGCGCTCGACGAGCATGACTTCGCCGCAAACCGCGGCAGTGACGCCACTCGCGTATTCGCCGGGGATCTGGGCGGAACGGCGGCGGGAGAGGTGCCGCCGGGACCGAACGCCACGCTGTCCTTTCACTGGTCAGATCCCTTTCACTACGACCGCAGGCGCGGCAACCTGCTCGTGGAAGTGCGAAAGACCGGCGGGTCGTTCTTCGGAGACGACGGGACGTATCTGGATTTCAGCGCGTCGATGAAGGATTCGAGCAGCGTCAGTGACTTCGAGGGGACGACCTTCTGGAACAACCGCTCCGCGGGACTCATCGCACGGCTGAACGGCGTGTTCGGGCCTGCCGTCGACGCTCCCGCGCCGATCCCGGAGCCGGGGACCATGATTCTGCTCGGCGTCGGGTTGATGGGCGTTGCCGTGCGTGCGCGACGCTCAGCCGCGAGCGCCGAATAGGAAGTCGTTCGGGAATGAGTTCGATCGTGGCATACATCGCTGGCCCCTGGTCCTTACCTGTGGCCATGCGGTCTTTCGCGGACAGAGCGCAACAGTTGCGACTGGAGCGCCGCGTAGAACGCGGCCCTGAGCGCCACGTCGCAGGGGGTGCCGGTCAATCGATTACCGGTCCAGTTCCGCGGACATCCCGATCGACGAGCGCCACGCGTTCGGCGCGCCGGCGAACGGTCTCGGAGCGAGCGCAAGATGGTCAGCTGCCGGTGTTGGAGTCGCCGCGGCCGCCTATGGCGCGTATGTCGGTATGGCGTGGTATCGCTATGGCGACACGGCAGCGCCGAGTCCGGAGGAACACGATCCGTTGCTTGATCGATTCATGCCTGCGTATGACGTTGCTGAACGTCATCACGTCCGCATCGCTGCACCGGCCGCGGTGACGCTCGCCGCCGCGCAGGAGATGGAACTGCTGCACTCGCCGTGTGTGCGCGCCATTATCAAAGGACGCGAGCTGATTCTCGGGCCCATGCCTGATACCCGGCATCGGCCAAGGGGACTCCTGGCCGACGTCCAGTCCCTGGGATGGCGCGTGCTCGCGGTAGTTCCCGGCCGCGAGATCGTCGTGGCCGGCGTCACGAAACCGTGGGAGGCCAACCCGACATTCCGGGGGCTCCCACCCGACGAGTTTCAGGCGTTCAGTGAGCCCGATTACGTCAAGATCGTCTGGACGCTTCGCGCGGACCCGGTTGGCCCGCATGAATCGATCTTCCGTACCGAAACGCGCGTCATGACCACCGACCCCGGCGCGCGCGCAAAGTTCCGGCGGTACTGGTCCTTCCTGTCGCCCGGCATCATCCTGATTCGATCGGTATCGCTCAGGCCTTTGAAGGCCGAAGCCGAGCGCCGCGCCCGCCACGAGCGCGTCAACTCAGCGTAAGACGTTGGTCGAAGCGCGGGAAGACAGACCGATGAAGATGTTGGCGGTGTGGGGTTCAGAGATGGCTCACATCCGCGCCGACGCGGGCGTAGTCCCGGGACATGTCAAATGCTGCGTTTCAGCTCCGCGGATCCGCGCGCCTGACGCGCAGCTCAAGCTGCGCGCTACGTATCGTCACGGGGCCCGAGTCGAGGCGCGGCATTGCCGCACGAGGGCAACTAACCGCGGCGTAGTCGTAAGACGGGCCCCGCAGCCTTGGTCCCGTCGCTGCCCGCGCGGCAGCCACGCGGAATAGTTCACGCATTAGCGAATTATTCCGCCTTGTCGCTGCAGCGTTCGCGTGAACTGAGGCCTCCGACTGGCGATTCGGCGCCGGGCAAGTACTTGCAGGAGCACGGCGGGTGGCGCTCGACAGGGCGCCCAGATATCTAATTATCGGAGGCAGGTCCTGTGAGAGAGCGCAGAATTGAGTTGCTGCGGCCGGTTTGGTGCTGCGCCGTCCAGGCGCACATCACCTGCGTAACCAATCCCGAGGGGGAGGTCGTCGGAATCCTCTGTGCCGAGCGCCGCGATGATGCGCGCACCTGCCGTGCAAAGGCGCATGCGCTTCAGGAGGGGCTCATCGGAGACCTCCTGCGCCCGGCCGCTGCCGATCTGGGGCCGGCGTCACGGTGCACACTGGGATGACTTGGGGGGCGCTCGTTCGCTCAGCCCGGAGCCTGCGCCGTGCGAGGGAGGAAGACCATGGCGAGCGCAACGATGACGCGGCATCGCCACGGAGCCTGTTCTGAACGTACTGCTTCCCCCCCCGCCTGAGCGAACCAAGTTACGCCGCGGCGACGGTGAAGTTATGCCGCGCGGGATACGTGCTGCCAGACGACTGAGCACGGGACTGCTCGCGGTCATGCTGACTCAGGCGGTCACGGGACTCGCCTTTCAGCCCGCGTACCGGGACATCGCGTGGATTCGAGCTACGTGGCTCGGAAACGACTGGGTCACGCTCGTCATTGCCGCACCCCTGCTCGTGATTGGATTGGCCCGGGCCGCCACGGGATCTGCACGAGGCGTGTTGCTGTGGGTGGGCCTGACGGGGTACGCACTGTATAACTACGCGTTCTACCTGTTCGGCGCCGCCCTGAATATATTCTTCCCGATCTACGTCGTCGCCGTCGTGCTTGCCGCGAGCAGCCTGATTTTCGCTCTGTCGCACATTGACGCCGCTCGACTTGATGACAGCCTCAGCCGGACAGCCCCGGTGAGGCTCCTTGGCGGTTGTCTGGTCCTCATCGCAATGGGGTTGGCGTCTACGTGGCTGGGAATGTGGAGCGCCTACATCTTCGCGGGCCGACCGACACCCATCGAACCCGAGACGTTCAAGCTCGTCGCTGCACTCGATCTCTCTTTGATGGTGCCCCTGCTCGGAGCAGGAGGCGTTCTGATCTGGCGACGAAGGCCCTGGGGGCTGGTCATGTCAGCCATCGCCAGCATCCAGGGTTCGCTCTACCTGGTCGTGCTGACAGTCAATTCACTGGTCGCCATACATCGCGGCCTAACGAAAGGTCCAGGCGAACTGCCAATCTGGGGAACGCTCGCGATCTTTACCGGCGTCGTGGCAGTCGTGCTGCTCGTCAGTGTTCGATCCGAACACGCTGACTGACGCACACCGGCGCGTCAGCCTGCAGCGCGATGAGGTGCGGTCGGATCCGGGAGCGCCCACGCGAGCAAAAGAACGAGGAGCCCGCCAGTCGCTGTCACAGGCTGCAGCCATGACACGTAGCCGATGAGGCCTACTTGCACGACGATCCAGACGAGAACGACTGCGGCCGCACCGTACGCGCTCGACCGGGCGATGTGAGCGCGATTCCAGACCGCCACCGTGGCGAACAGGAATGAGCCGCCGACGATGACAAAGAGGACCAGGCTGGGGACGGTGTAGTCACTGAAAGGAGTGCCTGCAAGCCACTCGGTCGGAACGCCCTTCGCTCCAGCCAACCCGTAATAGCCCCCGGCGAACGCGTTCACAGCGCCGAACCCGAGAAGCCCTCCGAGCAGGTAGCGGATCATCGGCAAGAGGCCTCCGCCCTCAAGCGTGCTCGGGAACGGCCGTCAGGCCGAATTTCTCGATGCGGTAGCGGATCTGATCCCGGTTCAACCCAAGGAGCGCTCCCGCGCGGGTCTGGTTCCATCCGCTTCGCCGGAGCGCCTGGTCCACGAGGCTGCGCTCCAGTTGTTCGAGATCCGCCCCGGCCGGCGGCAACTCGAAATCGTTGCGCGGGCTGACAGCTTTCGTCAGCCCCGAAAAATCTTCTGCATCGAGCCGCGGCCCGTCCGACAGCAGCATGGCCCGTTCGATGACGTTGCGCAATTCGCGAACGTTGCCGGGCCATCCATATTGCTGCAGAAGCGCATACGCGGCAGGCGTCGCGCCGAGGATGCGTTTCCGAAATTCCGTGTTGAATCCGTCGATCAAGTACTCGACAAGCAGAGGGATGTCGTCGGCATGCGAACGCAGAAGCGGCATGGCGACCGGAAGAACGTTCAGCCGGTAGAACAGATCGGCGCGGAACCGGTGCGGGCCGATTTCCTCTTCGAGTTTGCGGTTCGTCGCGGCAATCACGCGGACGTCCACCCGGATGTCCACGGACCCGCCGACTCGTTTAAAGCTCTTTTCCTCGAGGAAGCGCAGCAGCTTCGCCTGGAGTCCGGGAGCCATTTCGGCGATTTCGTCCAGAAACACGGTCCCGCCATCCGCCATCTCGAGCAGACCCTTTTTCTGGGTGTGCGCATCCGTGAACGCGCCCCGCTCGTACCCGAACAGCTCGCTTTCGAGCAGGTGTTCCGAGCACGTGATGTTCGTGAACGCCCGGGCCGCCCGGTTGCTCGTGTAGTGGATGATCTTCGCGACGAGATCCTTGCCGGTGCCGCTCTCACCGGTGAGCAGCACGGTAGAAGCGGGACTGACTGCCACCTTTGCGACGAGTTGCCGCAAGTTGCTGATCGCAGAAGATTCCCCGACGATCCGCTGAAGGCTGTACGGTCGCGCCGCATTGATCCTGTACTGGCGCACTTCCCGACGGAGACGAGTGGTTTCGAGCGCCCGCTCCACCGTCGCCGCCACCTCGTCCAGGTTGAACGGCTTGTTGGCGAAAAGGTAGGCGCCGAGCCGCATCGCCTCGACGGCCGTTTCGACGCTGGCGTAAGCCGTCAGGAGGATGACCAGGATGTCCTGGTCGAACTCCTTGATCTTTTTCAGGATCGCGACCCCGTCGGCGTCCGGGAGGCGGTAGTCGAGGAGCACGAGGTCGACCCCTTCCGGCAGCTTCTCGAGGGCCGCTCGGCCTGTATCGGCCTCGACGACGTCATAGCCGTCCGCCTTGAGCCGTTCGGCGAGCGACCAGCGGATTAGCGCTTCGTCGTCAACGACGAGGATTGTGGCTTTCGACATGGCAGTTATGACAGGCGGGAGAGTCCCGGGAATCTTCACTGCAGCTCCGGTGCCGCAGGTAGCTGGCCCAGGCAGGCCATCGTTCTGGCGTCTCAACCGGCCGAGCGAGGATTTCTCCGCATCCTGCGAGAAATTCCCACGACGGCCGAGCCCCGTCGCGCACCCTCTGTTTTTCCCCATCGCCGCGAAATTTCCCTCAGTAGTCCCCCCGACTTGTGGGCCCGCCGAACGAAACACGGGCGTTCCGGCTGGAAATTCCTCCAGGCCACGGCATCACCGTTGCCTTGCGGTCAAGGTCCAACGGAAGCACATATATCGTGACGAACGAACGGGTCTGTCCGCCAACGAACAGGAGCCTGGCAAACACCACCAGCAACCGATCGAGCGGCACGATGCCGCGGGCGGCGAGACTGACCGGTGCGACGCTGGCGCTGTCGATCGACCGCCCCTGTGGGAGTACGACTACGGTGCCCGGGCGATGACGACGGAAGTTGTGGCCGCGTCGCGTGGAACGCTGTCGCGGCAATCAGGAGCGGAGCCCGTCCGGTTCTGGGCGACGTCGGATTTTCTCTTCGCGGTCCTGGCTCTCACCGGGATCGTCCTGCACCTGGCGCTGAAGTATTGGCTGGGCACCGCACAGACCGCGGACCTGCCGCTGCTCACCGTGCTGCTTGCCGGGGGCTCGCCGCTCGTGTTGCGACTCCTGTGGCAGGCGACGCACGGGCAGTTCGGCTCCGATCAGCTCGCCGGCGTCTCCATCGTGGCCTCGGCGCTGCTCGGCGAGTACCTCGCCGGCGTGATTGTGGTGCTGATGCTCTCGGGAGGTAGAACGCTGGAGCAGTTCGCTGTCGCTCGTGCCACCGCCGTGCTGCGCGCGCTGGCCACCCGCGCGCCCACACTCGCCCACCGGAAACGGGGCACGCTGTACGAGGAGGTGCCGGTCGGAGACGTGCGGGTCAGCGACGAATTGTCGATACGGCCCCACGAAGTCTGTCCGGTGGATGGAGAGGTCATCGAGGGGCACGGTGCGATGGACGAGTCGTACCTGACCGGCGAGCCGTACACCGTGCCGAAGGGCCCCGGGGCACGGGTGCTGTCCGGCGCCGTCAACGGCGACTCCGCGCTGGGGATCCGCGCGACCCGCGTCGCCGCCGACTCGCGGTACGCCCACATCATGCAGGTCATGCAGGAGGCCGAGCAGCGCCGGCCCATGCTGCGCCGTATCGGCGATCGGCTGGGCGCCTGGTATACACCCGTCGCCCTGGCGATTGCCGGAGCGGCATGGTGGATGACCGGCGAGCCTGTTCGATTCCTCAGCGTCATCGTCGTGGCGACGCCGTGTCCCTTGCTCATCGCCATTCCCGTCGCGATCATCGGCGCCATCTCGACGGCCGCTCGCCGTGGCGTGATCGTCAGGGATCCGGCAGCGCTCGAGCAATTGACGCTCTGCCGGACGATGATCCTGGACAAAACCGGCACTCTGACCTACGGACGCCCCGCGCTCAGTGAAGAGTTGTACGCGCCGGGGTTCACTCGAGAGAGCCTGCTGCCGATGGTCGCGGCCATCGAGCGATACAGCCGTCATCCCATCGCAGCGGCGATCGTGGATGCGGCGGCGGCCGATGGCTGGCCGCTGCCTGCCATCGAGTCGATTCGTGAGGAGCCGGGTGTCGGTCTCCACGGCCAGGCTGGGACTTCCGCTGTCCTCATCACCGGCCGTGCGCATGCAGCCACGCACCACGATCTGCCCCCGGCGCCCTCCAGCGGGCTCGAGTGCATCGTCATCGTGAATGGCGCGTATGCGGCGACATTCCGGTTCCACGACGTGCCCCGCGCCGAGAGCCGCGGGTTCGTCGGGCATCTCGGATCCAAGCACGGGTTCACCCGCGTGTTGCTGGTGTCCGGCGACAGGGAATCCGAGGTCGCGCGGCTCGCGGCGTCAGTCGGGATCGACCAGGTTCATGCAGACATCTCGCCCGAGGGAAAAGTCGCCATCGTGCGGGCCGAAACGGCGCACGCGAAGACCGTGTTCATCGGCGACGGCATCAACGACGCGCCCGCCTTGATGTCCGCAAGTGTGGGTATCGCCTTCGGGCAGCACAGCGACGTCACGTCCGAGGCCGCGCGGGTGGTGATCATCGACTCGTCGCTCTCGAAGGTCGATGAGCTGATGCACATCAGCTATCGCCTGCGCCGTGTGGCGCTGCAGAGCGCGATCGGCGGGATGGCCCTGAGCGTCGCCGGGATGGCGCTCGCGGCTGGTGGCCTGCTGTCGCCGGTCGCCGCCGCGCTGGCTCAGGAAGCAATCGACCTGGTGGCCGTGCTCAACGCGTTACGCACCGCACTGCCGCCGGCGCCATTGACGGATTTCCGGTAGCGCACGCAGCAGCGTTTATCCACGCGCGCCACCGCATGTGGGCACGACCGTTGCTCCGTGACTCTCGTGCGTACCACGCCGCCTGAAGGATCCGAGGGCGCGGCCGTTGGCGTACGAGGGAGAAGTCATGAAGCCCTTCCCACATGATTACGCGGTCAACGTGTCCGCCTCGCCAGTCGGTGATCTGGAAATGCGGGCCTCCGGCGTGCCAGTGTTCCTTACGGCAGCCCCCGTCGAATTCGACGGGCCCGGGAATCGATGGTCGCCAGAGACGCCGCTGGTGGCTGCCGTCGGCGACTGCTTCGTCCTGACCTTCAGGGCAGTGGCGGCCCGAATGGAACTGCCATGGACATCGGTGCGCTGCGAAGTGCGCGGCATCCTGGAACGCAAGGATGGGCTGGCGCAGTTCACGGCGTTCACGATCCACACCGAGTTGATGCTGCTGCCGGGCGCGAGTGCAGAGACGGCCCGACGGGCACTCGTGAAGAGTAAGGACGGCTGCCTGATCGCGAATTCGCTCAAGGCTGTCAGCCGGCTGGAGATGGAGATCGAGACTGTCGTGTTCCCGCGAACCGCATGATGGTTGGTCATCTTCGTGCCTGCGCCGGCGCAGCATCCGAAAATTCCGCAGCGACCTGAAAAATTCCGCATCCGCGTTCGGGAACCATCGGAACTACAGCCAGAGCATGCCCGCCGGGCGTGGCACTCCGCTTGCGCTTACCAATTTGCAACAGGAGGCGCCCATGCTCACATTCCGCAGCGTACTGATCGCGACTGGTCTGGTGACGACGCTTGCAGCTCAGGGCGAGCGGGCCTCGTGGCGTGTGAGCCAGGCACCCTCTGAACTTCAGCCGGTGATTTGCGCGCGCCGACCTGGTGATCGTGTCCATGCAGGACGCGGTGCTCCGCGAGCTGAACAATGCACTCGCGAACAAGGGTACCGCCGGCGCGTTGGACTTCTTCCATCTGGATGTCACCGCCACCATACAGCGTGTCGCGCGGCAGGAAGGCATCGCGGCCGGCCGCACGAGCGATCGCCTGCGCAACCCGATGAACGCGCCGAGACCCTGGGCCGCCCCCTTCGTCAAGGCGCATGCCAGAGAGTCTGCACGGAGTGTAGAAGGGTTCGCTGTCGACCTGGGTAACAAGGTCGGTGTGCTCAGGCCGATTGCGGAGCGGCCGATTTGCGCCGGGTGCCACGGGCCGCTGATTGCTCCCGCGGTAAAGGCCGCACTGCTGGAGCGGTACCCGGCGGACAAGGGTGTCGGCTTTGGCGAGGGAGAAATTCGTGGATGGTTCTGGGTCGAGATGCCCAAGCCGCCCAAGCCGCGCTAGTCTCGCGTTCACGGCACTGACACGGCCGATGGCGCGGGCGAGCGGCGAGCAAACGTCTGTCAGAAGAGATCTCAGTCTCTTCTGACAGAGGTGCACGAGCGCGCGTTTGTCCGCTGATGACCACGAGCCCCGGGACCTGAACCTGACTGAATGAGCTCCCCGGTTCGTCGCGCGCCGGACGAATAGATCATCAGCGCGTCCGCGCGGTGCGCCGGCGAGCCGGAGGTCGGCCCATCGCATGGATTAGCTCGCTGAAGAGGAAGCCCCGACAAGGAGCGCGGGCGAAATCCGCCCAGCAGCTGGAGGCCGGGTCGCGTCAGCTCAGGAAGATCAAGCGAGGCTCGGGGCGATTCCGGAGGAGCTTAGCGCGCAGTGTGTTTTCCGACAGGCAGGCTTATGCGCCGGCCCGGCGACACCGTGTCGAGAGAGAGAGGACCACCTGAGGGTACCGACACGTCAGTGCCTTCAGGAGACCACGCGGCTCACGCCGCACACCCTGCCGGATTGCGTAGACCGACTAGTAAAGGTTGCGCTCTGTCCTGAAAACAATCGAAGCGGCCGAACCGTGTTACGGTCGGCCGCTTCGTCTTCGAGAGTCGACTCAGGCCTTCCTGTTGAAACGTCTTGAGCCCATGGTTATCGCGGCGCCAAGGCCCAACAGCGACAGTGTGGCCGGTTCCGGCACTTGCGTTGAGCCGCCGCCGTCGTCGCCGCCGCCGACGCCGGCCGTGTAGGTCGCGCCGCTGGCTGTGTTCAGGACGATGTTGGCCGGTGCCGAGAAAAAGGCTTGACCGGTGTGCGACGCGTCGACAGTGACGTAGTTGCCGAAGATGGCGCCCGCGCCAATCGACGACTGTGAAAGGATGCCCATAATGAGCTCCAGCTCGAAAGCTGTACCGACCGTCGCATTGAAGTTCGCCGAGACAGTTTGTGTGTCTGCGCCCACACAGATATTTCGGTTCAATACGGCAACCTGCGCTTGATTAACGTTGGCGGTAAGATTGACGCCGCCATAGCCACAGAGCGCAGCGCCTGCTGATCCGACGGGCGCCACGTTCGTCGAGAGGATCGAGTTCAGGTCCAGCGTCAGCGTCAAGTTCACGACGTCGCCGACGGTGCCGCCCGTCGCTGTGATCGTGTCCCGAAAGCGCAGCTGCTGATCAGCGAACGAGCTCAAACCCGTGCCGATTGCGCCGCCGTATTGCCCTGTCGTCGTCGACATCGACGTCGCGCCCAGGAGTCCGGCCGCGATCGATGCCGAATATGATGTCGATGCGCTCGCACCGGCCCCAGTGGCGGTCACCGTGTCAAGGGCCTGCGTGAATGACAGCGCTTGTACACCGGTGATTGGCGTTGCATGGAACACATTCCCGTCCTTCGTGCCGGAGCCACTATTATTGGTGGTCTCGGCATCGACGTAATAGTAGTAGTTGTACGGGGCTGCGAAAGCGCCCTGCGCAGTGAACAGCAACATCCCTGTCACCGCGAAGGCCGCAGCCCTTCGGCCGAATCTGCGAGTCAAGGGGCTGACAGGCTGCTGCTGCAGAAAGTTCTTCATTTGTCCTCCTACCCATTCATTCTGGACGAGAGCTACACAAAATTGCGCAGCGCATATACAGCGCTCTTGGCCCCGCGTGCTACCTGATTCGGTACACGACGACTACGACGCATACTCCGCACGGCGAAGGCCAATCACTCTCGATGTCTCGGCGTGCAGGTTGAACTCAAAAAAACTCCTGCGCAGACCGTGTGCCGTCGCGGTGAGCAAGCCATGTGCCGACTAAACGACGCGCAAGTCCGGGTCAATTCACCAGGAGGCTGTGTTCAGTCGCCTTCCTGGGCGGCTTTGTTCTGCCAGTCTGGCCAGGTGGGTGAACAGTCGGGAGGGCGTTCCGTCCGCCTTTGGTGCTTCATCTCGAGCCAGCGCTCAAGTCGATCGAGAACGGATCGAATTACCGTCGCGCTGCAAACGAACGGCACATAAGGCAGCGTGGTCCTTCGTTTTCAGAGTCGTGGAGTGCGTTGATGCCGGCGGCTACGAGTGACCAATCCCACCGAAGGGTGTGGAGCAGTGTCGGGTGCAAGCGGCGGACGCGCAAAGGGATCATCGAGGCTCGGGTAGGCATCGAGGCCAACGGCGCGCGACGTCTTCCGCTGCCCTGCACCGGCCGCAGTCCTCCAACCCAGTCTTGTGTGAGAGTGCGCGCCGTGTCAGCGCGTTTGCTCAACGGATCCGGAGTTCCAGCCCCTTCGGCGACACGGGTCTCCTGCCTTGGTCCCCGGCATCCTGTTGTGCCGTCAGGAACGTGACACCTTCGACACCCGATTTCTGCACTGCATCGATAACCTCGTCGCCTGTTATCTGAGATCTTCCACTCAGACTCGAGAAAGCCCTGGTGTGCGGATTTGTCAAGCAGCAAGCTGTCCTACGCCGGAGGGAGCGGGCGGCAAACCGAAATCGCCGACAGACCCTGCAGATGCTTCTTGCGGTTCATGGTTTAATCGTCCGTTCCCGGCCATCCTTGGTCACGATCTTGATGAAAGGATCCGTGCCACGCGACAGTAATTGCGTGTAGCCTTTTTCGCCGCCGAGCACGAGGGCGGACCCATCCTCAATAGTCGCCAATTTGACGTCCGGACTATTCTGGGAACTGATCAGCCGCAATTGCACGGTTTCCGGATATCCCGTGGTGCCATCAGGCATCTTGAGCGTCGGTTGTGCCGGCAGCACTTTGATTTCCGCACGAACGCGCCCCTGGTCATCCACAATTTCCAATCCCCGAGCCCGAAGTACCGGCGCGACCTCTTGAGCGGCCGCGGGACGCAGCCGAACCAAACCACACGCCAGCAGTATGAGATTGAACGCCGTGAGAGCGATTGTCAGTCGCTGGAGCTTCGTCATTTCGCTGCCTCCCTATCTCAGGACGCCTCGGGCGCGACAACCGTTAACCGTGACGCGCTCAGCACCGGGCATTATCGTCCGGCGGTGGAAGGCCACAGCGCGCCACTGCGCGTTGGCGCACCTCAGCGGCAGGGGAGCGGTACGCCCTGTCACAACCCGAGCCTCGTCAAAATCCGTAATCGGCATTTGTGACGACCTCTGCCTGACGTGCTGTTTCGCCGAAACGGGTCACGATCGCCCGAGTCGCCGCCCGCTGCAAACGCCGGACAGCCCTCGGGATGTTTAACATCGATCCATGCATACGAACCTGTGAACACACGCAGGTATAATGCCTCGGCTTCTCACCGCCCCAGATTCGGGTAGATCGCTCGGACTCAGGCGCAGGGTGAGAGCGCGCGTAGTCGATCACGTTGCGCTCTCGACGACACCTGTCGAACTCCGCATACTTGTCCACGGTCCTGCCGATCGCAAGCCTGACGCAGTCGAGCGGTTAGCCGTCGGCAGTTGCTGCCACGGGAGCGTCGGCTTCCACGCCATCATGGATGATCCGCGCGGTCTTCTGCGCCGATGCGATCAAGGCGTCCACCGCCGAGGCGATCCAGTTGCTGCACCGGGAGCGCCTGCGCGCATCATGCTGACGGGCCTTACGACTGCGGAGTGTGAAGCTGTGAGAAGTCGCGTTGCGGGGAGACACAGCCCGATGCTGTGTGCCGCCACTATAGAACGGCCGGAATGAAAAACGATTTTTACCGTTGGACCCGCGATCTCCATCTGTACTTCGGACTGTTCGTGAGCCCGTTCATCCTGGTCTTTGCGGCCAGCGTGTTCTTCTTGAACCACGGCAAGGTCACGGCCCCCGGGTGGGGCGCGCCCGAAACATTTCGTGATCTCCGGATTCCCGAGGGGATCGCGCAGCTCCAGGGACGGGAGTCCGTCGATAGTGCGCGTGAGATCCTCCCGCAAGTACGGCTGACGGGCGAGATCGCCTTTGTGCGGGTGTTGCGAAAGGAACAACATCTCGTGATCGCGGTGGCCAAGCCGAGATTCGAGGCGACCGTCGATGTCGATCTGACGTCCGAGTCGGGGGTCGTCTCGACGCGTACGACAGGGTGGTGGGAAGCGCTCGCGTATCTTCACAAATCGCCTGGGCCCCACAACGTCGACATTCGGGGCAACTGGTTCTGGACGCGGGCGTGGGGTCTGCTCGCCGACACGACGATCTATCTGACGCTGTTCATCTCGATCACCGGCGTGTACCTTTGGTACGTCATCAGAGCCGAGCGCAGGGTTGGCCTCTGGCTGCTCGGGGCAGGCGCCGCTTCCTTTTTCGGAATCATCTATGCCGTTGTCCGCTAAGGCGACCGTGGAGCTCTGGAATCGCCGGATGCACTTTTATCTCGGCCTGTTCTTCCTGGTGTTCTTATGGCTGTTCTCACTGACAGGCCTGTTGCTGAATCACGGCAAATGGGCGGTGGCGCAGGCGGCGAATCATCGTCGCGAGATGCGGTATGAACAGCCCATCCAGCCGCCCGCAGGCAGTTCCGAGATGGAGCGCGCGCGGGATGTGATGCGGCAGCTCGGGCTCGTGGGCGAGATCGACTGGCCCGCAGCCCCCCCACAGCCCGGTCGCATGGAGTTCAACGTCAGTCGGCCCAGCGACGCCTCGCAGGTCCGCGTTGATCTCGTGCAGAGCCGCGCGTCTGTCCAGCACTTCGAGAACAGCCGTCTCGCAGCGGTTCGGATCTTTCATACCTTCAGCGGGTCCCGCTTCAATACGTCCGGCAGCCGAAGAGACTGGATGCTGACGAGCGTGTGGGTCTTCTCGATGGATGCGCTCGCCGCCGCGCTGATCGTGATGGTGCTCGGCAGCTATTACATGTGGTACCGGCTGAAGGCGAAGCGGCGACTCGGCGTGATCGTTCTGACGGGAGGCGTAGTCAGCTGCGGCGTGTTCCTCACCGGCCTCTTGTAGAACGTGTGAATCAAACGTCCGCCCGGACCGGCACGACGTCGCCGGTCCGGACATGAACCGCAGGTTTACTCAGTGGCCGGCCAGCTTCTTGTGCATGGCGGCCGCGCCGGCGGCTTCGTTTGCGGCCTTCTGCGACAGTTGGGCCAGGCGATCGCAATGCACGCCTGCGCCGGCGAGCCGTGTGTTGGACCGATAAAGCTGCGCCATCGACGCGTGCGCCTTGGCGTCCGCGGCATACCGTTTCTCCAACGACAGGAAGTAGCTCTCAAGGTCGGCGTGGTCCGCAGGCGTGCTCGCCCTGGCCGTGAGAGTGTTGAGATCCTGGTCGGTCGGACCCCGCGCGCCGGCGCCTGCTTCGAGCCCGCCGCCTGACGCGGGCGCTGTCGCCGGGGCCCCCGCTGCCAGTTTCTGGTGGTAGGCGGCGAGTTCACTCGCCGCCGTCGCCGACTGTGTGTTGAGCCCCGCGAGGCGTTCGCAGTGGGGGCTCATCCCCGAGGCCAAGCTGTGATTGGGGTTGCCGACGAAGCCTTGCGCCATCGATGTGTGCCGTTTGGCCTCGGTCGAGTATTGCGCTGCCAGAGCAGTGAAGTGGGCACTGAGACGCTGGTTATCGGCGGGTGAGGCGCTCGTGACGAGCTGCCGCACTTCGAGTGCGCTCAGAATCGCCGGGGATTTGACTTGAGCAGCGGCAGTCCCCGCGAATATCAGCAATGCGAGGGCCGGAAGCGCCAAGGAACGGAGGTGGAGCATTCTCATGGTGGATTGATCTCTCTCTGGTGACCAGGGTCACCGTGACGCGCCGAGTTTCTGGGCTGGGCGCCTCGTGACGCCCGGCAGCTTGAGCGTGTTGTGTTGAAGATGGCCCCGCGAGGGCGGTCTTAGAGCGCAGACCGATCGGGGGTCGAGGTCTCAGATTCTGAGAACGGACGGCACAGGATGGTTGGTCAGCGACTGCTGCCGTCCGGGATTTCCGCCAAACCTGAGGTCGAAGGTCGAAGGAGTAAGAAGATCGCCTCGAGTCGAAATCACGAGACCCGCGGGCGGGGTTGAGAGGCTGTGGCGCAGATCGTCCGTGAGGAGGAGTACGAGGCGGGCAGCCTGGGCCCCACAATCCTGGCAGCTATCCGGCTGCACTGCGGCCGCGGTGCCGGAGACCTCCTCGTCGTCGCATCCGGTCGCGGCCGCGAGCGTCGGCTGGCACCCCGCTTCACACAGCAGGGCCGCGGTCGGCGCGACTGCCAGTGTGAGGACGATCGACAGTGAGAGTGCTCGAAACACCTGATGCTCGGTTCTGTCGAGAGCAAGAAGGTCGCCGCACGTCAGCTTGCCTGATGTTGAGAAACGGGGTTGTTTCTTGGCGTTCACACGGACGCTTCGCCGTGCGCGCGGAAAAATCTGCACCCCCTGCGGAAAATGCCGCACTCGGCGCGCGGATGCGAACAGCGGGCGTATACTCCACATCGCTCGCGTTCGGATCGGACGGTCCTCGGACCCAAACCAAGGGAGATAATATGCGCAGGAATTCGGCACGCTCACTGCTGTGTGCTGGCGGTATCGCGGTGATGCTGGTCGCCGGTGTGTCAGCGAGTCATTCGTGGGGTGGGTATCACTGGGCCCGCCAGACCAGCCAGTTCACACTCAAACTCGGCGACAACCTGACCACGGCGACTTGGAAGGGGCATCTGGCGCAGACGTCGCTAGACTGGAATTCGGGGAACACCCCAGTGCTGACAGCCGTCGTTGCCGGGCAGTCCAGGAAGCGATGCTCAATGGTGGCGGGAACCTCCCAGGTCTGTAACGACAGCTATGGCAGGAACGGCTGGCTTGGGCTCGCGTCCATCAACATCATCGACGGCACCCACATCACGCAGGGCTCCGCGAAGATGAACGACACCTATTTCAACACGTCCACATACAACAACCCGAACGAACGCGAACATGTGATGTGCCAAGAAGTGGCGCATACGTTCGGACTGGCGCATCAATCTGAAGACGGCAGCTCGCAGAACAGCTGCATGGACTATTTCTCCAACACGGGAGCGAATGCCGGCAGCAGCGTCAGCACAAAGCCGAATGCGCATGACTTCCAGGAGTTGAACATCATCTACCAACATCTGGATACGACGACCACGGTCGCCGCGATGGCGGCCATGACGGCGTCACGTGTCGATGCCGGTGACAACGAGGACGCGAAGAACTGGGGGCAGCTCGTCAGCCAGTCGCGCAACGGACGAAGTTCCACGTACGAGCGGTTCGAGCAAGACGGATCACAGACCCTCACGCACGTTTACTGGACTCTCGAAGCGGCTGAGACGTGCCGAGGTTGCGATCATCGCTTCGACCACTAAACGAACGACATAGCGTTTCACGTCTGCCGAGAGCTGGCCTTCGGCTCTCGGCCCTTTAGCGAGAGGTTCCGTCGAATCATCTCGCCCGCCAAAGCGCACCGTCCGCTGTGTTCCCTTCTTCACCGAGCACAGAACTTCTTGCTGCAATCGCGCATGCCGGCAACGTTGAAGCGCGCATCTCGAGGGCGGGATGTCATCAGACTCTGACTGCCGGGATAGGTCAGCTCCGTGTTGCGGGAGGGTTGATGCAATCTCCGCATCTTGACGCCGTTCGGCTCACACGAACGCAGGCGAGCTGGGACCTGGGCGTCAGCAACCCGTCCGTGTGAAGCCCAGGAGCGATTTGATGATTTCGAGCGATTCGGTCACGCCCTCGTCATGGCCTTTCTCAAACTCCCGTTCGCTCCCTCCCATTGTGTTCGTCACGTGGGCAAAGCACAGGACGGCTCTATCTCGGGCCGCGGCGAAGGCATAGAGGGCTGCCGACTCCATCTCGACCGCCAGGATGCCCTCGCCTTCGGCGTTCGAGACGGCGGCCTGGATCTCGCGAAACGGTGCGTCCGTTGTCCACGTCGCGCCCTCCACCACACTGATCCCTGCTGTTCGCAGGGCCGCCCTGGCAGCCTCGAGGAGGGCGGGACTGGCTTCGGCAAACCGAGCGGACGGCTGATAGTGGTAGCTCGTCCCCTCATCGCGCAGCGATCGCGTGACAAGCACGAAATACGGCGGGTCAGCCACTCTCGCGATCTGTCCAGAGGACGTCACGCTCACCAGCAGCTCGCAGCCGCAGGCGAACAGCTGTTCGGCCACCAGGACGGCGTACGGCGCTCCGACGGCACAGCCCACGATCCCGACGCGTTGCCCGGCCAGATCGAACTCGTAGAGCTCGCTGTGGTAGCACGCCCAGGTTTGGCTCCGCTCCCCGCGGCCCGTCCGCTGCAACCACCGCACGATGTCGCCGTCAGGATCGAGCACGCAGACCGAAGGAACGCGCAGGCCTGGCAAGCGCTTCTGCCGGGCGGCCTCGGTCAAGACGGTGATCGGCGAGAAGATTGAGGGCGCCGCGGCATCCTTGCCCGACAGGATGGGCGCGTCGGCCGGTACCCGCCTGAATCGGGCATAGAGGAACGGTTGACAGGAGCCCGACGGAGTCCGATGGCGGTGCGAGACCGCCTCGGCCAATTCGAACTCCGGCCCGAGCTCTCTGGCCAGTGTGTCCGCGGAATACCGCCTGACCGGCAACCCGCTGCACTGCCCGGGTCCTTCCGGCGCGAAAGTCGCCAGCACGGCGGTGCCTCCGACTCTTAACGCCCGGCGAAGCCGCGCGACGTACCGAGCGCGATCATCCCGAGCCGTCAGAAAGTGGAATACAGCACGGTCGTGCCAGATGTCTACCGCCGGGACGGGCCAATCACCCGTGACGTCCGCTTCGATCCATCTGACCTGTGCGTGAGCAGGGCCAAGCCGCTCCTGCGCGCGCGCGAGTGCGGCGGCGGAGATGTCGAGTACGTAGACGCACGATACCTGCCCCTTCAGCAGGCGATCCACGAGGCGGGAATCCCCGCCCCCAACATCCAGCACTCAGGTCTCGGGACCGATGCCGGCTGCCTCCAGCAAATGAGCCGAGAGTGTGGGCTCAGGCTCAAACCAGCTGACCGCGTCAGTGGCTTTGGTCGTGTAGAGACGTTGCCAGTGCGCCTTCAGGTCCATGGTCGCAGCCTCTCGAGGCCCGTCGTTCAGGAGGCCCCGTCTGTCCCAAGCCACTGCATCCCGCAGTTTGCACGAAGCGGGCGACGACGAATACTGCGGGGTTCATCACGGCGCGGGGCGCGGAGTGCCTGCTGCGCGCCGCCAGCGCCGGCCAGCCCCTCAACGCGACGAACACAATTGTGAACAGACGCATTCGTGAATTGTAGCCGAGCCCGCTGGCAAGGCACCGCGGCTGCCCGCGAGACGAACCAGCTCTTAACGTCCGGTACCATCGCCTCTGAACGATGATCAACACCCTGGGCCGCGGCACATGTAATAATCTCGGACAATGGTGCGGGTTCAGCCGCGAGCGTTTGTGGCCCTTGCGCTCGCACTGAGCGCGTGCGGTGGCTCTTCGCCGCGGGCGACGTCCGCCAGCGCCCTGGTCTTTTTGACCAGTGACGGCTGCGCCAACACCCAGACGATGCGGTCGCGGCTTGACGAGGCGCTCAGGAGGCTGGGGCTCCCATCCGATTACGAAGTCCTCAACGTGGCGAGCCTACCAGCGGCCGACGCACGCCGTGGGTATCCGACGCCGACTTTGCTGTACGCCGGTCACGATATTTTCGGGCCACGCGAGGCCGCGCCGCGGTATCCGGAACCGACCTGACGGCTGTATCCGGGCGGAGTTCCGTCCACGGACCTTATCGAAGAGAAACTGCAACGTCTCTTCACGCGCAGCTGAAATGACGACGAAAGGCTGCGTCACCGCCAACGTACCGCTCCCAGTGCATGACGAGTCTTGCCCGCGAAATGGCTAGAGAGGCGGCCCCCGCACCGAGCTCTCGCTGGAGATCGTGCGGGAGTTCCAGGTCGTCAGCAGCGGATGGTCGGTGGACGCCGGCAGGAACATGTGGCGGCTGCCCGCGTCGGCAACCCTCGACCTGCGGCTCCTGAAGTATTTCAACATTCAGCCTCACGGGAAGCTCGATTTCGTCATCGAATGCTTCACGTGCTGAATCGGACGAACGTGACGCAGATGAATACAACCTACGGTCAGCCTCGCGAATCTCTCGGGGGTTCGGTCGCGCAACGGAGGCCGATGCCGCCCCGTCAGTTTCAGTTTTCCATACACTACGAATTCTAGAGAGGACGATCCAGATGCGAGCGCTCACACATCGATTCACCATGGCCGTGATCTTCGTCGTCTGTGGTGTGGCAACGCCGTTGATGGCCCAAACGACCGTCGACGAATCACTCGTCGCGACTGCAGCGTCACACGCGGGACCTTCAGGCGGCGAGGGACTGATCACGCCGGAGCTCGACGGTAACCAAGCCATACAAAGGCCGGCCGGTCCGCCTGCCACTCCGCGCCACACCGGCATCAAGGCGCTGGTGAAGGATCTGGCCTCCGACGTGAGGCACTTGCCGTCCCGCGAGAACCTGCTCTGGGCGGGGATCGGGGGTGGGTTGGCGTTGGCCGTCCATCCATTGGACGACGATGTCAACCGCAAGCTCGTTGGCAACAAAACGGCGGAGCATTTCTTCAAAGCGGGTGCAGTCGTCGGCGAACTCGGAACGCTGCTGGGTGGTGCCTCCGCCGTGTATGCGTTGGGACGGCTGAAGGACGAACCGAAGGTGTCCCACGTGGGGATGGACTTGATCCAGTCGCTGGCGTTGTCGGAGGGGATCACGCAGACGTTGAAGTACACGACCCGGCGAGAGCGGCCCGACCACAGCAGCCGGAACTCGTTTCCTTCCGGCCACGCGGCGGACACGTTTGGGTTCGCGACCGCGCTCGAGCGTCACCTGGGGTGGCGTTACGCGGTCCCGGCCTATGTGTTTGCGTCGTACGTGGCCATTTCCCGGATGCCGGCCAATCGCCATTGGCTCAGCGATGCGGTGTTCGGCTCCGCCGTCGGAATCATCGCCGGTCGCACCGTCACGAGCCGTGAGGGGCACCCGTTTCCCATCGCGGTCGCTTCCGTGCCAGGAGGGGCCGCTGTCATGTATGTGCATCGAGGTAAGTAACAGGGACGATCGCGCGGCGAAGCCTTCGTTAGATAGTGAACGGACGGGCAAGAGGTAGCTCAGTGTCAACAGTCGTCGCACACCGAGTGCTGTTCTCAGCGGCCCTGGTGCTTCTGAGCGGGGGCTGTGCCCTGGGCCGTCCACATGTGAAGAGTCTTCGTGATGCGGGAGCGAGTCGCATCCAGTTCGACAGCCCCGTCGCCACGACGGTCGCCGCTCTCAACGCCGTCCGTCCGCAGTGTGGTCCGGTTTTGGATCATCGGAATCGAGATGAGGAATACCGGGTGTATTCGGTCATCGGGCGCATCGCGCGAGCCAAGCACGAACGGGATGGGGACATCCACATCGTCCTCGACGACCCGGATGACGCGTCCCAGCACATCGTCGTGGAGCTGGACGATCCGGACTTCCGCGGCAACACGGTCTCACCGTATCGCGACAAACTTGCCGCCGCGCGTCGGATGCTCGAGGATCTGTTGCAGCGAACGGCTGGCCGTCAGCTGACCGACCTGCGTGGCGCGACGGTGCGCGTCACGGGCGTCGGTTTCTTCGACATGCGACACTTTCAAATCGGCCGATCGCGAAGCTGCATGGAACTGCATCCGATTCTTGGGATCGAACGGGTCCAGGCTGATTCTTCGGCCAGGGCGTTTCTCAGCCGAGCGGAGTTTGCAAAATACGGCGATTGACCTCAGTTCCCGCGATCCGACGGTAACTGGAGGAGCGCGGAATTCAGGTTGTGGATCGCTTCGCGGATTTCCGCAGGGCTCTTATAGAGGCTACAAGCTGCGAGCGGTTGGAGAACCTCATCGAATCTGAAAAAGACGGTCACCGTAACCATCACCGGCACCGGCTTTGCCTCGAGCAACGCAGGCGAGAAACGCCAATCGAGCACTGCTTGAAGGGCTGCCAGATCGAGCGGGATCGCGACACTGCGTCGGATCTTCGCAGCCACGAAGCACCCGCTGGACGATATGATCCCGTCGATGATCACGACACCTTGAACGCGCGCTTGTCGCATCGCTTCCGGATACACCGGTTGCTGGTCGTTGATTTTCTTGGGTTTGAGCCCACGTCCAGCGCCTCGGCGCGTGCCGACGCGCTGATCTGGTCGGCGCAGTCGATTGCGGCCTTCGTCATCGGTACGTACAGGCACTGCGGAACGCCCTCGATCACCGGTTGATCGGGCGGAGGCACTTCGACGGCCGCCAACGCTTTGAGGAACAACGCAGAGTCGGGGCCGAGTGTCGTCACGTACTAATCCGTTCTGGCCGGACGGCCGTCGGGATGATAGACAATTCGCGCCGCGGCATCGCTACGAGCGTCCTCCTCCGCGGCTTCCACCTCCGGGCGTAGCGCTGCGGCGTTCAAGTCGTCGCTTCGGCTGGCGGTTTCAGACGCCAGGCTGGCGGGTTGGCTGCCGAGCCGCGACGAATAGTCGTGCTACCATCCCGCCGGAACTGACGAAGGGGAGGAAGCGAGATGTCTTCTCTAATCCCAAGTCGAACGACGGCGACACTCGCGGCGTGCCTGGCCGTCGGGCTCTCTCTGCCATTGCCACTCGGCGCTCAGTCCCAGCCGCGACTCCAGCCTCCGAAGACTGACACAACTCGCGGCCTGAGGATCCGGTATGCCGACGGTCGGATCAGCACCGGACCCGTGCGTCGATCGGGAGGCATGTGGACTCCGGTCTTTCCAACGATGGCCGGTGCCGACACGTCCAGACAGGGGATACCGCTAACGACGCTCGACGTGAAGCACGCTATCGATGGCGCCGACGTGGTGGTCACGGTGACGCTGTTCTATGGCGGGCCCGGTCGTCACGGCGTGAAAGTGGCGACGGTTCGTCTTTCCGACGAAGAACCCGTCCAGGTGAACGAGTTGCGCGCATACGGCGTGGAGCCGATTGTTCTGTCGCTGGTTCCCATCGCCGCCACTGTGGCGTACGTGCCCGCGACCGTCAGCGCCTCTCCGCAATTGGGCGTGCGCGCCGAGGCCGTCGGCGCGAATGTGTCCGCATATCGCGTCATCGTTACGAATCGGTCCGTTGTGCCCCTGATGTGGATTCAATTCAAAGCCTATCGGGGCGATCGTCTGTCGATTCTCGGCCGTCCCAGGGGCAAGCGTAACCTGCCGCTCGTCCTGCCAGGAGCCGAGTACAGCTTCGAGGTCACGACGAGCACAGGCGGACTCGAGTCGGCAGACGGATCGGAACGGTGGCAGGCGCTCGATCGCATCGAGGTGACAGCCCTGATGTGGCAGGACGGTGTGGCGGAGGGGGATCCCGCTTCCGCCGTAGAACAGCACCGCCTCGATCGGATCCGCGCGACGCAGCTCCGGGAGCTGGTCGAACGGCTCAGCGATGCACGCGGGCAGTCGATCGGCAACCTGCGCGAGCACGTGGCGCAAGCGATGAGCGCGGATCTCGAGACGCGGCGCGCCAGAGACTCCCTGCTCCAGGACCTCGACGCCTTCCTCGCCGCACGGACCTCGCCCAACGCGCCGGAGTTCCTCGATTGGGTGGCTCGAACCCTCGCCGAGTATCAGCAATGGCTCGCCAGAATCGTCGAGTCGGTGGCCTGACGGGGCGCTCCAGCGACGGCTGGCGTGCGGCAACCGCGCCCGAACGTCCCAGTGTTGCGCAGCGGCGCAATCGCCGTCCCCGAGCGTGAGCCCGACAACGACTGCGGCGCGTCCGACAGTACCTAGACGAGCGCGGAATTCAGGTTGTCGATCGCTTCGTCGATTTCCGCAGGGCTCTTATAGCCGACGGTCACGCAATCCACACCCGCGTCGCGAAACGCAAACCTCATCGCCTTCCGACGATCCTCGCGATCGAAGGTCCCTTCGCCGGCAAGCTTCATGGAAATCACGCCCATGCCTTGCCGGTGGACCTCCTTCACGTGCGTGATGACTTCCGGGACGTTCCCTGGTCCCTGCGTCGCGTAGTCCTCGGCGTCCATGCTCTTGCCTGTGTGGTTGACGCGAATCATCGCGACCTCGAGCCACTTGTTTCCGGGAACCCGGCGCAGGGCCGGCAGTCCGTGCACCGATGCACCATGACTGAGCACGACTTTCCGGGACTGCACCTCGAGAATCGCATCCTGCCAGCGTCCCGTGTCGGCCGGCCATGTCGCCGTGTGCTGCCAGTGGAGCAGCATGATGTCGAAGTATTCCGTGTTGGCGAGGCGGCGCAGCTCGTCGAACTTCTGCTGAGGGTCGACACCGTCGCGCGTCGTCACCTTCGACATGAGCTGGTAGGTGTCGCGTGGGATGCCCCTCAACGCGACGCCAAGCATCCGATGCATCTCGCCGTACGATTCGGACGTTTCG
>JBBWZJ010000139.1:0-21682 GCA_039648985.1 Acidobacteriota bacterium | reverse complement strand
GCGGCGCAATCCCGAGAAGGATCCCTCAGTCGGCGGATCGATCGTATCCCCGTCGGCCGGGGGGACGGTGAACTGGGAGCCTCCGGCGTTCTCTCCGGACACGGGGCTGTTCTACGTCTCGGAAAACAACACGTACTCGATCTTCTACCTGCTCGATACCGATCCGCGCGGGTCGATGGGCCTCGGCGGGAAGCTGGAGTCCCACATCGGATCGGGCGGCAGCTTTCTGACAGCCATCGACTACAAGACAGGGAAGGCCGCCTGGCGGCATACCTACGAAGGAGGGTCGGGCGGCGGCGGCGGAGTGCTCGCGACCGCAGGGAAGCTCGTATTCGCCGGGGACGGCGGCGGGAGCATCGTCGCGCACGATGCGCTGACCGGAAAGCCGCTGTGGCACTCGCGCATCGGGCCGGTCACCAATCCGCCGCAGACCTACATGCTCGACGGACGCCAGTACCTGCTCGTTGCCAGTGGCGACACGCTGTTTGCATTCGTCATGTATGCGGGCGGCGGGAGCTAGTGTCCCGCACGACGTGCATCGCGACCGGGCGCCGGCGGAGGGGACGATGACGAAGGCGCTCGGCGCATGTGCGATTGCTGGGATCCTCTGGAGCGGCGTTCCCGCTGCCATCGCCATGCGCGGCGCCGCGGATCCGATAGGGATCTTCTCCGGCAGCACTGACGTCGGCACGCCGTCCACGATTGGCCATGGCACCTCGCGATACGACCCCGGGACCAGGGTCTACACGATCGACGGCGGTGGCGAGAACATGTGGGCCGCGGCAGATCATCTTCACTACGTCTGGAAGAAGGTATCGGGCGACGTGACGCTGGAGGCGTCAATTGCGTTCACCGGTACCATGCCTTCGACCGGCACGCCCGATCCCCACCGGAAGGCGGTGCTGATGATCCGGCAGAGCCTCGATCCGGACTCGATATACGCGGATGCCGCGGCGCACGGCGACGGGCTCACTTCGCTGCAGTGGCGGGACGCCCGTGGCGCCGTCACGCACGAAGTGCAATCGAACGAGGTCGGCCCGACGCGGTTGCGTATCGAGAAGCGCGGGTTGTACGTGACGATGTCGATCGCGGGGGCCGGCGAGGAGCTGCATCCGGCCGGAGGTTCAGCGAAAGTCGAGCTCACGGGCGAGTTCTACGTCGGCCTCGGCGTCTCCGCCCACAACACCGCGCGGATCGAGACGGCGACGTTCTCGAATGTCGAGCTCGGCGCGCAGCCGGCGGTCACGGGTGCGGCGACCATCATCAACACGCTCGAGACGATCAACCTCAGATCGAAAGACCGCCGTGTGGCGTACGTCGTGACGCAGACCGGCCGAATCGAAGCGCCGAACTGGTTCCCGGACGACACGAACACGCTCTATTTCAACACCGCGGGCCGGCTGTACAAAGTGCAGGCCGAGCCACCAGGCACCCGGCCGAATCCGTCGAGGCTGCGCGTGCCAGAGCCCGTCGACCTCGGCACACTGACCCGCATCAACAACGATCATGGGATCAGCCGCGACGGCAAGCTCTGGGCGATCAGCGATCAGTCGCAGACGATCGACGGCCGTCGTCCATCGCTGGTGTATGTCGTACCTGCGGGCGGCGGAGCCCCGCGCCGGGTGACGGAACAGGGCCCGTCGTACTTCCACGGGTGGTCGCCGGACGCAAAGACGCTCGCATACTGTGCCGAGCGGAACGGGAACTTCGACGTGTACACCGTTCCCGTCGAAGGGGGCCAGGAGAAGCGGCTCACGACGGCCGAGGGCAAAGACGACGGCCCCGAATATTCTCCGGACGGCCAGTACATCTACTTCAACTCGGAGCGCGGCGGGACGATGCAGGTGTGGCGCATGAAGGCCGACGGCTCCGGGCAGGAGCAGGTCACGAACGACACGCTGGAGAACTGGTTCCCCCACATCTCGCCGGACGGACAGTTGATGGTGTTTCTCACGTACGAGAAGGGCGCCGGCGACCATCCCGAGAACAAGGACGTGATGCTGCGTGTGATGGATCTGAATACCCGCCGCGTCGATGTGCTGGCGAGTCTTTTCGGCGGCCAGGGGACGATCAACGTGTCGTCGTGGTCGCCGAACAGTCAGTACCTCGCATTCGTGAGCTATCAGCTGGTGCCCCGATGACGACCGCTCCCGCCGCGGGCTGGCGCGCGCGGCCGGCCCTCTAAGAAGAAGCCGATGTTCCGGGTCGGGCTGAATCCGTACGGCCTCGCATACACGCTCGGAATGCAGGGCGCCGGAACGGCACGCGCGAACGATCGGCCGATCGGCATGGCGGGGTTCGTCGCCATCGCCCGCGAGATCGGCGCCCGCTGCATCGAGCTCGACGGACGTTGGCTGACCGCGATGACCGACGCGGAGCTCAGTCGTGCCCGCGACGATCTCGCCGGGGAGACGGTGATCTGCAGCTACTGGCTGGCGCAGCGCGAGGGCGAGACGCTCGCGGAGGCCGTCCGCTGCACGGCGGCCGTCGGCGGCGGGTTGATCCGGCTGCACCTCACACCCGTGCTCGAAGGCAGCAGGGCGGCCTGGGGTCCGCGATGGGCGGAGATGGTGGCGCACGGCCGCGCGACGCTCCTTCGCGAGGCGGTCCGCGCGCGCGATGCCGGGCTCGCGATGGCGGTTGAAGACCACCAGGACTTCGGAAGCGAGGAGCTCCTGGAGATGACGGCCGACGCGGGCGACAATGTCGGCATCGTGTTCGACACAGGCAACCCATTTTCGGTCGGCGAGGATCCGGTGGACTTTGCGCGGCGCGCCGGGCCGCGTATCCGCCACGTCCACCTCAAGGATTACGTCGCGCAGCACACGGACGAGGGGTTCAGGCTCGTGCGGTGCGCCATCGGGGACGGGTGCGTGCCGTTCGCGGAGATCGCCGCGGTGCTGAGGGCGCGTGGCTCGTCCCTGACGGCGTCGATCGAACCGGGCGCGCTCGAGTCTCGGCACATCCGCCTGTTCACGTCCGACTGGTGGAACGGGTACCCGGCGCGGAGCGCGCGCGAGCTCGGCACGGCCCTCGCGAGGCTCCGCCGCAACCGTCTGGACGAGGGCGCGGACCCGCGGACACCCTGGGAACGCGGCGCGCCGCGCGACGAAGTGATTGCCTACGAGATGGCGCAGGTGCGCCGAAGCGTGGAGAACCTGCGGACGATGGGTTTCATGTAGGCGCTCTCGCGTATTGACGGCCGGTTGTGGACAGCCGGACGACATCAACCAGTGAACGCGTCTACAGAGGTGGAGCGACATGGACGACAAGGAGTTTTCACTCGCCGGGCAGGTGGCCTTCGTGACCGGATCCGGCCGCGGCCTGGGCCATGCCATTGCCTTGCGGCTCGCGGAGCTGGGCGCGGCGGTTGCGATCCACGATCAGAGCCAGAGCGCGCCGGCGCAGTACGGCGAGTTCGCCGACCTGGCGGCGTCGGAGGCAGACCTGGCGCGGCACGGGTCGCGCACCTGCGCCGTCATCGGGAATATCGCGGACGAGAACCGGGTCAAGGCGATGGTGGGAGAAGTGGAGTCGAAGATCGGTGCGGTTTCGATCCTCGTGAACGCCGCCGGCGGGGACATCGGCGCTAAGGGCGGGAAGCCGAATCCGAACAACGCATTGAACATCTCGATGGAAGACGTGCGCGCCCTGCTCGACCGCAATCTGATCGGGACGATGCTGATGTGCCAGGCCGTCGTGCCCGGGATGGTCGCGCGCCGGAGCGGCACTGTCGTCAACATCGCATCCGCGGCCGGACACTTCGGCACCTCCCCGGAAGTGGCCTACTCGACGATCAAGGCCGCGATCGTGCACTTCACGCGGTGCCTCGCCTACGAGATGCGTGAGCATGCCGTGCGGGTGAACTGCGTGAGCCCCGGTCCCACCGCAACCGCGCGATTCCGGAACACCCGTGCGATCGATCCGGCGATGCTCGTCGAAGACGGGACGCTGATGCGGTATGCCGCCCCCCGCGATCAGGCGAACGCGGTGGCCTTCCTGTGCACGCCCGCCGCCGGGATGATCCACGGACAGGTGCTGCGCGTCGATGGAGGGCTGACGCTGTACGCATAGCTTCCGGCTTCCGTTTCCGGCTTCCGGCTTCGAGCTTCGAGCTTCCAGCTTCCGGCTTCCAGCTTCCGGCTCCCCAGCTATCAGTTAGCAGCTGTCACATAATTGCCCCATGCACATCGTGATTACCGGCGGCGCCGGGTTCCTCGGGCGTCGCCTCGCCGACCGGCTCCTCTCGCGGGGAACGCTTCGCGGCGTCGACGGCTCGGAGACAATCGTCCGCCGGATCACGCTCGTCGACATCGTGCCGCCGCCGTCCTCACCGGATCCGCGCCTCGCAGCGGCGGCGGGAGACATCAGCGACCCGGCCTTCCTCGCATCCGTCATTGCACCGGACACAACATCCGTCTTCCACCTCGCCGCAGTCGTCAGCGGCATGGCGGAGGCGGATTTCGATCTGGGCATGCGCATCAATCTCGACGCGACACGCAGCCTGCTCGACGTGTGCCGGGCTCGCGGCACGGCACCCCGTGTCGTTTTCACGAGCTCGGTCGCTGTGTATGGCGGGGACATGCCTGCGAAGGTGCTCGACAGCACCGCCCTCAATCCCCAGACGTCGTACGGCACGCAGAAGGCGGCGGCGGAGCTCCTGATTGGCGATTACACGCGGCGAGGGTTCGTCGACGGGCGCATCATGCGCCTGCCGACCATCACCGTGCGGCCTGGCAGGCCGAATGCCGCGGCCTCGTCATTCGCCAGCGGCGTTGTGCGCGAGCCGCTGAACGGGCAGGAGGCGGTCTGCCCGGTGGACCCGGACGCGCGGCTCTGGGTCCTCTCACCATCGGCGGTGGTCGAGTGTCTGATCACCGGTCACGAGCTCGCTCCGGCGCGGTTCGGCGCGAGCCGCGCGGTCAATCTCCCGGGACTGTCGGTGAGCGCCGGTGAAATGGTGGCGGCTCTCGAGCGTGTTGCCGGGGCTGATGTCGCACGGCGCGTGAGGTGGCAACGTGACGCGCGGATCGCGCGCATGGTCGCGAGCTGGCCAGCCGAGTGGGACACCTCGCGCGCGGAGTCGCTCGGCTTTGCGGGGGTCGAGTCGTTCGACCAGATCATTCGCGACTACCTGCGTGAGGCGCCGAACCCCGCGCGGTGAAACTTCTTGCCCTCCAGCGTCCCCATCAGGATGATGTGACATGTTCAAACCGACGATGCCCCGTTCCCGCGTACTGACGGCCGTTCTCATCGGCCTGCCGCTTGCTGCTGCTGCCGCCGCCTATGGCACTGCTGCCGACCAGGCGGCGGCGCCCCCGGCTACGCCGCCGTTTTCGGACTATCGCACCGAGAAACCGGGCGTGAAGCATCACATCACACCGGCGGATCTGCCCGCGCCCTTCGCAACCGAGGCGGCGAACAACGGGCCGAAGATCGTGGCGCGGCCCGAAGGCGCGATGCTGCAGACGCTGCCCGGCTACTCGGTGTCGCTGTACTCGAGCGAGCTCGAAGGCCCACGTCTCATCCGCGCGGCACCGAATGGGGATCTGTTCGTCGCCGAAACCGGCCGCAACCGCGTGCGGGTCCTCCGTGGCGTGGACGCGTCCGGCAAGGCGCAGGACGTGGAGGTCTTCGCCGCCGGGCTGAATCAGCCCTTTGGCATCGCCTTTTACCCGCTCGGCCCGAACCCGCAATACATCTACATCGGCAACACGGATTCGGTCGTTCGCTTCCCCTATCAGTCGGGCGACCTGAAGGCGCGTGGGCCGCAGGAAGTGCTCGTGACCGGCCAGTTCCAGGGTGGCGGGCACTCGACGCGCGACGTCGCGTTCACCAGCGACGGCAAGAAGATGTACGTCGGCGTGGGGTCCCGGTCGAACGTGGACGATCCGGACACGACGCCGGGAGAGAAGGATCGCGCCGCGATCCTGGAGTTCAATCCCGATGGGACCGGCCGGCGCGTGTACGCCACGGGCATTCGCAACGCAGTCGGCCTGGCGATACCTCCGAAGACAGGCCAGCTGTGGGTGTCGGTGAACGAACGCGACAACCTCGGGGACAATCTCGTGCCGGATTACATCACCCACGTCGAGGACGGCGGGTTCTACGGCTGGCCCTGGTACTACATCGGCGGCAATCAGGATCCGAGGCACGCCGGAAAGCACCCCGAGTTGAAGGGAACGGTGAAGGTCCCGGACGTGCTCCTGCAGCCGCACAGCGGGTCGCTCGAGATGGTCTTCTACAGCGGCCAGCAGTTCCCCGCCGAGCACCGCGACAGCATCTTTTCGGCCTCGCACGGATCGTGGAACAAGGCCCTGCGAACGGGCTACAAAATCATCCGGACCCCGCTCGAGAACGGCAAGCCGACAGGTGAGTACGAGGATTTCCTGACCGGGTTCGTCACGAGCGACGGACAGGTCTGGGGTCGCCCCGTCGGCGTCGCCGTCGCGGGCGACGGAGCGCTGATCGTCACGGACGATGCGGCGAATACAGTGTGGCGGGTCACGTATACGGGGAAGAAGTGATCCCTCGTCATCAGCTATCAGCTATCAGCTGTCAGCCAATGAATTCAGCCAGGCTCAGACCGTTCACGAGCAGCGGACGGCTGGCTTCGCGAAGAGTCTGCGAGACCCAGTTCTGCGAGCTAAGGTCTGAGAGCTGAGGTCTGATGCTGAGATCCAATAGCTGAGGTCTCATAGCTGATAGCTACAGTCTGAGATGCCCCTCTCTCCCCAACAACTGAGGTCCGCGCTCGCGGGTGTCATCGGATTTCCGGTGACGCCGTTCCGGGACGATCTCTCCGTCGATCTACCGGCGCTCCGCAGGAACCTCCGCGCGATGTTCCGCCAGCCGCTTGCCGCGGTCGTTGCGGCGGGCGGGACCGGCGAGCTCTACTCGTTGTCACCGCCCGAGCACCTCGAGGTGGTCCGTACCGTCGTCGAGGAGGCAGCCGGGAGAATGCCGGTGATCGCGGGAACGGGGTTCAACACCGCCATCGGTGCTGCGCTCGCCCGTCAGGCGGCAGACTGCGGCGCGTCGGGGATCCTCGCGTTTCCTCCGTACTATCCGGCGCCGGAAGAGGACGGCGTGGTGAGCTACTACCGCGCGATTGGCGCCGCGACTCCACTCGGGCTGCTGATTTACAGCCGCGACTGGTTTCACCCGGGCGCGGCACTCGTCGAGCGCCTCGCCGGAATCCCGACGCTGATTGCGTGGAAAGACGGCCAGGGTGACATGCGGCGGCTGCAGATCCTCCGTCGGCAGGTGGGGGACCGGCTGCACTGGATTGGCGGAGCCGGGGACGACCTGGTGCCCGCATACTACGCACTGGGCATTCGCGCATTCACGTCGAGCATCGCCAACGTGTCGCCGGAAATCGCGATGGCGCTTCATGTGGCGGGATCGGCCGGCGACACCGCGACGCTCACGCGTCTGATGTCAGAGTACGTCGTGCCCATCTACGCGCTGCGGGCCAGGCGCAAGGGCTACGAAGTCGCCGTGATGAAGGAACTCATGAACATGCTCGGCCTGACAGGCGGCTCTGTGCGGCCTCCGCTCGTACCGCTGCGCCCCGAAGAGCTCACCGAGCTCCGCGCACTCCTTCCGCACTGGCAGAAGGCTGTGGCGGTGTGACGAGCCAACGGACGCTGCGCCCGCAGGTTTGGCGGTGAGGCCAGGACACATGCATCGCAGGCATTTCATGCAGCTCGCCGGCGGGGTCGCGGCGGCGACAACGCGGGCCTCACTCTCCGCCACTGAGAGCCCGGCGCCTGCGGCTCCGGCACGGGCGCGGCGCGCCACGGCGCGGATGAAGGTGGGCACGCAGCACGATTCCTCAGACGAGGTGCTGGGCGTGCTGGCGGCTCTCGGGGTCCGGCACATCTGCAGCCGTCTGCCCTCGGAGCGGCTCGACGATCAATGGTCCGCGGACGGCCTCTCGCGTCTGCGTGAACGCGTCGAAGGGTTTGGCGTCGCGCTCGACATGGTGCCGCTCCCGATGAGCTCGAACCCGATCGCGCGGGCCGAAAACCCGAACATCCTCCTCGGCCGCAGTCCCGAGCGGGATCGTGAGATCGACGACATCTGCGAGATGATTCGGAACGCCGGGCGCGCCGGGATTCCATCGCTGAAGTACAACCTGACGCTGCTCGGAGTCGTGCGCACAGCCAGCACTCCCGGGCGCGGAGGCGCGCGGTACAGCACATTCGTGTACGACCAGGCCACGCAGGAGCCGCCGTTGACCGAAGCGGGCCCGGTGAACGCGGACGTCTACTGGGAGCGGATCACCTACTTTCTCGACCGCGTGATCCCCGTCGCCACCGAGTACAAAGTGCGCCTGGCCTGCCATCCCCAGGATCCAGGCATGCCCCCAGGCCGCGGCTATCGAGGAGTCGAGACTGTGCTCGGGTCCGTCGCCGGACTGAAGCGCTTCGTCGAGATCAGTCCGAGCCCCTACCACGGCTTCAACTTCTGCCAGGGGACGATATCGGAGATGCTCGCCAAGCCCGGCGCGGAAATCTTCGACGTCATCCGCTATTTCGGATCGCGCGGCAGGATTTTCAACGTGCACTTCCGCAACATTCGCGGCGGCTTTCTCAATTTTCAGGAGACGTTCATCGACGATGGCGACGTGGACATGCTGAAGGCGATGCGCGTCTACAAGGAGGTGGGCTTCGACGGAATGATGATGCCGGACCATGTGCCGGCCATCCCCGGCGACCCCAAAGGCGCGCAGGCGTTCGCGCACGCCTTCGGATACATCCAGGCGCTCATTGCCGCGGTGTCGGCGGAGGCGTGATGACCGCGCAGAACGTCCATGCCGTCCGAGTGACGGCGTCCGATCGCCCGGGCATGCTGTTCGCCCTCACGCGCGTCCTCGCGGAGCACGAGGCGAACATCACCTACGTCGACATGCACAGCCGCGGGCACGAATCCGACATCTACTTTGAATTCTCGCCAGCGGCTGCGGACGCCGGCACGATCGCCGAGACGCTCCGGCAGGTGCCTGGCGTCGTGAGCCTGGAGGAGACGCCGTCCCTCAGCCGGATCTACGGCAAGCGGATCGTCGTGATGGGCGGCGGCGCCCAGGTCGGGCAGGTCGCGCTCGGTGCGATCGCTGAAGCCGATCGCCACAACATCCGTGGCGAGCGGATCTCGGTGGACACCATCCCGCTCGTCGGCGAGATGGAGCTCGCGGCTGCGGTTCGGGCCGTCGTCCGGCTCCCGCGCGTGCGTCTGCTCGTGCTCGCCGGGTCGCTGATGGGAGGCGAGATCACGCGCGCGGTGGAAGACGTCCGCCGGAGCGGCCTGTACGTCATCTCGCTGAACATGGCCGGCAGCGTCCCCGACGCGGCGGACCTTGTCGTCAGCGATCCGATCCAGGCGGGAGTCATGGCGGTGATGGCGATCGCCGATACGGCGAAATTCGATCTCGTGCGACAGCAGAAGAGGCGTTATTAACGGTGCCAGGGGTGCCAGGGGTGCGCGCACTTTGGCACTTTGGCACCCTGGCACCTTGGCACCCTTGCCACCCTTTCCGGTGTGTTCCGCTACACTAGTCCGCTCAACGACGTCTTTTCACAAGGAGAGTACTTATGCGTTTGGTTCGCGCGTCAGCCATGGCGATGGCCGTGGCCTTTCTCGTTCCCGCGGTGCACGCCGGCCAGGCGCCCGCGCCGGCGGGCGGTCCCGCCCAGGCGAAACCGCAGGGAGCACCCCCCGCGCCAGGCGCCATGGAAAGCGACCGGAAGGTTGCCGGGGGCGGCATCACCGCCGCCGGGTGGCAGGGCAAGGTGGATGCCTCGGCGGCAAAACAGGGCGGCACCATCAACGATTCGAAGTTCGCCGAAGAGGGGGGCGCGTTTCACCTGACGGTCGGCCCGGCCGCCAGCTACTGGAATCCCGCGAACAAGGCGTCCGGCGACTACAGCGTCAAGGCGACGTTCAAGGAAGCCAAGCAGACGTTCAGCCATCCCCACCCGTTCGGACTGTTCATCGGCGGCAACAAGCTCGGCACCGATCAGCAGAGCCTGATGTACTGCGTCGCCTATCGTGACGGCAGCTACCTCGTGCGCAGCTTCAAGGGGGACGTCGTCACGACGAACGTCAAGAAGACGCCGAACGACGCGGTGGCGAAGGCGGCCGCGGATGCGCCGGTGACACAGGAGATCGAATGGCGCGTGCATGGGAGCCGGGTCGAATGTGCCATCAACGGAACTGTGGTGGCAGGGTTCGACAAATCTGAAGTGGTGGGCGACGGCAAGCTGGAATCCACCGACGGCGTGTATGGCATCCGGTCGGCGCACAACACGGACGTGGTCGTCAGCGGCCTGAAGATGACCAAAGGTTAATCGACTCACAAGGAGCCTCTGATCAACATGAGTAGCGGATCCCGCGCTGTGCGCGTCATTGTCTCTGTCCTGCTCGTGCTTTCGGCCGCCCCGTGGGCGTCGGCCCAGGATGCGCGTGGCAGCGCTCCCCCCGGGCAGGCGGGGAGGGGTGGGCGTGGAGCGCAGGCTCCGCCCGTCGTGTCGCCGGAGGTCATGCCCGACCGCCGCCTGGCCTTCCGCATCTACGCCCCGCAGGCGCAGGCGATCCGGCTGGCGGCGGGCGACATCCCCGGCGTCGGCCAGACGACGCAGCTGACGAAGGGGGAGAACGGAGTGTGGGAGGTCACCATCGGACCGATCGATCCCGGTGCGTACCGTTACAACTTCAACGTCGACGGGGTCGCGACAATCGATCCGCGCAATCCCGCGACGAGCGAGTCGAACAACAACGTGTGGAGCCTGGTCGTGGTCCCGGGCTCCGACTTCATGGACACGAAGAACGTGCCCCATGGGGCGGTCGCGGCGGTCACGTACAATTCAACAGCGTTGAACACGTTCCGCCGCATGCACGTGTATACCCCTCCGGGATACGAGACGAGCACCGCAAAGTATCCGGTGTTCTATCTGCTGCACGGCGCCGGCGACAGCGACGATGCCTGGACCTCGGTCGGGCGGGCCGGGTTCATCCTCGATAACCTGATTGCCGCCGGCAAGGCCAGGCCGATGATCGTCGTCATGCCGGCCGGGCATACCTCGCGGGGCGCGGTTCCCGGTGGGGTGGTCGGGCGAAACGCCACGCAGGAGTTCGTCAAGGACTTCACGGCCGACGTGATGCCTTACGTCGAGAAGCATTACCGGGTGTTGACAGACCGCGCGCACACGGCGATCGCAGGGCTCTCGATGGGCGGCACGCAGACGCTGCACGTCGCGATCCCGCATCTGGAGAAGTTCAGCTACGTGGGTGTCTTCAGCTCCGGGCTGATCGGCGCGTTCCCGGAACTGGCTCCGCCTGGCCGTGGAGCGCCACCGGCCGCGCCTCCTGCGTCGACGACCGCCGGTGCTCCCGCGGCACCCGCCCCGGCCGCGGCGCTCCTGGCCGCCGACTGGGCGCAGCTGAATGCCGCCACGCTCGACAATCCGAGCCTGCGAAAAGGCCTGAAGCTGCTCTGGTTCTCGACCGGAAAAGACGACGGGCTCATCACCACGTCGAATGCCACTGTCGATCTGCTGAAGAAGCACGGGCTCAACGCGACGTTCAAGGAGAGCCCCGGCGGCCACACCTGGATCAACTGGCGGAATTACCTGGACGAATTCGTGCCGCAGCTGTTCCAGTAACGCGGCGGCGTCCGGGGGATCACCTTCGGACGTCAATCTGCAGATGGACGTCTCCACGGCAGGGCGCCTCGGCTGCGGCATGCAGCTCGTAGGCGCCCTCTTTTTCGTACGGATGCGTCACCTTCATCGGCAGCGTGCCCTCGAGCCGCTGCTGCCTGCCGTCCCCGAAGTCGAGCTGCACCGCGCAGTCCCCACGGCCTTCGACTGTCGCAAGGATCTCCGGCACTTCGGTCGAGGGACCGGGCACGACCGTCACTTTCCAGATCCCCCGCCGGACGGCGCGGATATCCAGGCGCGCGCGCGCGATCCCTTCACACGGCGGCTCCGGGGTGGCGACGACGGAATACTCGTTGTCGGCTTCGTAGGCGTGGCGCATTTCATCGGGCAGGTTGGCCGTGCGGCGCTCGGTCTTTCCGTCGCCGAAGTCCATGGTGTAAATGCACTCGCCGCTGCCGAGCAGGGAGATGAGGACGCCGCCGCCGTCTTCCTCAGGGGCGGGCCGGAACTCGATCCGGGTGATTCGCGGGGGCTGGGCCGCGGCGATGCCGATGCCGGCGAGTAACACCATCCAGAGCACGCTGCCGCGTCGCATGAGCTGCCTCCACTTCGATCTGTCGCCCGCGCCGACTCTCTGACAAGCGGTTGCCACTTGCGTGCCACAGGGGAGCCGCCGAGGTTCAGCTCCCCGGCGGGGTCGGCGTAATTCCCAGGTTGTACAGGATGAACGTGTAGATGTCGGCTGTGGTCTCGAGCTGCTTCTTGAGACTGCTCGCCAAGTGTCCTGACTTCGTTTCGATGCGTATCAGCACTGGATTCTCGCGGCTCGCCAGCTCCTGCAGAGTGGCCGCGTACTTGAACGAGTGCGCAGGCACCACGCGGTCGTCGTGGTCGGCGGTGGTGATGAACGTCGCGGGATAGCGCGCGCCCGCCTTGATGTTGTGCAGGGGCGAATACGCCGACAACGCCTTGAAGTCGTCCGCGTCGTCGCTCGACCCGTAGTCCGCGATCCAGTTCCATCCGATGGTGAACTTCTGGAACCGGAGCATGTCCATGACGCCGACCTGCGGGATCGCGACGCGGAAGAGCTCCGGACGCTGGTTGATGACGGCGCCGACGAGCAGGCCTCCGTTGGAGCCGCCCTGGATGGCCAGCCTGGCCGGCGATGTGTAGTGGTTGGCAATGAGCCACTCGGCCGCCCCGATGAAATCGTCGAAGACGTTCTGCTTGCGCAGCTTCATCCCCGCCTGGTGCCACTGCTCGCCGTATTCGCCCCCGCCGCGGATGTTCGCCGACGCGTACACGAATCCCTGTTCGAGCAGAGCAAGCCGCGCCGCGCTGAACGTTGGCGACGTGACGATGTTGAACCCGCCGTACGCGTAGAGCAGCGTCGGATTCGTGCCGTCGAGCTTCAGGCCCTTGCGGTAGACGAGAAACATCGGCACCTTCGTGCCGTCCTTGCTCGCGTAGAACACCTGTTTGGTCTCGAACGCATCCGCCTTGTACCCCGGCACTTCGGCCTGCCGGAAAACAGTGCTCGCACGGGTTGCGATGTCATAGCGATAGATGGCCGGGGGCACGTTCAGCGAGTTGAAGGAGTAGAAAACAAATGTGTCCTCGGGCTCGCCCGCAAATCCCCCCGCGACTCCGGGCCCCGGGAGCGAAATTTCGGTGCCGCCCGTGCCGTCCATGTTGAACACGTAAGCGTGGCTGGCAACGTCCTGGAGGTAGGTCGCGAACAGCCGTCCCCCGGCGGTCGCGACGCCCTCGAGCGGCTCGGGCCGCTCGGCCAGCACGGTCGTCCACCGGGCTTCGTCCGGCTGCTTCGGATCGATCAGGACGACGCGCCCGTTCGGAGCGTGATGATTCGTTTCGACGAGCAACCGGTCGCCGACGTGATCGACGACGTCGTAGGAGTCGTCCGTGATCGTCCGGATCAACGGGGTGAATTCGCGGTCTCCGCGTGCGGCGTCCCTGATCGACACGGCGTTGCCGTCCTTGCCCTTGCCGCGATCGGCGATGAAGAGGACGGCGAACCGCTCGTCCCTCGTCGTCCGGACGATATGGAAGCGCTGCGGATTGGCCGTGTCCTCGAACGCCAGCGTGTCCTCGGACTGCGGCGTTCCGACCCGGTGGAAGAACACCCGGTGGTTCTCGTTGATCGACGCCTTTTCGCCCCCGGCGGCGGGCGCCGGATAGCGGCTGTAGAAGAAGCCGCTGTTCTCCCACGCGACGGTCGACACTTTGACCCATTCGAGCTTGTCGTCCAGCGTCTTCCTGGTCGCGAGCTCCATGACGTGATATTCCTGCCAGTCCGATCCGCTGCGCGACAATCCGTACACCGCATAGCGTCCGTCGCGCGAGGGCGTGAAGGTCGCAAGCTGCACGGTCCCGTCCTCAGAAAGCGTGTTTGGATCGATCAGGACTTCAGGAGTGCCGTTGAAGCCCTTCTGGATGTAGAGCACGCTCTGATTCTGCAGGCCGGTGTTCTTCGAAAAAAAGTAGTACGGACCCTTGTGGAAGGGGGACGAGTACTTCGCGTAGTCGTTCAGCTGCTGCACTCGCGCGTGTATCTGCTGCCGGAACGGTATCCGCTCGAGGTACGGGAACGTGACCTTGTTCTCCGCCTCGACCCACGCCGCCGTTTCCGCCGAGTTGTCGTCTTCGAGCCACCGGTACGGATCGGAAATCCTGACGCCGTGGTACGTGTCGACCTGCTCGGTCTTCCGTGCCGCCGGATACTGGAGCTGTTGAGCGGCGGCCGCGGTCCCCGCGCACGCCGCAGCCGCGACGACAGCCGCGCGAATCCATGTCTGCATCAGTCCTCCCTGCCGAATGCTGGTTCAAGTGTAGGTCGGCCTCGTGTGCCGTCACTTCCCGTAACGTTGAGTTGTGCGTTTTCCGCGTAAGCGGTCTACAGAAGCACACGCGCGACGGCCGGTTCGAAGACCCGCACGCGCCGGAGCACGAGATCGACGAACCAGAGCGCCAGGGCAACCCCCATGAACGCGGGCCACACAGGTCGCCGCTCGGTTCGTCGATCCCCGGACCCGCTGGCGAGCGCTTCGGGGCCCGGACGCCAGGCGCCGCCGGTGGCTGTCGCGATCGCGCGCAGCGCCGATTCGTCGGCTGGACGGAAGCGATACTCAGCGGCGGTGTCCGGCAATACTATCCGTGACGCGACGCCGGGTGCTCCGGCCGCGCCGGTGTCCTGAAGCTTCACGGCGAGCGGGTCGCCCGCATTCGCCACGACTGTTGCTTCGTACCGGCCCGGCGCGACCTGCCGCAGCGCGAGGCTCTTCGCCGCCTGGTCGCCCGCACGCACCTCTGCGAGCGGACGCAGCAGATCACGCGAACGCCCTGTCACGTCCCGCGCCTCCATCGAGATCGTAACGGAGCGCGCACGGCCATGAATCGGCCCTGCGACGAGCTCGAGCGCAGCCGCCGGCGGCCGGCGGCGTTCGAGCGCGCGCGCGACCGCCCCGAAAAAGGGACCGTATCCCCGCCAGGTGACCCAGTTCGAGGCCCAGCGGTCCTTCACATCGGACGCGAACACCGCGGTTCGTCCGAGCCCGATCGGCCAGAACGCAAGCAGCGGATCCCCGTCGTCGGTCGCCAGGAGCTCGAGAGCCGTGTCCTTCAGGATCGTCGCCGTCCGGCCTTTGAGCGCTGGAACATGGCTCAGATCGACGCCGGCCAGAAACCCCGGCGTTTTCACCACGGGTTTGATCACCTTTTCATCGAACCCCGGCGTGGCCGCGTTTCGTGCTTCCTTGACGAATATCTGCGGCAGTTCCTTCGCGTCTGCCACCTGGTAGGCGCGTCCCTTGCCCCACTTCGCGATGTTGCGCAGCAGCTCGGGATCGGCAGACGGCCCGACCGCCACCGTCGACACGGTGATCCGCGCCGCCACCATCTTCGTCACGAGCGCCTCGTAATCATCCGGATACGAGCGGCCGTCGGACAGCAGCACGACATGTTTCGCGCGCGCCTTCGCTGTGCGGAGGGCGAGGTAGGCCTGCTCGACGGCCGGGAAGATGAGCGTATGGCCGCCAGGCTCGATCGACGCGATTTTCTGGCGGATGTCTTCTCGATTCTTGCCCACGTTGCGGAGCGTGATGTCCCAGGCAAACTGATCGTTGAATGTGAGGACGCCGAGCGACTGCTCGTCCGTCATCACGTCGACCGCCGCCTGCGCGGCCGCCTTGCAGAGATCCATGGACGACCCGGCCATGCTCCAGGATCGATCGAGCACGAGGATGAGCGCGACTTCCGGCTCGTCGCGCCGCTCGAATGTCACGGGGGCAAGCCGCTCGATGGCAGTCTTTCGATAGCCGCCCTCGCCGAAGACGGCCTCTCCGCCTGCGACAAGCAGCCCGCCACCCTCGCGTTCCACCCACCCGGCGAGCGCCGACATGGCGGGCGCGCCGATCGCCGTGCGCGGGACATCGCTGAGAACGACGAGATCGAACGGGTCGAGCTGCGCCTCTGTGGCGGGCAGGCCGGACGCGCCCCTGGTCGTGACCTCGAACCCCGAGCTCGTCAACGCGTTCGCGAGGTAGTGAGCGCTCGCCGGTGTGCCTTCGACGTAGAGCACCCTGGTGCGCGGATCCGCCCAGATGCCTTTCGCCAGCGTGTTGTTCTGCGCGAGCGGGTCTTTCGCGATCGTCAAGCCGGCGTGCAGCACGTGGGGACCAGGGCTGTCGAGGACCGCGCTTATCGCAACCGGCGTCATCCCCTTCGAAACCGCAACCGACTGTGTGCCAACGATGTGCCCGTCGGAGCTGAGCTCCACGACGGCCTGCGTCTCGCGCTGGCTGCCGATGCGGACCGTTGCGGTGAACGGTGCGCCGGCCGGCACGTGCTCCGGCAGATCCACCGCGTCGATCCAGGCGTCGCCGAGGGAGCGGGGCGCCAGCGGCTCGACAGACACCGGGATGTGCGCCTCGACGAGCTGCGTGACGGCAGCATCCGTGTCGCCGGCTGTCGATCCACCGTCGGTGAAGAGGACGATCCGCGGCACGAACCCCGTCGCGAGCTCTGCGCGCGCGGCCCCGAGCGCCGCTTCCAGATCCGTCCCGTGCCGATCGACTGTCGTCCCGGCGGCGCCAGGCGCGCCCGGGTCGGCGTGCGCGAGTTGACGAAGCGCAGCGGTGCCGTCCAGCGCCGCGGCTGTTGCGCCGAACGCCACGACACGGAAGTGCGACGGATGGAGCGCGGCATTCAAATCGTCAATCCGTTTCGCTGCCGCGTCGATCGCCGCGCTCGACACGCTATAGGAAACGTCCACGGCGTAGACAACGGAAGCGCGCGACGAGCTGGTCGAGATCATGGGGCCCGCCAGCGCCACCGAGATCGCAGCCAGGAGGAGCGAGCGGAGAGCGGCCTGGATAGCCCGCTGACGCGCGTTGAAGTTCGTCCGCGCGATCGCGTGGGCGAGCCACACGAGCGGCACGGCGGCGAGCAGCCAGAGCGCGGCTGGTGCGGTCCACGTCACCATGCGACAACCGATCCCCGCGCCGTCACACCGTGATCCTGCGCTGCCACGTCCACCACTCGACCAAGGCGAGTGCGAATGCCGCCGCCGCACAATACATCCACCAGGGCCGCCCTGAGACGCCCGCCAGGACGGGACGAGCCTTGTCGCTCCGGCTCAGATTCGTCCGGGACAGATTCGAAATCTGCGGGTCGCCGACGTTCACTGCGACGGTGCTCGTCGCGCCGGCGCCTTCCGCAACGTAGAGCCCGGGTTCGCGCAGCATCGCGACTGCGGCTCCATCGATCCGCGACAGGGGAATCTGGCGGTTGCCAGGACCCGTGAGGCGGGCCGTTGACGCGCTGAACGAGGCACGGCCCGTTGTACGCGCCGCATGCGCGTCGGGCCGCACGAGCCAGTCGAGCGCGTTCCCCATCAGCACGGGAAAACCTGGCGCCGAGGCGAGGTTCGACTCGCCCGGGCCGAAGGTCAGGACGACGAAACGCCGATCGTGCGTGTCTGCGACATACACGAGCGGGGTGCCCTTTGCCGACTGTGCAACGGGCATCAGGGTGTCCCCGGCGTACGGGTGCGCCTTCTCGATCTTCATCGTGAGCGGATCGACGCCGTCGACGACGGGGTGCGAGCCCGCGGCCTCCCATCGCGGCCGTTGTTCGTCCGCGGGATTCCATGCGCGTCCCACCGTGTCCGAGCGGCGCGTCAGCCACGGCACGTCTGTCGGCGCGACATAGATGGCGGGGGTCGTCGGCGGTTCGTCGGGCGCCCATCGATCGAACAGCAGGACATCGGCTCGAGCGGGCGATCCTTCGCGACCGCCGCCGGCGCTGGCTGGAAGGCCGTACTTGGAAGGATCGATGAATGTGACCCGCACGTCGGGATCGCCGGCAAACAGAGGGCGCAGCCATGCTGTCTGCTGCCCCACGACGGTGATCGTCACCGGGTTCGCGTGCTCGATCCACGCGAACGCATCGTCGTCGATATCCAGCGCGTCGTGCGGCGCGTCCACGTGGACGCGCATTCTCGGATCGCCCCCGCGGCCGAGCGGCACGAGCTGCCGGAGCGCCTCGCCGGCGCGCATTGCCGCGCGGCGGTCGAGCACGACGGCATCTCCTCTGGTGATGGTCACGTGCATGTCCTGCGGCGCGTCGGCGTAGTTCACGATCTCGAGGTACGCCGTGCCCGCCAGATCGGGCGACGGAGAGGCACGGACGTCGAACGCCGTCACTCCCACGTTCGGAGCCGCCTCGAAGACGGAGTGGACCGTGATGCCGGGCTGCAGGATGCGCGGCGCGGCACCATCGGTGATGAAGTGGACCGAGTCGGCGCCCGCCAGCTCGGGCCAGGCGGTCGGGTCACCGCCAGCCGGTGCGATGCGATCCAGAGCTGCCTCCAGCCGCGTCAGGTCTGTCGTGGGGCCTTCGACAAGGCCATCGGCCGTTGTCGCGAGCGCGGTCGGGCTGCCTCCGGCCGCCGCGGCAGCAAGCCTGCGCGCCTGTCCCACGGCACGCTGCCATCGCGTCTCGTGGCTGCTGGTGCGGGCGAGCATCGACCAGGACGAGTCGAGAACGATCAGCACGCGTCCCCGCGAGGACGCCGCGTCACCCGAGCGCGGAGAGGGCCGGGCGATCGCGAGCGCGAGAACGAGCGCAATCACAACCGTCAGTACGAACGACACCGCGCGACGGATCCGCTCCCACAAAGTGAGCTCGCGTGGTTCATCGAGCACTCGCTGCCAGACGAGCAGCGACGACACGAGGATCCGCGGCGGGCGGAGCCTGCGCAAGAACAGCCAGGCCGCCAGTCCGCCGGCTGCCGCGATCAGCAGCCATGCCTGGCCGGCGGGCAGGGCGCCGAAAGTCATGCGACGAACCGCCCCTGCCTGAACGCCTTCAGGATGACGTCTTCGAACGGCCGTTCCGCATCGGCGCGCACGTACCCGATGTCGTAGCGGCCGCAGAAGTGCTCGAGCTCCGCGGCGTGCGCCTCCCACGCGGCGACGTAGGCCGCGGCAAGCTTCGGGGTGACTTCGAGCTCACGGACGTCACCGGTTTCCGTATCGACGAACCGCACGTCGCCGAACGCGCCCGGATCGCGGTCGCGCTCCGATGCGATGTGCACGACGAACACGTCGTGGCCGAGCGTCCGCAGGATCTTGAGGCCCTTGTCGAACCCTGCCGGATCGAGGAAGTCGGAGATGATGACGGCGAGCCCGGTCTGGCGCGGGCGTGACGCGAACTCCTTCAACGACTCCCGGAGATCGGTCGGCCCCGCTGCCTCGAGCCGCTCCAGCATCTCGAACACACGGAAGATGCGCCCCTTCCCGCGGCCCGGTGCCGTCTCGTGGCTGAGGCCGCGTCCGAACGGCACGAGGGTGAGCCGGTCGAGGTGCGCGAGACCGATGTAGCAGAGCGCCGCCGCGATCCGCCGGGCCATGTCGAACTTCGCCGGCTCCGCCATCGATCGGCTCACGTCCAGCATCAGGTAAATCGGCAGGTCCCGCTCCTCGTCGAACAGACGAAGCAGCAGCCGGTTCAACCGCTTGTACGCCTTCCAGTCGATGTGCCGGAAATCGTCGCCGGGGGTGTACTGCCGATGATCGGCAAACTCGAGGCCCCGGCCGCGCTTGGGCGTGAGGCGGTCCGCGCGGTTCTGCCCGGCGAACGCCCGCTTGGACACGACGTGGAGGTACTCCAGCTTCTTGAGAAAGTCGTCTTCGAACCGAAGGGCCATGGCGCGATTCAGCCAGCGGCTGCGTTATTCCGTTGCGGCCGTCGCGAGGAGCTCGTCCACGATCGTGTCCGTGCTCACCTCGTCCGCTTCACCCTCGAAGTTCAGCAGGATCCGGTGCCGCAAGGCCGGCAGGGCCACGGCCCGTACATCCTGGATGGACACGAACGCCTGTCCCCGGTTGAGCGCCTGGATCTTGGCCGCGAGCACGATCGCCTGGGCGGCGCGAGGGCTGGCGCCGTAGCGGACGTAGCGCTTGACGAGCGGGGCCGCGTACGGCGACCCCGGGTGCGTGCCAAGCGCGAGGCGGATCGCGTACGACTGGACGGGTCGCGAGATCGGCACCGCGCGCGCGACGTGCCGCATCTCGAGCAGCTGCGGGCCGTCGACGACACGCGACACCGCCGTGTCTGCGTCCCTTGTCGTCCGCTCGATGATCTCGTGCATCCCCTCTTCGGTCGGATACATCACTTTGAGCTTGAAGAAGAACCGATCGAGCTGCGCTTCGGGCAGCGGATAGGTCCCCTCCATCTCGAGCGGGTTCTGCGTCGCCAGCACGAGGAACGGCTGTTCCAGCCGGTACGTCGTTTTTCCAACAGAGACGCTCACATCCTGCATCGCCTCGAGCAGCGCCGACTGCGTCTTGGGCGTCGCGCGGTTGATCTCATCGGCCAGGACGACGTTCGCGAAGATCGGCCCCGGCTGGAACTCGAAGAACGTCCCGCCGTGCGAGTGCTCCTGGACGATGTTGGTGCCGACGATGTCGGCGGGCATCAGATCGGGCGTGAACTGGATGCGTGAAAACGTCAGGTGGAGGACGTCGGCAAGCGTGTGGACGAGGCTCGTCTTGCCGACACCGGGAATGCCCTCGAGCAGGACGTGGCCGCCGGCGAGCAGGCTCGTGACGGTGAGGTTCACCACCTCCTCGTGGCCGACGATCCGCCGCCCGACTTCCTGCGTGATGCGCAGGAAGCGGTCCCGGAACTGATCGATCGACTGCTCGACGGCGATGGAGGTCGTCATTGTGGGCGGATGAAATACGTCTGCACCGCCGTGCGCCGGCGTTCGGGGACCGGTGGGGGCGCCACTGCCCGGCCGCGCTCGAAGGCCGCGGCCGCATCATGGGAGTACGTGACGCTCGCCTGTCCGTGTTCCGTCTTCCGGCGCGCTTCGGTCTGCACGTTGTCGCCCGCATTGTCCATGGCGGCTTCGACGGTCTCGCGGCGGAGCGCTGCCTCGAGATCGGCCATGCGGCCCCCGTTCGTGCGTTCGTCCGATCCGCCGCCCAGCCCGAGCCCCGGCGCGGACTTGCCTGCCGCGTCCTCCTCAGAGCCCATCATGATGATCCCGGCGCCGGACCCAGCCTCGGCCTCGCTGACCGACTGAATCGGCCCGTCGTCCACTTCGCCGCCCTTCCTGACCGCCGCCGGGTTCGGCTTCTGTCCGTCCTTCGTGCTGACCTGTTCGCCGGCTTTGTCGTTGGGCGGCTGCGCGGCCCGGGCGGCGTCCGCCATGTCGTCCGACACCTTCTCGAGGGTATCGCGGACCTCTGGCGGCACGGCCGGCATCCGCGCGGCGTTGCGCGCGCGATCGGCCATGGCCTTCATGTCGTCGGCGGGCGCGCTCGTGCGCCCGCCGGGCGCGGGAGCCATCGCGCGGGCGAGGTCCTTCAGCTTGCCCGCATCGCGGAGCGCGTTGAGGCGGTCGATGAGGCTCCTCAGCTCCGCGGCCGTCGCCGGCGCGCCCGCGGGCAGCGGCTCACCCTTTTCGGCGGCCGCGAGGAGGGCCTCGAGCT
>JBBWZJ010000136.1:0-6969 GCA_039648985.1 Acidobacteriota bacterium | reverse complement strand
GGGGTCACAGCGGCATCAACACCGAACGCATGATGGAGTTCTTCATCGAGAACCTCGTCATGCATCCTGCCCCGACGGCCCTGCAGTAAGCGGCGGCACGGGACCTGCTCTCGGTGTCCTGACTGGGACATGGAGGTGAGTGTGGAAACGAGCACGTTGACGAAAATGACGAGCGGGGTGCCGAAGGTGATCGACCCGGCAGCCCATGCCGTCCTCGATTACCTGACGGCGGGAACGTTCTTCGCGATGGGCATATCGATGCTGGGGCGGCACAAGCGCGCAGCGAACCTGGCGTTTGCGAACGGCGCGGCTGTGCTCGGCCTGTCGCTGATGACCGACTATCCTGGCGGCGTGTTTCGCCGGATCAGCTTCGAGACGCACGGCGTGATCGATGTAATCCAGGCGATCATGGCCGGCACCGGCCCGGCGCTGCTCGGCTTCGCGGGGGAGCCCGAGGCACAGGCGTTTTACGGCCAGGCCGCGGTCGAGGCCGGTGTGGTGGCCGCCACGGACTGGGCGGCGCTTCCGGCATAGACAGACGAGAAGGCCGGCACGCGCCGGCCTTCCCATTTACGCGATCCGCATCACCGGTGCGCAACCAGCAGCGCAATCACGACGATTGCGACAAGGGTGATGATGGACCAGATTGTCAGTCGGCCAACATTGGTGGCCATATCCACGCCTCCGCGCTCCGCTGTGCAATACCTGCACCCGGAATTGCCGCCGCGGCGTCTATTACAAGAGCGATGGCTCCCGTCGCGAGGCGGGTGTACGCCCGGTGTGCAGAAATGAACGCACACCGTGCTTCGAACTCGGTATGATGAGAGACCACAATGAGTGAATCGCAGCCGGAACGGCGTCCGAAGGCCCGGAGCGCCGTCTCGAAAACCCCCAGCCCACAGCGCGAGGTCTGCCCGAAATGCGGCAGCCCGAATGCCCGGATCATCGGCCGATCCGAGTCGTTCCCCATCTTGTATTTCCGCTGCGAGGATTGCCGGCGCACGTCGGTCGGACCGGCGGTCTGACAGCCGGTGGCCGCCTAGGCAGCCTGTCCGGCAATTGAACTGAGCGGTGGGCAGCCCCGAGCGGGCCGACGTCTATTTGCGCCAGCCGGATCGGCCGCCGTATCGATTCGCCTGCTGAAGCCGCTCCACATTCCAGATCTCCCCGCACGCCCCGCACCGCCAGTAACTGGCCGTGTCCGGATTCTTGCTGGTCGTCGAGATGTCGTGGGAACGGCAGAACGGACAGACGGTCGGCGGCGCCACCGGCGCGTCCTGACTGCTTCCGTGGTCTGACACAGCATTCTCCTGCGCTGGGCTTTGATGAGGACTGAAACCCGTCGCAGGACTCAGGAAAGCGGAGAATCGAGTATACACCCGCCCCCGCGCCGTCCGGGTAAAACCGCGGGCAGGAGAGAACCACATGGACCCACGGCTTGTGGCGCTGTTCACGCGCCAGCGGGAGCGAGGATTTTCGGATTTCGCCGGGGCTCACGCCGCCGTGACGCTCCCCATCTCCGATCGGCTGCTGAACGAAGCCCTGATCGCCGCGCTCCCATCGTCGGCCCCAGTCACCGATCTGGAGCTGACGTCACGCGCCGGCAACCGGATCGCGGTCCGCTTCAGGATTGGCGCAGCGTCGTTCCTTCCGCCGCTGAAACTGACCCTCGTCATCGAGCGCCAGCCCGAGCTCCCGAACTCGCCCGTCCTGGTGCTGCGGATGGAAATGGGAGGTCTCCTGTCGCTTGCCGGACCCGCCCTCCGCTTTCTCGACGCGCTTCCCCCCGGCGTCCGCGTCGAACACGATCGGATCCTCGTGGACCTGGCCATGCTCCTGGCGCAGCGTGGCCTTGGCGAACTGCTGGAGTATGCGGAAGAGGTGCAGGTCACGACGACCGACGGTTCGGTGCTCGTCAATCTGCGGGCGCGGGTCCCTGGCGGGACGACGGAACGCGAGGCATGACCGAGCTCTTCGACGTGACGTGTCCGTATTGCGGCGAGCAGGTGGAGATTTACGTCGCGCGGGATGTGTCGGGCCGCCTCGTGCAGGACTGTGAAGTCTGCTGCAATCCGTGGCTCATCCGGGTGGTTCACGAGGAGGGCGACCGGTGGCTCGAGGTCGGGAAGGCTGACGGGTCCGACTGACGGTGTTCAGCGGAGTGGCGTGCCGCTGCCGCCGGCGGCCATCTGCGCCTCGGTCGGTGGCACACCGAGGTTGTCGAAGAAGATCGACCCCCCCGAAGTCGTGCCGAATGCCCGCTGCCCGCTGAACGACGCCGCAATCGGGACGGCAGTGGCGTAGTAGGCGGTCTGGGTGATGACGCCGTTGCAGTCGGCCGGCCCCGCGATGGCGGCCGCGGCCGGCACGAGCGTAACGGTGTAGCCCGACTTTTTCGACGGATCGGCGGACAGGTCCGGCGAGATGAAGCCGGAGTCTCCTCCAGGACAGGCGGCCGACAGCGTCCCCAGCCCCGGCGCGAAGCCCCCGCGGCCCGCCACCGCCGCGTAACTGGTCTGCGCGCTGCTGATGGCCCGCAGCGACCCGATGGCGGACGCCTCGTTCGCCGACATCCAGGCGCGCCGCAGCCCGGGGATCGCGATCGCCCCGATGATGCCGATGATCGCCACGACGATGAGGAGTTCGATGAGGGTGAACCCTCCGTCCGTCGAGCGTCGTACCTGTCGGTTGGCCATGTGCCTCTATGCTCGTGCCCTACACGCGGGGCGCGGGCATTCCTGTCCGAAAATTGTCCGGCGATTACAAATCAGGTGATCGCGACACACACGACGACGATCACCTACGTATTCTGAAATTCAACCCAGCCTATACTTTGCAGACAGGCGGACCGAATCAGCACACCGGCCGCGTAGAGGGTGGTGCAATCGGAACACCAGCCCGGCGCCCGGTCAGCTCGCGGCCACGCTGTTCGCCGGAAATTCACGTGCAGAGCCGCCATGACCACAATCCGCCGGCTGCCCGTCGCGACAATCAGCGCGCTGTTCATGGCTCTCTGGGCCATGAGCGGAGCGGCTGACCGGGCGTCCACCGCGTTTGCGGCGCGGATCGAGGCTTTATCAGAGCCTGGCGGCTACTTCGATACCGATAACCTGATGTCGAACGAGCGCTCGTACCTGCAGGTCGTGCCGGATCTCGAGCGCGCCGGTGTGCGCGGGGGCGCGTATCTCGGCGTCGGCCCCGATCAGAACTTCTCCTACATCGCCCACGTCCGTCCCTCGATCGCCTTCATCGTCGACATTCGCCGCGACAACCTGCTGCTCCACCTGCTGTTCAAAGCTTTGTTCGAACAGGCGCACACGCGGATCGACTATCTCGCGCTGCTCTTCGGGCGGCCCGTGCCCGGGAATGCAGCCCACTGGAGAATCGATCCTGTCGAGCGCCTCGTTGCCTATGTCGATGCGACTGCCGCGCAGCGGGAGTCGGCGCCTGCGGTGCGAGCCCGGCTGGATGCCGCGATCAAAGGGTACGGCCTGCCGCTGACTCCCCAGGACATGTCGACCATCGCGCGGTTTCACGACACGTTCATCGCGGCCGGCCTGGACCTGCGCTTCGCGAGCACGGGCCGCCCGCCCCAGAGCCACTACCCGACGTACCGCGATCTGCTGCTCGCCGTCGACTCTCTGGGCCGGCAGGGGAACTTCCTTGCGTCCGAGGAGGCCTTTCAGTTCGTGAAGTCGCTCGAGGGCCGGAACCTCGTCATCCCTGTCGTAGGGGACCTCGCCGGGCCAACCGCGCTCGTCAAAGTGGGAACACTCCTGAAGAGCCGCGGCGAGCCGCTCTCGGCGTTCTATACGTCGAACGTCGAGTTCTACCTGGCCCGGGCGGGAACACTGGACCGCTTCCTGGTCAATCTTGCGGGGCTGCCGCGCCTGCCACGCGCGGTGATTATCCGGTCGGTGTTCGGGCGGTACAACGGGGGCAGCGCGTCAGTCGCCGAAAACGTCGGCGAGGTGATCGCGGCGCGGGCGCACTGAGCGCTGCGGCGCGCTGTTAAATGCTGCCCCGCTTCGCGAGCTCGCCGCGGCGCAGCTTCCGATAGAGCTCCAGAGCGTCCACGATGATCGCAATCGCATCCTGGGGGCCCAGCATGTCTTCGATCATCACCTGCTTCTGTTCGAGCACCTTGTAGTCCTCGAAGAAGCGCCGCACCTGGCGCAGCATGTGGTTCGGCAGCTGCGCCTTGTCGGTGTAATCCGAATACGAGGGATCGCGCACGCTGACTGCCACGATTTTGTCGTCGATGCCCTTCTCGTCCCGCATCCGCATCACGCCGATCGCGCGCGCTTCGACGATCGTCAGCGGGTAGACTGGCTCCTGGCTCAGCACCAGCACATCTAGCGGGTCGCCATCGTCACAATACGTCCGCGGGATGAAGCCGTAGTCGGCCGGGTAGTACACGGCGCTGTGGAGGACGCGATCGAGGCGCAGGAGGCCGGTCTCCTTATCGAGCTCGTATTTATTCTTGCTACCCTTCGGGATCTCGATGACGACCGGGAACGCTGTCGCGATCACCGAGTCGTCTATGTAGCTGTCGTGCCAGGGATGCATGGTCGCGGCAATTATACGTGGAGAGTCCGCCGCCGACGCGCGCTCGACGCGACGCGTGGTGCCGAAGCGGATCTCACCCGGGTGATATGCTGACTGCCCCCGTCCACCATGCCTGACGTCTCCTCCGAACGCACAGCCGTCTCCATGCCCCGGGGCACGCCCGGCAGGATGCGCACGCCGCGGCTCGGCGGCCGCCGCCGCGGCCCATGGCGCCCCCGCCGAGTGCCGCGATACTGGAGGTATCGTCTTGCGCCGGATCCGTTGAAGCGCCGGCCGAAGGGGATGCTCCGCTTCTCGACGCGGGCCCGCCGGCTGTTGTGGTCCTGGTGGCCCTGGGCCGCGGGCTTCCTCTATGCGATGGTTCACGACAAGTGGGGGTGGGCCATCGGGACAGGGGCGATGGCACTCGTCAGCTACCTCATCGCGCCGCTCGAGTTCCCGCCCCGGTACGGCCTCGATCACGAGTTCGCGATCGACGACGAAGAGTTCCTGCCGACGATGGCGGGGGCGACGGGCGTCCCGCTTGCGCCTGGCAACCGGCTCGACATCCTGAACAACGGCGACGCGTTCTACCCGGCGATGCTTCAGGAGATCGCCGGCGCGCAGCTGTCGATCACCATCGAGGCGTACATCTACTGGGCGGGGGAGATCGGGCAGCAGTTCGCCGAAGCGCTCGCGGCGAAAGGGCGCGAAGGCACCAAGGTCAAGATCCTGCTCGACGCGGTGGGGTCATCGACCATCGGCGCCGACATCCTCAAGACGCTGGAATCGGGGAAGTGCCAGCTGGCCTGGTACAACCCGATGCGCTGGTACTCGCTCGGGCGGTACAACCACCGCACGCATCGCAAGTCGCTCATCATCGACGGGCGGATCGCGTTCACGGGCGGCGCCGGTATCGCGGATCACTGGAAAGGCAACGCGGAAGATCCCGCGCACTGGCGCGACACCCAGATCCGGCTCGAAGGATCGGCCGTGACGCCGCTCCAGACCGGCTTCGCCCAGAACTGGCTGCAGACGACCGGCGAGCTGATCTCGGGCCCGTTGTACTATCCGCCACACTCGACCCCGTCCGGCCCGCTCGCAGTGCAGACGATCATGAGCTCTCCGGAGATCGGCGCTTCGACGGTCCGGACGATGTACTACCTGTCGATCATCTGCGCGCGCAAGTCCATCTACATCGCCAATCCGTATTTCGTGCCGGACGAAGCCGCGATCGACGCCCTCGTCGATGCCAGGAAGCGCGGCGTGGACGTGCGCATCATGGTGTCGGGCATTCGCAACGACAACTGGCTCGCGCGGCAGAACAGTGTCCGCCTCTTCGGTCCGATCCTGCGGGCTGGCATCGAGATTCTCGAGTACAACCGGACGATGCTGCACCACAAGACGATGGTCGTCGACGCCGCGTGGGCCACGATCGGGACGACGAACTTCGACAACCGATCGTTCGCGTACAACGAGGAGAACAACGTCTGTTTCCTCGACGCGGAGATCGCCTGCGCGATGCACGAGACGTTTCTCGCCGATCTCGACGCCTGCGAGCGGATCACGCTGGAGGGGTGGCGGCGGCGCGGCCTGGTGCGCCGCGCGGGGGAGATCGTCGCGGCGTTCCTACAGGAACAGATCTGAGGGCGACTGGGGGAGCTGCACTCGGCTACGCCTGCCTGGCGCGGTAACGCGCCACGTGCATCGCCGATTCGGTCCGTTCCGGATCGACCGTGCCGGTGAACTCGGCGCCCTCGGCGAGCGTGATGGCGGGCGTCGTCACATGCCCGCGCACTTTGGCGGTGGGCATCAGCCAGACCCGCTCCGCGGCGAGGATGGTGCCTTCGACGGCGCCTCCGATGGTGACCGACCGCGCGATGATTTTTGCATTCACCGATGCAGTCGCCTCGATCGACAGGTGATGCCCGGGTACGCTGATCTGCCCGTCGAAGCGGCCTCGAATCGCGACGTCCTCGGTGGCCGAGAGGTCGCCGCGGATATAAAGGCTGTGGGAAAAATCTTCAGGATTCCGCGTGAGCTGTGTCATCGGGCGTTACTGATACAGATGGGGTCGGGCGTGTTCGCAGGAGAGCTATCGTATCATCCCACGCGCAGGCGCGAGTACGCCTTCGAGGCATGCTTCGCCGGCGCACGTCCGGGACCATGAACCCATGCAGGTGCTGATCGACGATGCGGTCTGTGATTTTGAGCGGCTGGAGGAAGCGTTTCCGGCGTCCGTCACGATCACCCGCACGTCCGAGCAGGACTACAAGTCGCGCCAGCTGATCGTGTGGATCGACGGGGCGCGCGTCGCCACGCTGCTGTGGGGCGATTCGTTCTCGTCCGAGCTCACCCCCGGGCCGCACCGGCTGCGCGTGAGCAACACACTCGTCTGGAAAACGATCGACTTCGTGCTCC
>JBBWZJ010000123.1:0-5451 GCA_039648985.1 Acidobacteriota bacterium | reverse complement strand
TCAATTGGAGAGTTGGGGAATTGGTGAGTTCGATGCACCAATTCTCGAATTCGCCAATTCACGAATTGTGGGCTTGTCAGTTTATGCCGACTATCAGCCAACTCGTCCGTGCCGGGCGCAAGAAGATCGTCAGCAAGACCAAAAGCCCCGCGCTGCAGAACAGCCCGCAGAAGCGCGGGGTCTGCGTCCGTGTCTTTACCCAGACCCCGAAGAAGCCGAACTCGGCGCTGCGCAAAGTTGCACGCGTCCGGCTCACGAACGGCATCGAGGTGACGACCTATATCCCGGGTGTCGGCCACAACCTGCAGGAGGACTCGCTCGTGCTCATCCGCGGCGGCCGCGTCAAGGATCTGCCGGGCGTCCGCTATCACGTCGTCCGCGGCACGCTCGACGCCGTCGGTGTGGCGGGCCGGAAGCAGGGACGTTCGAAGTACGGAGCCAAGAGGCCGAAGTCGTAGCTCTCAGCTCTCAGCTTTCAGCTCTCAGGCTGACAGCTGACGGACTGACAGCTGATAGCTGGATCACATATGCCAAGACGAAGAGAAGTTCCGAAGCGGGAAGTGCCGCCCGACCCGATCTACAGCAGCGCGCTCGTGACGAAGTTCATCAGCACGCTGATGAGCGACGGCAAGCGCAGCACGGCCGAGAAGATCATGTACAGCAGCATGTCGTCGATTCAGGAAAAGACCGGCGACGATCCGCTGAAGGTGTTCAAGAAGGCGATCGAGAACGTCAAGCCGTCGCTCGAAGTGAAGTCGCGCCGCGTCGGCGGGTCGAACTACCAGGTGCCGATCGAAGTGAACCCGAACCGGCGTCTCTCGCTGAGCATCCGCTGGATCGTCAGCTTCGCGCGGTCGCGCGGCGACGGCAAGACGATGCAGGAGAAGCTCGCGAACGAGCTGCTCGACGCCGCGAACCTGCGGGGCGGCGCCGTCAAGAAGCGCGAAGACACGCACCGGATGGCCGAAGCCAACAAGGCGTTCGCGCACTATCGGTGGTAACAGCGGGCTTCCAGCTTCCGGCTTCCGGCTTCCAGCCGGAAGTAGTTTGAGGAGTTGGTCGCGGCTTTCCAGGTTTTCAGGCTTCGGACGCGCAAGAAATAAAGAAGTTAGAGCAGGGAGCTGAAAGCTGGCAGCTGGAAGCTTTTTTGACAATGCCCAGAGAAACACCGCTCAATCGCACGCGCAACATCGGCATCATGGCCCACATCGATGCCGGCAAGACGACTACGACCGAACGGATCCTGTTCTACACCGGCATCACGTACAAGATCGGCGAAGTGCACGAAGGCACCGCCGTCATGGACTGGATGGAGCAGGAGCAGGAGCGGGGGATCACGATCACGTCCGCCGCGACGACGTGTTTCTGGCGCGAGAACCGGATCAACATCATCGATACGCCCGGGCACGTCGATTTCACCGCTGAAGTGGAGCGCTCGCTGCGCGTGCTCGACGGCGCCGTCGCGGTATTCGACGCCGTCGCCGGTGTCGAGCCCCAGTCGGAGACCGTCTGGCGGCAGGCCGACAAGTACCGCGTGCCGCGGATCTGCTTCGTCAACAAGATGGACCGGATCGGCGCGGATTTCCGCCGGACGTTCGACCAGATCATCAGCAAGCTGGGCGGCAACCCGGTTGCGATCCAGCTCCCGATTGGCTCCGAGGATCGCTTCCTCGGCGTCGTCGATCTCGTCAGGATGAAGTCGATCACGTACAAGGACGAGACGATGGGCGCCGATTACGTCATCGGCGAGATCCCCGCGGACATGATGGCGGACGCGAAGCACTTCCGCGAACAGCTCATCGAAAAGGTCAGCGAAGCCGACGACAAGCTGCTCGAGAAGTACCTCCACGGCGAGGAGTTCACCGAGGACGAGATCAAGGCGGCGCTGCGCAAGCGCGTGAACAGCTCCGTCCACACCGAAGGGGAGAAGGCGGAGCCCGCGTTCGTGCCCGTCATCTGCGGATCGGCGTTCAAGAACAAGGGCGTCCAGCCGCTCCTCGATGCCATCGTCGACTACCTGCCGTCGCCGATCGACGTGCCTGCGATCAAGGGCTTCGATCCGGATAAGGGTCCCGACGCCATCATCGAGCGGCCCGCGGCCGACGACGCGGCGTTTTCGGCGCTCGGGTTCAAGATCATGACCGACCCGTTCGTCGGCCAGCTGACCTTCATCCGCGTGTACTCGGGCGTCATGACCGCCGGGTCGACGGTGTTCAACTCCACGAAGCAGAAGTCCGAACGTCTCGGCCGCCTGCTGAAGATGCACGCCAACAAGCGGGAAGAGATCAAGGAAGTCTACGCCGGCGATATCGCGGCGGCGGTGGGGCTGAAGACCGTGACGACGGGCGACACGATTTGCGACGAGCGGCACCCGGTCGTGCTCGAGTCGATGAGCTTTCCGGAGCCGGTCATCTCGCTCGCCATCGAGCCGAAGACGAAGGCGGACCAGGAGAAGCTCGGTCAGGGCCTCGGCAAGCTGATGGCGGAAGACCCGACCTTCCGTGTGAAGACCGACCAGGCCACCGGCGAGGTCGTGATCGCCGGGATGGGCGAGCTGCACCTCGAGATCATCGTCGATCGTCTGAAGCGCGAGTTCGGCGTCGAAGCGACGGTCGGCCGGCCGCAGGTCGCCTACAAGGAAACGCTGACGCGTCCGGCTGATGGCGAGATGAAGTACGCCAAGCAGACGGGCGGCCGCGGCCAGTACGGGCACGTCAAGATCCACCTGTTCCCCGGGGAACCGGGCTCGGGATACGTGTTCGAGAACGAGGTCACGCAGGGATCGATTCCGAAGGAATTCATCAAGCCTGTGGACGAAGGGATCAAGGAAGCGCTCACCCGCGGCGTACTCGCCGGGTATCCGGTGGACGATGTCCGGATCGAGCTCTACGACGGGTCGTATCACGACGTGGACTCGTCCGAAATGGCCTTCAAGATCGCCGGGTCGATGGCGTTCCAGGATGCCGCGAAGAAGGCCAAGCCGGTGCTGCTCGAGCCCGTGATGCGCGTCGAGGTCGTGGTCCCGAAGGAGCACATGGGCGACGTCATGGGCAACCTGTCGAGCCGCCGGGGCCAGATCCAGTCGCAGGAGGATCGGGGCGGCACGCAGATCATCAACGCGCGTGTGCCCCTGTCCGAGATGTTCGGCTACGCGACCGACCTCCGCTCGCGGACGCAGGGACGCGCGACCTACTCGATGCACTTCGATCGCTACGAGCAGGCGCCGAACCACGTGAGCGAGGAAGTGGTGGCAAGAGTACAAGGGAAATAGGTTTCCGGTTCGGGGTTCCGGGTTCGGGGTTCCGGGTTCAGGTTCGGAGTTCAAGAGTTCGGGGTTCAAGAGTTCGGGGTTCGGAACCCCGAACCCTGAACTTCGAACCTGAACTCGGAACCTGGAACCCCGAACCCGGAACCGAGTGAGAGAGACAGCAAAATGGCAACAGCATTCAGCGACAAGATTCGAATCCGGCTCAAGGCGTACGACAGCCGGGTGCTCGATCAGTCGACAACGGAGATCGTGGATACCGCGCGCCGGACCGGGGCACGCCTGGCCGGGCCGATTCCGCTCCCGACCGACAAGAACAAGTGGACCGTGCTGCGGTCGCCGCACGTCGACAAGAAGTCGCGCGAGCAGTTCGAGCTGCGGACGCACAAGCGGCTCATCGACATCTTCGAGCCGACGCCGCAGACCGTGGACGCGCTGATGAAGCTCGATCTGCCGGCCGGTGTCGACGTCGAGATCAAGGCGTTCGGTAAAGAGCACAAATAAATCAGCCATCAGTCCTCAGCCGTCAGTGCTGAGAGCTGAAAGCTGAGAGCTGACAGCTGAGAGCGACAAGCAAATGGTTACAGGCATCATCGGCAAGAAAGTCGGCATGACGCAGATCTTCGGCAAGGACGGCGTCGTGTCGCCGGCCACCGTCGTCAAGGCCGGCCCGTGCGTCGTCCTGCAGGCGAAGGGCGTGGCGACCGACGGGTACGAAGCCGTGCAGATCGGTCTCGTCGAGGATCGGCCGGCCCGCGTGCGGAAGCCGCTCGCGGGGCACTACAAGAAGGCCGGCGTGCCGCCGACCCGGATCCGGCGCGAAGTGAAACTCGCGAAGGGCGCCGAGCCGATGAAGGCTGGTGACCAGGTGCTCGTGACGGGACTCTTTGCGGACGGCGATCGCGTGGACGTGATCGGGACCAGTCGCGGCAAGGGCTTCCAGGGCGTCATGAAGCGCCACAACTTCTCGGGCGGCGCGGCGACCCACGGATCGATGTTCCATCGGGCACCCGGCTCGATTGGCGCGTCGTCGTTTCCGTCGCGCGTCGTGCGCGGCATGCGTGCGCCGGGGCGGATGGGTGGCGACCGGGTCACCGTGCGCAACCTGAAGGTCGTGCAGATCGACGCCGAGAACAACCTGCTCGTCCTGCGCGGCGCGATCCCGGGGGCTCCCGGCAGCATCATCGTCGTGCGCAAGGCGCTCACGGCCAAGAAGATTGCGGCGCCGCAGGCGGTGAAGCCATCCAAGCAGGTCGCCAAGGCGCCGGCAAAGGGTAAGAAGTAAATCAGCCATCAGCGGTCAGCCATCAGCTATCAGCCCGAACGGGTCGATCGCTGAAGCCTGAGAGCTGAAAGCTGAGAGCTGAAAGCTGCTTATGAAACTCAACATCCAGAACTCGAAGAACGAGACCGTCGGCGCGCTGGAGCTGAACGACGAGGTGTTCGGCGGCCGCGTGAAGGCGGATCTCATCTGGGCCTCGGTGGTTCAGGAGAACGCGGCGGAGCGCCGGGGCACGCATGCGACGAAGAACCGGGCGCTCGTGAGCGGCGGCGGCAAGAAGCCCTACAAGCAGAAGGGCACGGGCCGGCCGCAGGTCGGGTCGAGCCGGACCCCGCTCTGGCGCAAGGGCGGAACGGTCTTCGGTCCTCAGCCGCGAAGCTACGCGTTCGAGATGCCGAAGAAGGTCCGGATGGGCGCGCTGCGCGCCGCGCTCGCCCAGAAGCTGAACGACGGCGTGGTGATCGTGGTGGATCGTCTGGACGCGGGCTCGGGCAAGACGAAGGACACGGCGGAGATGCTGCGGGGCCTCGGGGCGGTCGGAAAGACCCTCGTCATCGACGTGAAGCCTGACGAAACGTTCGCGCTCTCGGTGCGCAACATCGCCGGAGTCGCGCTCGTCGCGTCGAGCCGGGTCACGCCGCGCGACCTCATCGACACGGCCCACGTCATCGCGACGCGCGAGGCGCTCGAGAAGCTGCAGGAGAGTTTGGGATAGCTTCCAGCTCCCGGCTCCCAGCTTCCAGCATGGGAAGCCGATCGAGCGGGAAGCGGGAAGCGGGAAGCTTTTATGAAACTCACAGACGTAATCAGGCGCCCGCTCGTGACGGAGAAGACGACCGTCATCCGCGAGGACAACCGGACGCTGGTGTTCCAGGTGGCCACCGCGGCGACCAAGATCGACATC
>JBBWZJ010000103.1:0-3260 GCA_039648985.1 Acidobacteriota bacterium | reverse complement strand
TTTGGGCCCGCGCAGCGTCGCGCCGGGCAGGAGGAACGGTCTCATGAGCATTCTGGGTGCCCTGTCCACGTCGGTGTCGGGCCTGTCGGCGCAGTCCTACGCGCTGGAGAACATCTCGGGCAACATCGCGAACGCGTCGACGACCGGCTTCAAGCGCGTCGACACCGCGTTCCTCGACATGATCCCGGACCAGCCGGCCAAGCACGAACTCGCCGGTTCCGTCAGCGCGCGCTCGAACCTCACTACCACGCTTCAGGGCACGCTGAACACGACCGGCGTCACCACGAATGCGGCGATCTCAGGCGACGGCTTTTTTGTGGTTGCCAAGAACACCGGCTCCAACCAGTCGCCCGTCTTCTCGGGCCAGGGGCTCTATACCCGTCGCGGCGACTTCACGCAGGACGCGAACGGGTATCTGGTCAACGGCTCCGGCTATTACCTTTCGGGCACGACCTACGACGTGGCGACCGGCTCCGCCACCGGCGCGGCCAACAGCCCGATCAAGATCTCGAACGCGCCGCTTGCGGCCAAGCAGACCTCAACGATCACCTACAGCGGCAACCTGCCCGCCGTGCCGCAGCCCGCCAACTACACCGGAGCGGGGACCGAGTTGCTTCCGGGCGTCACTGGTCCGGCCACGGCCGGGTCGGTCTTCGCCGCTCCGACGACCGCCGCCGTACCTCCGGCGAACACCACCACCATCACTTTCACGGTCAATGGCGCACCCAAGACCGCCACGATCACCGGCGCAGTCACGGCTCCTGCTAGCGCTGCCGATACTGCCGCCACGGTGGCCGCGAAGCTGAACACCGCCGCCGGCAGCACTATCTTCGGCGATGACGGCGCCGGCAGTATCACGATCAGCGCGAATGCGAGTGTTGTCCTTACCGGCTCGTCGCCCTCGGCGCTCGGCTTCGCGTCCACGCCACCAATCGCCTTCCCGAACACGTATAACGCAGCGAACTCCCAGGCATTCCTCAATGGGAGCGTCACGGGCGGGCAGGTCACAATGTACGATACGCTTGGTAACGCGGTGAACACTGAGCTGCGCTGGGGCAAGATCAGCAGCGCAAGTTCGGGCGGGTCGGATACTTGGCAGCTCTACTACCAGACGGACCCGAGCTCGACATCGACCACGAGCGTTTGGCAGAATATTGGTAGCGCTACATTCGACAGCACGGGCAAGATGACCTCGCCGATCTCCGGGGGGCTGACGATCCCGACGCTCACAATCGGCTCAAGCACGATCACCAACGTGGCGATCAATTTCGGGGCGGGCTTGACCCAATACGGCAACGCCAGCGGCAGCGTGTCGTCGAACATCGACCAGAATGGCTATACCTCGGGTAGTCTGACCAACATCGCGATCTCAACTGACGGCAGCATTGTCGGAAATTACTCGAACGGGCAGGTCGCAAAGGTCGGGCAGATCGGGATCGCACAGTTTAATGCCAGCGACGCGCTCAAGCGCGAGAACGGCGGCGCGTATTCGGCGACGATGGAATCCGGCGCTCCCAATTACGGTTTGAACGGAGCGACGCTGACCGGGGGCTCGGTCGAAGCTTCCAATACCGACATCTCGGATGAATTCTCGAAGATGATCGTCACCCAGCAGGCCTATTCGGCGAATACGAAGGTCATCACGACTGCGCAGCAGATGCTGCAGGACGTCATCAACATCATCCGCTAGCGGCGGGGCAGGTCAGAGCCTCGATCCCACCCGGCACAGGAGCTGAAACGCCGTGAGCGTGTCATCCATCATCGACAGCGCCGCCCAGGGCCTCCGCGCCACCCAGGCCGGCCTGGACGTCGTGTCCCAAAACGTCGGGAACGCCGGAACCGTCGGCTACACGCGGCGAGTCGTGAACACCGCCGAGGTCGTGTCGGGCAATCGCGGCACGGGCGTCAACGTGGTTGGTGTCCAGCGCACGCTCAACACGCTGCTGCAGAAGCAGCTCCGGCTCGAGACCGCCGGCGCGGCCTATACGGGCACGCTGGCCACGGCTCACACGGCCCTCGATGCGGCGTTCGACCAAACGGAGGGCGCGGCTTCGCTCTCCTCTCTCGTGAATACCTTCAGGGGCAAGCTGCAGGCGCTCGCTGGGGCGCCGTCGGTGTATCAGCCCCGGGTCGACGTGCTCTCAGCCGCCTCAGACCTCGCGGGCTCGCTCAACTCGTTGACCGATCAGGTTCAGGCGCTGCGCCAGGAGGCGGAGACGTCGCTCGGTAACGACGTGAGCACGGCGAACGATCTCCTGCAACAGATTGCGTCGCTCAATGGGACGATGGTCAGCATGCCGGCCAACGCGGCCAGCCCCGCTCTGCAGGACCAGCGCGATCGGCTGATCGACCAGTTGTCGAGCATGATGGACCTGAAGGTCACGCCGGGCGCCACCGGCGCGGTCAAGATCACGACCACCGGCGGGCTGCAACTCGTCGATGGCCAGACCGTGGTCAGGCTCTCGTTCGATGTCCATGCGATTGCGCCGGAATCAACCTACAGCACCGACCCGAGCAAGCGTACCGTCGGCACGATCACGGCGACCGATGCGCTCGGCAACAAGACGGATGTCGTCGCCCAGGGCATGATCCGCTCCGGCACGATCGCGGCTAATCTGGAACTGCGGGACAAGATCCTGCCCGAGGCGCAAGCGCAGCTCGACTCCGTGGCGGCGGGCCTGTCCGCTGCCATGTCGGACAAAACCTTGCCGGGTACGGCAGCGACGTCCGGAGCGGCCACGGGGTTCGACCTCGACCTTTCGGCCCTCCAGAGCGGCAATACCTTCACGCTCAACTACACCGATGCGGCGGGGGCCAATTCCGTCACCTTCGTCAAGGTCACGGACCCGAGCGCGCTTCCGCTCACGGGCGCAGTTCCGGGAGGGGCCGGGAGGACGATCGGAATCGATTTCTCCGGCGGGATAGCGTCCGTCGCCTCGCAGATCCAGACGGCTCTGGGGTCGGGCTTCGCGGCCAGCAACCCGAGCGGATCCACCATCCGCATCCTCGATGACGGGGCGTCGAACACGACGGACGTGACGAACCTCACGGGGCGGGCGACGGTGACGACCCTTCAGGTCGCGCCACCTGTCCCGCCGGCAACGGCGGACGCGCAGCTTCCGCTTTTCGTCGATGGCGGGCGCGGTGACATCCCCTATACGGGCTCGTTCGACGGCAGCTCTCAGCTGACCGGGTTTGCCGGCCGCATCAAGCTGAACGCTGCCCTGACGGACGATCCCTCGAAGCTCGTCGCCTATACG
>JBBWZJ010000096.1:0-10431 GCA_039648985.1 Acidobacteriota bacterium | reverse complement strand
GAACCAGAACCCGGAACCCCGAACCCCGAACCCCGAACCAGCGCCTAGACTCTACTATGCAATCCGTCCGCGCGCCGAGACATCCAGCGGCTCGAGGACGTCGTCCCCATCGACAAGCCAGAGGCTGTTCACCAGATTCGACACGACGCACGAGTGGTTCGGGACGATCCGCACGAGGTGACCGGGCGCGAGCCTTGACGGCTTCGACGACCGGACGACGGCGTGCTCTTCGGACAAGCGTTCGATCAGAAGCGACTCGTCTGGCGTCGAAGAATGGATCGAATCGAACACGACACCGTGACCCGGGTGCGGTCCGGGGCCGCGCACGAGATCACTCGACAGGGTTTTGCTGCCGCAGTCCAGGATGATGCGTTCCGGGCCGTGCGTCGTCACGACGCGCGCCAGGACCGTCAGGGCGCAATCGTCCCAGGTTGCGGCGCCGAGCGCCACCTGCATGCGGTCGTAGTAGACGTAGTTGCCCGGCCGGAGCTCGGTCACCCCTTCGACGGTTGCGCTGAAACGGGCTGTCGGTGTCGCGCCGACGCTGATCTCCTCAACCGCGATGCCGAGCGTTCGCACGCGGTCGGCAAGCGACGTCAGCACTTCCGCCTCGGCACGGGCGATGGCCTCGGCCTCTGCCGGGGACGCCGCGCCATACGCATGTCCAGCATGGCTCAGCAGCCCCCGGAACTGCAGCCCTGGAAGGCCGGCCACGCGCGCAACGAAGTCGGCAGCGCCGGCGTCATGCGGATCGATGCCGCAGCGATGGAGGCCGACGTCCACCTTGACGAGCACATCCACCGAAGCGTTCGCATCGTGCAGGGCGTCCGACCACGCGCGGGCTACAGCCGGATGATCGACGATGAAGGAAAGGCGCGTGCGCTCGGCGAGGGCGAGCACGCGGCTGATCCCGACCGGGTTGAGCGGATACGCGACGCGGATGTCGTCGAACCCCGCAGCCGCGAAGATCTCAGCTTCGCCGAGCTTTGCGCAGCAGATCCCGCGTGCGCCCCGCTTCAACTGCTGCCGGCCGACCGCGATGCTCTTGTGGGTCTTGGTATGGGGCCGCAGCCCTCGGTGACCACGGTCGACTGCGGCCTGCATCCGATCGATGTTGCGGTCCAGCCGCGACTTTTCAACGAGGACGCAGGGCGTGGGGAGGTCCGTCAGTCGCACCGCTGCCAGTCTAGCCTGCGCAAACCGGCAGCGTCCAACCCGTGAAAGCCCTCCGCCGCTCTCACGACCTCACCCTTCTTGATCCGCAGGCGAGAGACGACGGCAACCGGCGGCAGTCTGCAGCACCAGAATGAGGAAGGAACGGAACCTGGACGAGCGAGGTCAGAACAGGCCGAGTGGATGCCCCGCTGAGAAGCTGGGGAACACGCTCGACGTGTCGGTCAGGCCGAGGTGTCCCCGGACCACTTCAGTGAAGACGCTGCGAAAATCCGTCGTGACGGCGAGGTCGCGTCCCTCGTACCGTTGCTCCGGACGGAGTCCGGGCCAGCGGCCGTACACATGCCCGCCGCGTACACCGCCTCCGAGAACCATCATCGCGTTCCCGTGGCCATGGTCGGTGCCGCGGCTGCCGTTCTCCACGACAGCGCGGCCGAACTCGGACATGGTGAGAATGACGACGTCGTGCATGCGATCGCCGAGGTCGGTGACGAGCGCCGCAATGCTTCGTGCGAGATCGTCGAGGCGGCCGGCGAGCTGCCCCGTCCCGGCTCCCTGGTTCGCGTGATGATCCCAGTTGCCAGACTCCGCGAAGGCGACCTCCAGGCCGACATCCGACTTGACCAGCTGAGCGATCTGCCGCAGCGCTTCTCCGAATGCAGACCGCGGATATTCGGCGCCGTTCGCCGGCATGTATTGCTGTGGGTTGGCGGCCTTGAGCATCCGGACGGCTTCGAATGCCTCGCGTCCCGTCGTGTGCAGAACGCTGCTGGCCGCCGCGGCATATTGATCCTCGAATGCCGATTGCGTCGTGCGGCTCCCGGCGGCTGCCCGAATCCCGAAGTCGCTGATCTGTCCGATGGCCAGCGCCGGTTCGCTGCCCTGCAGCGCGCGGGGGAGCTGCGGCGCGAGCGCGACAGCGCGAAAGGGCGTCGCCGCCTGGTGATCCCTCGCATGGAGGTACCGGTTCAGCCACCCGTCCGACGTGCTCTTGACGCCAGGGGTCGCGGTTTCCATGTAGTCCTGGGCATCGAAGTGGGACCGCGTCCCGTCAGGAGACCCGCAGGCATGGACGACAGCCAGCTGGCCTGCGGCAAAGTACGGCGCAAGGGGCGCCAGACGGGGGTGGAACCCGAAGAAACCATCGAGGTCCAGCGCGGCATCCGCGCCGGAGCCTGGCCGTGCAATCGCGAGGGTTGGCCGCGACGAATAGTAATCGCGCTCGGCGAACGGGACGATCATGTTCAGCCCGTCCACGGCCCCGCGCTGAAAGATCGTGATGAGCGTCTGGCCCCGGGCGTTCGCCGATGCGACCGCCCGTGCGACGAACGCGGGCGCGAAGCCGAGGCTCACGAGCGCCAGGCCGCCGTTCTTGAGAAAGATGCGCCGTGAAATCATGAGTCTTCTACTTTCTCTGGAATTCGGGGGAGCCGAGCAGGAGCGCGATCCCCTGCGCCGGTCCGGTTGCGCGCGCGACGGTGGATCTCGTCACCGCCGACACGTCGTCGGCGAGCACATCACGGGTGATCGCATCGACGCCCGGCGCGGCCCCCCCGGTGGAGGAGGCGACGCCACGCACGTCGCCCGTCGTCAGCGCCACGGCGAAGTTCATCCTGTTGAGCAGCGCGCCCGTGTTCACCCACGCGTCGGCGCGATCCGCATACCCGGTCGGCGGCTGGCAGTAGTAGAGCGGCATGCCGAGTTCGCGGGTCGCGCGCACGAGCGGCAGCGCGTTCTGTGCGTCAGACGCGGTTGCGCGCACCGCGCTCACGACGAATTCGAATGGGGTCTTCACCTTCGCGCGGTAGGCGTCGGGCGCGAAGAACTCGGGAGACGTCAGGATCGCACGGACCACGTCACGGATGTTGCCGCCGGTCTCGCGGTAAACGGCTGACGCGCGTTCGACGAGCGGTGCAGGAGGCGCGTCCGATACGAACCGTCGAACGAGCTTGGTGGCGACGAACCGCGCGGTCGCCGGATGCGCGGCCAGGATGTCGAGCACCTGTTCGCCGTCACTGCGGCCGCCTCCCGCGCGGATACGATGGCCGAGCACGACCTTCTCGCCATCGTCGTGCATCCGCGGCTCGAACCGGAAGGCGCCCCCCTGCCGCGGCGCGGCGATCGTCCAGCCACTGAACGCGCGCGCGACCTCCTGCACGTCGTGCTGCGTGTAGCCGCCATCCACACCGACCGTGTGCAGCTCCATCAGCTCTCGAGCGTAGTTCTCGTTGAGCCCGCGTACTCGCTGGGCAGCATCCGCCGGGCGCGCGCGCCGAGGCCGGATTCGCCGGCGGTCGTCGGGTCGGCTGCCCTCCGGCGCCGCGCTCTCCCAGTTGTCGAGGTAGAAGAGCATCGCCGGGCTCTCGGCGATGGCACCGAGCAGCGTACGGAACCTGCCGAGCGCGTTCGGTCTGATCGCGTCCCGTTCGTACTCGGTCAGATAGATGCGCGTCGCGCCCTTGCCGGCGAAAACGTTGAAGTGGTTGAACCAGAAATCCACCATCACTTCCTGCAGCTGCCGCTCGCTGTAGGCGGCGCGCAGGATCTTCTGTTCTGCGAGCTCCGCGAGCACTTCACGTTCCTGCATCATCGTCGCGCGCTCCGGCGCGGGTCGGGCGTCCATCGCCGCGCCAGGCGCCGGCACATCGACCGATTTGGCGCGCCGGCGTTCGATCATCGCAGGCACGAAATAGCCCTGCGCGAGGGCCCGTGAGCTCTGTTGGAGAGTCCGCAATGTGGAGAGGCGCGAAGCCACGCCGCTGTCCACAATCCTCTCGGGCTCGAGCTGCTGATCCAGATAGCGGGCCAGTCCGACACGGCGGATCCAATCGACCTCGCCCGGGGCGGGTCCGAAGCCGATCCGGTTCAGCACGTGCACGATGGTCTTGTCGTCAGGATGTTCCGGGACCGCCGTTCGTATCCCGCTGGCAGGCAGCACGGCGGTGCCGGCGACGGCGACCGCGAACGCGGTGTTCAGGAACCGGACGCCACGTGTGAGCATGTGTGACCTCTCGCGGGGATGATGGCTCTGAGGGCGGCTGAGCCCTGGGAGCCTCGACGCTGCCGATTGTGCCGGAAGACGCGGACGCCAGATGCTGTTCGGTCAGTTTGTAGAAGTTAGACCGGCAGGGTGCCGTCAGGGTTGAAGCAGATCGTGAATCTTACTGGAGCTCCCGAGTGGCGCGGTCCATGGCCTCGACAAGGCGATGCGCCTGGCGGCCGAGCCGCGCCGGGTCATGGGCGGCGATCGCCTCGGAGACGGCAGGCAGCACTTCCGGTGCGTAGGTGAACGCCGGCGCGTATACGACATGCCGATACCACGGGCGGCCGGGAATGCCATCGGGATCGATCAGGGCGCGTTCCACGCGGAGGACCTTTCGATCGAGTGTCCCGAGCGCGGCCCGGTCGTTTCGCGCCAGCGCCTGGTCGCGTGTCCGCCCGAACTCGACCGCCGCCCGGCGCATCCGCTGGCACGCGCGGCTCATCTCTTCGAACGCGGCCGTGGATGCCCGAGACACTGGCTGTTGCTGCACCTCGTTGATGAAGACCGCGATCGAATCCGCGTACTCCTCGTAGTCGAGCGGCAGCGCGTCCGAGTCGGCGAGCCGCAGTGTGAGCACTCCCCAGAGCTGCACGAGCGCCGCATGGTAGCGGAATCCGGGATCCGCGACGCGGGCGACCCAGGCGTGCGTGTCATACAGGGAGTGGTAGACGCCGTAAGGGCCCGTGAAGCTCAAGTCGGCAATGGGAATGCCGACATGATTCAGGAACACCGTGTAATCCGACCCGCTGCCGACTCGATTGTCGACGAGGTCGCGGGCGGTCCCTGTCGCGAGGACGCCGGCGTCCCTCGCGCGCCTGTCGCGCGCGGCGGCCGCGACAGACGTTCGTGACGACGGGTCCTGCACCGCCTGCGCAGCTTCCGCAATCACACGGTTGAGAGACGGGACAGCTGTCGCGGTGAAGCGGGCTCCTGACGCGGCACTGTCGACATTGACGTAGGCGACAGCACTCTGTGACAGCGTGTCCGCGTGCTGCTCGCCCCATTCCGTCGAGGACGTGATCGCGAATTCCTCCGCGTCCCAGCTCGCGAGCAGGATCGAGCGCCTCGGGCGCCACCCCGCACGCGTGAGCGCGCCGAGCGTGCGCGCCAGCTCCAGCAAGGCCGCGGTGCCGCTCGAGGGATCGACGCCGCCGTAAACCCACGCATCGCGATGGTTGCCGACGATCACCAGTTCGTCGGGTCTGTCGGTGCCGTGGATCATCCCCGTCACCGTCCACACGGGCCTGATCTGTCGATCGATGCGTACGCGCACGTGAACGATCGGTGCACTCGTGCCCCGGATGACGGCGGCGTCCTCGTGCGACAGGGGAACGCTGATGATTTTCGGGAGCGAGGCCGCGTCAGCGGGATCGAGGCGGCGCGCGCCCGGAACTGATGCCCATCCGGGCGTAAGCGGGTCCCCCGGGACCATGAAGTCGTACGAGACGCCGCCCCGCTCGATGCGGGCCCGAAGCCATTCGGCCGTGTCCCGGTCTGCGCTCGGGCCGGTGGGATCGTCGGCCGGCGCACCGGAATCGATCAGGATGGCGGACGCCCCCCGTTGTTCTGCTGTGAAAACCTTGGAGCCGCGATAGCTGTAAGGCCCGGAGTTCCGGACGAGCACGATGCGCCCGCGGACCTCGAGCCCCCGTCGCCGCAGGTCGTCGTAGTCCGCCGGGGCTCCGTCACCAGCGTCGACGAGCGGAGCCGTGACCTCCCCGGATGCGGAATAGGCGTGATACGGAATCCCCGCCTCCGCCGGAGCGATCGATGTGGACGGGTCGTCAGCACGCGGCTTGTCGTGCATCGTCGCGCGCCACGCTACCGGTCGCGTCATTTCGACAAGGACCTCCTGCGGCCAGGGCAGCAGGACGTCGTGCGTCGTGATCTCCACCTGCTCGAGCCCCGATGCGAGAAAGCGATCGCGCGTGCGGAGTGTCAGCTCGTAGTCCCGCCGGGATCCTGCGAGGTGTGGTTCGCTCGAGAGGACGGCGTGCTCCTCACCGATGCGTGCGGTGTCCTGCAGGGACAGGAAGCGGCGCTCGAGCGCGGCTTCGGCCACCGCACCCGGCCGGGTGAACCCGAACATCGACGGAGATGGCCGCTGCCAGCCGGCTACCGTCACGAGCCCCGCGACAGCGACAGCCGCCGCGCCGACGATCGCCAGCATGCGAGGCGCAGGCGTGAAGGGGAGAGTCACCACCCGGATTACTCCGGGTTCATCGCCAGCACGTTGCATTTCCACACGGCGGCGGCAAACGCGAGCGGTGTCATGAGGCCCAGCGCCCAGATGACCAGCGTCAGCAGGTACTGGATGCCGCTGTTCGGCGCCACCGTCGCGAGGACGGGCGCAAAGACCGCTGCCAGCGTGCCGCCGGCGATCTGGCTGAGCAGGATCAACTCGAGCGGCCGTTTGAGGTCTGCATGTCCAAGCTGCTGCAGCTCACGATGGCTCCGGGCGAGCGAGACGATTGCCGTGACGGGCAGCACGATCCCGAGCAGGACGACAAGAGGGAAGCCGAAGACGACGAGCGCGAGCTTGTAGGGCGTGCTCAGGGTGTCGACGCTCGACGGTGCAAACCACAGCAGGCCGGCGATCGTCAGCGGCGCCACGCAATACGCCACTGCCATCTGCATTCCGGACGTCTTGATCCATGGACGCCGGCGGGGGAACACCTGGGTGAAGTGGAACAGCAGGAGCGCCCCCACCCCCATCGCGGAGGTCATCGCCGTCACTGCCCCCATCGGCAGCTTCGCGTGATTCGCCGACGCCCGGAGCCACCACACCGTGGGCACGCTGCACACGACAAAATTCGCGATTGCAAACGCGAAGAAAACCCGCGTGCGGATGTCGGCGGTCGCCCGCAGCCATGCAGCCGCGCCAATCCCGATGTAACAGATCGCGGCGAGCGCCTGGGTGATGCCGTCGAGGGGTGTGAACTCCGGAACAGGGATCGTCGTCAGGTCCATGGGTCCCGACATTGTCGGCGCGAAAGGTCGAGACCGCAACCCGAAGCGCGGAACCGCGTCAGTTGGTCGAGGTGCCTGTCCGCCGGTAGACGATCTTACCGTCGAAGATTGTGGCGGCGACGTCGGCCGCGGAGATGCGCGACGGAGGCGCCGCGAAGATGTCTGTCGAGAGTACGACGAGATCCGCGAGCATGCCGGCCTTCAGCGATCCCTTGCGGTGTTCGTCGAAGGAGGCGTACGCGGGCGCGGAGGTGAACGCGTCGATGGCGCGCTTGAGCGGAAGGCTCTCTCCGGCGTTCCACGGATCGTCGGGCGCCCCGTCGTCCGTGCGGGTCACCGCCGCCTGGATCGCCGCGAGTGGATTCTGGGATGCCGCGGGCCATCCGGTCGCGAAAGCCACCCGGCTGTGGGCGGCGGCGAGGCTCGAGGCCGGCCACGCGCGCGCGGTGCGTTCCTCCCCGAGCATGCGTGTCCACGCGTCGAGCCGGCCGCTGAAGGGGGTTGCCTGGGAGGGCCAGAGCAGCGCGATCACGTTGAGTTGCGACATTCGGGCGACATCATCGGGGCTGATGAGCGCCAGGTGTCCGATGCGGTGACGGCGTCCCCGCAGCGGCTTCGGATTCGAGCGTTCGGCGTGCTCGTACGCGTTGAGCGCCATCCGGACCGCGCGATCGCCGAAGGCGTCGAGCGTAACCTGCCAGCCACGGCCGTCGAGCATGCGAACCAGCCGGTTCAACTCGTCCGGCCCGATGGACGTTTCCCCTGCCCCCGTCGGCGAACGCCCGGCATAGGGCTCGAGCAACGCCGCCTCGAAGCCATCGACCGGGCCGTCGAGCGCAATCCGTGCGCCGCCCACCTTGAAGAGCGGGTCGTCGGGGTACTTCCTCGAGAGCGCCTCGAGTGTGCTGAAGTCGTCCGCGGTCGTCCGATCGCTCACGCCGACTGATGAATAGACGCGGAGGTTCAGCTCACCGGCCGTTCGCGCCTCCTCATAGAGCGCGAAAGCATCAGGTCCGACCGCCGCGTCGTGCACGCTGGTCACGCCGTTCTCGTGCGCCGCCGCGATGGCCGCGTGGAGCGCCCGTGCTCGCTGTGCGTGGGTGGGCTTCGGGATGAGTCGTACTGCGAGCGACGTCGCGGCGTCAACCAGAACGCCGGTCGGCTCGCCGGTCCGCGGATCCTTCTCGATTGTGCCGGCATCCGGGTCCGCCGTCCGGCGCGTCACACCTGCGAGCCGCAGCGCCCTGGTGTTCACCCAGGCGGTGCGGCCGTCGGCGGAGAGCATGAACGCCGGCCGGTCGGACACGGCGGCGTCGAGCAGCTGGCGGGTCGGGAGACCAGCAGCCGCCATGCGGCTGGACCATCCTCGCCCCACGATCCACGGGCGCTGAGGATTCGCCTCTGCCCACTCCCTGATCCGCGCCTGAGCCTCATCGATGCTGTCGGCGCCAAGCAGGTCGACGCCGTCGAGCGCGATCGCGCCGTCCGTGAAATGGACGTCGGCGTCGTTGAACCCCGGCAGGACGGCCCCGCCGCGCGCATCGACGACAATCGTCTGCGGCCGGCGGAGGCGCTGGATCTCGCGGTCGCTGCCGACCCGCAGAATCTGGTTGCCCCGCACTGCGACGGCTTCCGCCATCCTGCCCGATCCGTCGGCGGTGTAGACTCGGCCGTTGAAGACGATCAGATCGACGGGGCCGTTGCTGTCGTCGCGCTGCGCCCCCACGATGAGGCCCGCTATGAGGGTGGCGGCGACAATCGCGACGACGACGTACGTGGTGAGGCGCGCGGCCATGGCATGTCCCGGGCGCGACGGTCCGACCCGCCCGGCGTCCGGCCTAGGTGTCGCATTCTAACATGCGCTCCGGACGTCGGCAGCGGCTCGGCGGCGCTGGCCCGGTGCCGCCGATCTGGTTGTAACTCGTTGATTCGCTGAGTCCAGGATGTGGCCGACCTACCGCGCGATCGCGTGGTACAGTTCGGAGTCACCGTCGCAATGAAGTTCTCCATCCTCGGATCCGGCGCCGTCGGCGGCTACTACGGCGCACAGCTCGCGCGCGCCGGGCACGACGTCACCTTCATCGCCCGCGGCGCGCACCTGGACGCGATCCGCCGGCGCGGGCTGCAGGTCAAAAGTCCCACGCTCGGCGACTTCCTGGTGCACACTCGCGCCGAGTCGGATACCGCGCAAGTCGGTCCCGTCGACGTCGTCGTGCTGGCGGTCAAGGCGTACGACAACACGACGGCTCTCCCGCTCATTACGCCGATGCTTGGTCCCTCGACGTTCGTGCTGACGCTTCAGAACGGTCTCGAGAGCGCCGGCGACGTGGCCCGGACCGCCGGCGAGGACCGGGTCGTCGGCGGCACGACGTACATCGCGACGGCACTCGCCGGGCCCGGCGTCATCGAACACACAGGCGTTCACCGGCGGATCGTCTTCGGGGAAGTCTTCGGCCCTTTGCCGCGGCTGAGCGCGCGCGTCCGTACGCTTCAGGAGGCGCTCGCGGCTGCCGACATCCAGGCCGACGCGGTGGACGACGGGCGTGTGCCGATCTGGGAGAAATTCATCTTCCTGGCCGCGCTCGCGGGTTTCACCGGGGCCTCGCGGCTGCCGATCGGGCCGCTCTGGGCAGACCCCTGCATCCGCGCGCAGTTCCTGGCGGCGTGCCGCGAAGTGGAACGCGTCGCCCGCGCCGAGGGGATCGGCGTCGCGGAGGATGTCATCGATCGAGTCGAGAGCTACGCGGCCAGCATTCCGGGATCCATGAGATCGTCACTGCTGATCGATCTGGCGGCCGGGAAGCGCATCGAGGTGGAGGCCCTGCAGGGCGCGCTGGTCAGGCGGGCAGCCGCGGCCGGTGTTCCGGTGCCGATTATGTCGACGCTGTATGCGCTGCTGAAGCCGTTTGCCGCAGGGGCACCCCAATCCGCTTGAGTGCGGCCTCGAATCGGCGCTGCCCGTGGAGCGCGCTCAGGCCCGGATCCACGCCCAGGAACACGCAGCCGCCGATGTGGAGCTCGATCATGCGTTCGACGTGATCGAGCGCCTCCTCGAGACGACCGACGTTGGTGAGGACGATCGCGAATGCGAAGTTGATCATGGGGATGGGCGCGGCGGTCGTCACCGCCTCCATCATCGCGAGCCGCTGGCGCCAGTAACCCTCCGCCCCACCGTCACGGAACGCCTGCAGCAGCGCCCGGCCGTCGAACGCAACGCCCCAGCACCGCTGGCTCGTGATGAGCTC
>JBBWZJ010000079.1:0-13411 GCA_039648985.1 Acidobacteriota bacterium | reverse complement strand
AGCAGATGCGCTACCAGGCTGCGCTACGCCCCGACTGGGGGATTATCCCACACCAGGTGGACCGTGCAACGTCGCGGCCCGGCGTGCGCGCCGCAAGCTTTGCTAAGATGACCGCGTGTGACGACGTCCGATCCCCGCGAGGTCCGGAAGGTCCTCTTCATCTGTCAGCGGAACCGGGTGCGCAGTGCGACCGCCGAGCGGCTGTTCTGCAAGCGCATCGATCTCGACGTCCGGTCAGCCGGTACGAGCAGCGATGCCCTGGTCCGGGTGAATGCGCGGATGCTCGAGTGGGCGGACGTGGTGATCACGATGGACGAAAGCCAGCGCGCCGCGCTCGAGCAGATGTTCCCATGCCACGCCGCGCTCGCGCGGCTCGTCTGCCTGCAGATCCCTGACGACTTCACGTTCCTGCAGCCGGAGCTCGTGAGGCTGCTCGAAGCGCGGATTGCGCCCCTCGTGCCGCTCCGGTCGCCCGAGCCGCGCTGATCGAGGACGGTGTGCTGACGTAGCGAGCGCGAGGCGGCTGCCGCCACGCGTCGCACGGACGGTGCAATCCAGACCGTATCAAGTTGCGTCGCTGAAGTATCCAGAAGAGACGGAGTCACGGCAGGACCGGACCCCGTCTCGTCGCTGCGCGATCAGCGATTGCGGCCGCGTGAGCCGCCGCCGGACCCGGAGCGTTTCCGCGATCCGCCCGAGGACTTGCGCGCCCCGCCGGACGACTTCCTGCCGCCGCCGCTCTTGCGCGCGCCCCCGGATTTGCGCGACCCGCCCGACGACTTGCGCGACCCCCCACTGGGCTTCCGCGATCCACCCGACGACTTGCGCGACCCCCCACTGGACTTCCGCGATCCACCCGAGGACTTCCGCGATCCACCGGAGGACTTCCGCGATCCGCCCGCGGACTTCCGCGATCCGCCCGTGGCCTTGCGCGATCCGCCCGTGGCCTTGCGCGATCCGCCCGATGCTTTCCGCGAACCTCCCGCAGATTCCCGCGCGCCGCCCGACCCCGCGCGCGATCCACCACCGGAGCTGCGCGCGCCGCCGCCGGGGCGATCAGACGCGCCCATGTCGCCGGACTCCACGCCCGCTCCCATGTCTCCGTCGTCCATGTCGTCGGCCCCACCAGGCGCGCCGGCGCCCTCGAGTTCGTCGTCCCGCATTTCCTTGTCTTGTGCCATGCGTACATGACCTCCTCGAGCGCGTCTCGCAACAATGATGCCCTCTTCCCGTAATCCTCTCTTCCCCGATGCGGATTGTGGGACCGGGGCAGCCGTGTGGCCGTCGGCATCCGGACCTTCAGCTATCATCGGGCGGTGCTGCATGTGCTCAACGGCGACGCCACGCGCCTGAAGCTCGAACGCTCGTCCGTCCCGGGCACCTTCGTCGTCTGGGCAGACGTCCTGCACGACGGTCCCGTGCCCGCCGGCATTTCAGAAGACGAGCTGACCCGACTCCGGGCGGCGCACTTCGCCGCACAACTGGACGAGTCCGAAGCGACCGTCCTCGAGATGGCTCGAGGGTGGAATGCGGCGCTGGCGCGATACCGGGACTTCACCGAGGTCGTGTTCTGGCTCGAGCACGACCTGTTCGATCAACTGATCCTGCTCCGTCACCTGGATTGGCTGTCGTCGATCGACAGAACCGGCACCGCCTTCTCGCTCATCTGCATCGGCGCATTTCCCGGTGTCCCCCGATTTTTCGGACTTTGTCCGCTGACGCCCGAGCAGCTCGCCACACTCCTGCCCCAGCGCACCGCGATCACAGAGCGGCAGATTGCGCTCGGGGCCCACGGCTGGTCGTTGTTCCGGGCGTCCGACCCGCGGCCTCTCTTCGATTGGGCGGCCGGTGACCTGCCGGAACTGCCCTTCGTCCGCGGGGCGCTGCGGCGGCACTTCGAGGATTACCCGTCACTCGCGAATGGACTTTCCCGTTCCGAGCGGCAGATGCTTTCCACGCTTCGGCAGCGCGACCTGACCTTCCACGAACTGTTTGCCGAGTGTCAGAACATGGAAGAGCGCGTGTACATGGGGGACACGACATTCCGGTCAATTCTCCATGGGCTCGCCGAAGGGAGGAACCCGCTCGTCCGGACAGCAGTGCAGGCCGCTACGCCTCCGGACTGGGTCCGGTTCGCTCTCAGCGACCTCGGCGAGGTCGTCCTCTCGGGCGGTGCCGACCACGTCGAACTGAACGGGATCGACAAGTGGATGGGGGGCGTGCACCTCACGTCTGCGAACCCGTGGCGATGGGACGCTGATTCTGAATCGTTGACACTCGCCGAGCCCTGAGCCGGCCCTTTCTTCGTCCCCGAAACCAATCCATTGGAGCGGCGCATCCAATGACGCCGCGGTGCGCGAGGGACCGTCCCCGCGCGCGGCAGCTGGTCCGCCCCTCCTGCGCGCTGGTCCCACTCGGCCGTGGTGCCCCCCTTGCTCACTGACGACCGGTAGTGGCCCCGGTGCGGGCCCGCTATTCACCCATCAGGAGGCCACACGGCATGACAAAGGTCATTGTCACGATGATCGTTCTCTGTTCGGCGGCGCTGACCGGGACGGCTGCCGTCGCCCAGCAGACCACCGGCATCGTCTCGGGCCGCATCGTCGATGCGCAGGGTTCCGCGATTCCCGGTGTCACCGTGACCGGGAGGAACTTGCAGACCCGGTTCGCGCGCACCGACGTCTCGGATGCCGAGGGTCTCTACCGGCTGTCTGCGCTGCCGGTCGGCACCTACGAGGTGACCGCCGACCTTCAAGGCTTCGCGAAGGTCGTCCGCATCGCAATCGCCGTAAGCGTCGGCCAGACGATCGACGTCGGTTTGACGATGGTCGTCGCGGGCGTGTCGGAAGTCGTGACGGTGAGCGGGGGGGCGCCCGTCATCGAGACGCGGTCGTCGTCGGTCGGAGCGGTCGTGGACGTCGGCCGAATCGAGAACCTGCCGCTCAACGGCAGACAGTTCGCGAATCTGGCCGCCACCGTGCCGGGCGTCGGGCTCGGCTACCACTCGGATGCGACGAAGAGCACGCAGTTCACCCCACAGGTTGCGGGAGGCAACGGGCGCAATGTCAACTACCAGATCGACGGCGGCGACAACAACGATGACACCGTCGGCGGGCTGCTGCAGCTCTTTCCGCTCGAAGCGATCCAGGAGTTCAACTTCATCACGGCGCGTTACAAGGCGGAGTACGGACGCAGCAACGGCGGCGTGATGAACATCGTCACGAAGAGCGGGACCAACCGCAACACCGGAAGCGCCTTCTCTCTGTTTCGCGACAAGGCGCTGAATGCGCGCACGCACTCGGAGGAGATCAGCCAGGCGTCGAAAGCCGACTACCGGCGGTACCAGTTCGGCGGATCGTTCGGCGGGCCGCTCGTCGAGAACCGGGCGTTCTACTTTGCCGCGGCGGAGCGTACGCACCAGGACACGAACCAGGCCGTGGACACGCTCGGCCTCTACCCGCAGGCCGACGGCGTGTACCCGATCGCCTTCCGGGAAAACCTGTTGACGGCGAAGACGACAACGACCCTCACGCCGACTCAGTACCTGTCGATTCGATACGGGCGCAACACCAATTCGTCGCCGTTTTCGGCCGCGCTCCGGAGTGCGCCGAGCTTCTGGAGCACGAGCAGGAACACGTTCAATTCGGTCAACGTGAATCACAACTGGGTGCTGCGCGGCTCGAAGCTGAACGAAGTCGTCGTGCAGTTCGCCAATTTCAGGAACGCGATCCCGCTGAGCAGCGCCGACCCGCTGGAAGTCTTCCCGAGCGGCGTGGCCATCGGCGCGAACCCGGACACCCCCCAGGATACCGAGCAGACGAAGTGGCAGGTCCGCGACGACTTTTCCTGGAGCGTCACCGGATGGGCGGGGCTCCGCCACGACTTCAAAGCCGGCGTCAATCTCGTGTACGAGCCGCACCTCTTCGCGACGTTCAACAGCGGCGTGGACGACTACTTCTACATCCACCTGACCGACGAGCGCGGCGGCCCGATCCAGACCATCACGCGCAACGGCGGCACCGGCGAGGTCAACATTCCTTTCACTCAGTACGCCGCATACGTGCAGGACGACTGGCGGGTGTCGGACCGTCTCACCCTGAACGTCGGTCTGCGGTATGACCTCGTGACGGGCGTCCAGCTCGATCAGTCCAGGAACCCGAATTTCGCGGCGCTGCAGGCTGCCGGGCTGGCGGGGCGCTTTACGACGCCGGGCATGACCGACTGGGGCAGGAGTCCGCGCGAGGACCGCAACAACGTGCAGCCGCGCGCCGGGTTAGCGCTCGACGTGCGCGGCAACGGACGCGACGTCATCCGTGGAGGATGGGGCGTGTATCAGGACTTTGGATACACGAACTCGAACGCGCTGTTTGCCGCGATCGACGCGACCGGGCAGGGACACGGGCCGATATTCGCCGTGAACGACCCCAAGGGCATCCAGAAGCCGGATGAAACCCTGTTCCACGTGGGTGACCCGATCAGCTCGATCGCGGCGCAGAACGAAGCTGATCCAACCCGCATTCCACTGTTCGGACAGGTGGTGTCGCCGCGACTCCAGCAGCCCTATGCGCGGCAGACGAATCTCGGATGGGCGCACCAGTTGAACGGATCGACGGCCCTATGGGTCGACGCCCTCCACATCGAGGGGCGGGACCTGAACGTGCGCTTCCGGTACAACTACGTCGATCCCGCAACGGGCGTGCGCCGGCTGACGGGCCTCGACGTCCGCCCGAACACGCAGGGGATCCGGCTCGCGATCAGCGGCGCGGAGAGTCTCTACAACGGGCTCATTCTGGGGCTGCGCCGCCGGATGACGGCGGGCCTCGACCTGGCCGCGTCCTACACCCTTGGCTCGGCGACGAGCAATATGGGGACGGCGTCCGACGAGCTCGATGCGAATTACGTCCAGGATGTCACCGACCCGTTCGCGCACGTCCAGCTCGGGCCGTCCGGCAGGTCCGACGCACGTCATCGCGCCTCCGCCAGCGCGGTGGTTCGCCTCCCCTCGGGGGTGCAGGCCGCGCCGTTCGTGATCTTCCGCTCGGCGCTCCCGGTGTTCACCTTCGAAGGGGTGGATCGCAACCACGATGGCAACAACAACGACATCACCGTCAAGGCGTATCGGTACGACGGCCCCGGCAAGGCACCGAAGGAGATCGGCGACTGCGCCCACATCAACTGCAGCCGGGGTGCGCCACTGACGCAGTTGAACCTGCGGCTCTCGAAGTCGTTCGCGCTGAGCGGACACGCCAGAATCGAAGCCATCGGAGAGGTGTTCAATCTCTTCGACGCGCTGAACCCCGCGTTCGCGCTCACGAGCCAGCGGCTCGCCGGCGGCGTGCAGCGCGCCTCGTTCATGCAGCCGGTCGCCTTCGCGGGGGACTTCCGGCAGCCTGAGCAGCGCGTCGGGCAGCTGGGGTTCCGAGTGACGTTTTAAGCGTCCACCGGCCGGAGGATATTCGTGGAGGCCGGGGCCACTCCGCAGCGCGGGATAATAGCGAGATGGGTCCCCAGTTTCCCGCCGCCACCCTGCGCTTTCTTCGCGCGCTGAAGCGCCACAACGACCGCGAGTGGTTTCGTGCCCGCCGCGAGGAGTATGACCGCGTCGTCCGGGCTCCGATGGTCGCGGTCATCGAGCGGCTCGCCGTCGACTTCGGCCGTTTCGCGCCCGAGATGGTGGCATCGCCGAAGACTTCCTTGTACCGCGTGTATCGGGACACACGCTTCAGCGAAGACAAACGGCCGCTGAAGACGCACGTCTCGGCTTCGTTCCGATGGCGCGGACTGCCGAAGGGCGAGAGCGCCGGACTTTATCTCGAGGTGGATCCCCGCTGGATCTGGATGGGCGGCGGGTTTTATGCGCCCGCATCGCAGCACCTCGTGCGGATCCGCGCGCACATCTCGGAGACTTACCCCGCGATCCGCCGGATCGTGCGGGGTGCGACATTCACGCGCGTGCTCGGGACGCTCGACGGGGACCGGCTCACACGGCAGCCCCGGGGCTATGCGGCGGACGACGCCGCCTCAGAGTTCCTGAAGTACAAGCAATTTCTCGCAGGACGCGAGTACCCGGCCGGGTTCGCGACGACTCCTGCCTTCTATCCCGCGCTGCTGGAGACCTTCAAAGCAGCGATGCCCTTGATCCGATTCCTCAACGAGCCGCTCCTGGACGATTCCGGACCAGCCACCCGCTGAAGCCGTAAGCACGCGGGGCGGCGGAGGCCCGGCGTGGGCTGCGGGTGACGTGTGCGCGGGATGCGGGTGAGAGTTGTCCTGGAATGCAAAGAGCGCCGCGGGATGTCCGCGGCGCTCCAGGTCGTAAGCGGGTGCGTGAGACGGGTCAGTAGCGATAGTGCTCGGGCTTGTAGGGGCCTTCCACCGGCACGCCGAGGTACTCGGCCTGATCCTTCGAGAGTTTCGTCAGCTTGACCCCGAGGTGATCGAGGTGGAGCCGTGCCACCTCTTCGTCCAGATGCTTCGGCAGGATGTACACCTTCTTTTGGTACTTGTCGTTGTGCTCGTGCAGCTCGAGCTGCGCGATTACCTGGTTCGTGAAGGAAGCGGACATCACGAAGCTCGGGTGGCCCGTCGCACAACCGAGATTGAGGAGTCGGCCTTCGGCGAGCACCATCACGCTGTGGCCGTCCGGGAACCGGTACTCGTCATACTGCGGCTTGATGTTGATCCGCTGGAGTCCCTTCACCTTCTTGAGACCCGCCATGTCGATCTCGTTGTCGAAATGGCCGATGTTGCCGACGATCGCCTTGTCCTTCATCCTCGCCATGTGGTCGGCCGTGATGATGTTCAGGTTCCCGGTCGCCGTGATGAAGATGTCGGCGGTCGAGACCACGTTGTCCAGCGTGTTGACCTCGTAGCCTTCCATCGCGGCCTGCAGCGCGCAGATCGGATCGACCTCGGTCACGATCACCCGGCAGCCCTGCCCTCGCAGCGCCTGGGCGCACCCCTTGCCGACTTCGCCGAAGCCGAACACCACCGCCACCTTGCCGCCGAGCATCACGTCCGTCGCGCGGTTGAGGCCATCGACGAGCGAGTGGCGGCAGCCGTAGATGTTGTCGAACTTGCTCTTGGTGACCGAATCGTTGACGTTGTTCGCCGGAAAGAGCAGCGTGCCGTTCTCCATCATCTGATACAGGCGATGGACTCCGGTCGTCGTCTCTTCGCTGACGCCGCGCATGTCGGCCGCCACCTTCGTCCAGCGCGTGGGATTCTCCTTCAGTTCCTTGCGAAGCAGCTCGAGGATCACGCCCCATTCCTCCGGCTCCTTGTCGGCGTTGAACGCGGGCACGGCGCCCGCTCTCTCGAACTCGACACCTTTGTGGAGCAGCAGCGTCGCATCCCCCCCGTCGTCCACAATCTGCGTGGGCCCCTTGCCGTCCGGCCACATCAGGGCTTCGCTCGTGCACCACCAATATTCGTCGAGCGTCTCCCCCTTCCACGCAAAGACCGGCGTGCCCTTCGGATTCTGCGGGGTGCCTCCGTCCTCCGGGCGGCCGACGACGACGGCCGCGGCCGCGTGGTCCTGGGTCGAGAAGATGTTGCAGGAGACCCAGCGCACGTCGGCCCCGAGGTCCACCAGCGTTTCGATGAGGACGGCGGTCTGGATGGTCATGTGGAGGCTGCCCATGATCCGCGCGCCGGCCAGCGGGTTCTTTCCCTTGTAGCGATCGCGGAGCGTCATCAGCCCGGGCATTTCCTGTTCAGCGAGCCGCATCTCCTTGCGCCCGAACTCCGCGAGCGAGAGGTCCTTCACTTTGAATGGTTCGCGGCCGGCCTTCACTGCCGCGTCGAACGCGTGCATGTCTCGAACTGCAGTACTCATCGACTTCCTCTCTCGGTTACAACGGGGTAATAGCTCTCAGCTCTCAGCTTTCAGCTCTCAGCTTTCAGCGCTCAGCTCTCGGCTCTCGGCTCTCGGCTCACGGCTCACGGCGTGCGTCTCAGCTACGAGCCATCAGATTTCGGCTCCTGGCGCCTCGCAGCGGTTCAACTCGACACTTCATCTCTGAGCTGACAGCTGAGGGCTGATGGCCTGTCAGCTTTTTTGCCCACTTGCCACGAACAGCGCGGGGCCCCTCGCGAGGGCGTTGGCGGCGAGTGGGACGATGCGGACGCGATCGAAGCGGGCAGCGCTGAGCAGCGACCGAACCTGCGGTTCGCTGAACCCGAGCCACACGTGCCCCATCTGCTGCCGGTACTCTTCCCGATCGTGCGGGAGCATGTCGGTAATCATGAGCCGCGCCCCTGGCTTCAGGACCCGCGCGGCTTCGGCGAGCGCTGCCGACGGGTCCGCGACGTGATGGAGGACGAGCAGCAGCGTCGCCGCATCGAGCGCCGCGTCGGCAATCGGCAACGATTCGAGCTCGCCGCGCTTCACTTCGACGTTGGGCCACTCGCGGAGCCGGCGTTTCGCCGCCTGCAGCATCTCGCCCGACCGGTCCACGGCAATGACGCGCGCCACGTAAGGCGCAAGTGCCGCCGCGACATGCCCGGTGCCGCAGCCGAGATCGCCGACGACCCAGCTCTCGTCGAGCAGGGCCGGGAGCGCCTGCAGGTGCGAAGCGCCGCCGAAGAGCTCTTCGCGGAGCTTGTCCCACTGACCCGCCGCCGAGTCGAAGAACTCTTCTGATTTCGACCGCCGCCGCCCGAGGACACTCTTCAGCCTCCAGGCGTCCTGATCAGCTCCCGCGGTCGCGCTGACCTGCTCTCGCAGGAGCGACCACAGGCGGCGGGTCGAGGGCTCGCGGCCGTCGAGCGCCAGCGTGTAGTAGCGGCTCGTGCCCTCGCGGCGCGACACGACCCAGCTTGCGTCCGCAAGCGTCTTGAGATGACGGCTGACCGTGGATTGCGGCAGCTGCAGTACGTCGCAGAGCTCCGAGACGGTCAGCTCGTGGCGGTCGAGGAGCAGCAGCACGCGGCTGCGGGTGGAATCCGACAGCGTCGTGAGGTCGTCAAAGATCGCGGATCCAGCGCGCGTCGTATCCATCCGTAAATCCGGATATATCGTTACATGCGATGGACCCCTGTGTCAACTGGCAGTTCGCCGGCTGCCCTCGCGAGCCGCGCTGGCCGACCTCGTCGAAGTGGCGCCGGGTTCCCATTTTTCCCAGCCGGTTACCAATCGGCCGTGCTCGCGCCCGGGCCGCTGGCTGAGCCCGACAGGTAAAAATGAGCATTTTTCGCGCACGTGATCGCCGGCGGTAGGCACCGCCATGGCATCCGGCTCGCAATACCTCACGGCAAATCCTTTCCCGGAAGCCCGGGAGGCCGCTGTTTTCATATGATGACGAACTTCAAATACCGTATCGGACTCGTGCTCGGCCTGGTCGTGGCTGCGCTGGGAATGTCTGCCACACCCGCCCGGGCCCTCGATCGTCTGTGCGACCCGTCGCATGAGGATTGCCGCGCGATTCTCATCAACTACATCAGGGCCGAAACCCAGAGCATCGACGTCGGCTTCTGGTTCATGGAAGACGCGCGCTACACGACCGAGCTCATCAACCGCTTCAACGCCGGAGTCAAGGTGCGGGTCATCATGGACCTGCGCGCCAACGACACCAACCAGTACAACGCTCAGCGGTTGGCCGAGCTGCAGGCGGCCGGCATCCCCATGCGGCGCCGCACGGCCAGCGGCATCATGCACTACAAGCTGATGCTCTTCGGGGGGCAGGGGATTGTCGAATTCAGCGGGGCGAACTTCAGCGCCGACGCCTGGGTCTACACGACACCGTACGTGAACTACGTGGACGAGTCCGCCTACTTCACGGACAACGCGTCCTTCGTGCACAGCTTCATGACGAAGTACGACGACCTGTGGACCAACACGACGTCCTACACGAACTACGCAAACATCACGGGGCCGCTCACACGCACGTATCCCAGCGGCTACATCAAGGACCCGCAGCTCAACTTCCCGCCGCTCGAGTCGTATGCCAACCGTGCGATCAGCCAGTACAACAAGGAAACGCAGAAGATCGACGTCATCATGTACCGCATCACGGACAGGCGGCACAGTGACGCGATGATCGCGGCACACCAGCGCGGTGTCCCGGTCCGAATCATCAGCGATCCGCAGCAGTACCGCGATCAGACCCGCCTGTGGGACGCCTGGAACATCGACCGGATGTACATGGCATTTCAGCAGCCGCCCACCGGGCAGACCGTGAGCCAGTCGGCCATCAAGATGCGCGCGCACGACGGGCTCAACCACGAGAAGCTGGTGCTGCTCTACAGCAAGCAGATGTCGATCTTCGGGTCCTCGAACTGGACCACCCCGTCGGACAGCTCGCAGGAAGAGCACAACTGCTTCTGCACCGATGGGACGATGTTCAACTGGTTTACGACGATGTTCGAACGGAAGTGGAACAATTCCACCGGGAACATCGAGAACTCGGACTTCGTCCCGCTGCCGCCGACGAAGGCCGTGTACCAGGCGCCCGCGAATGCAGCCACGGGGATTTCGACCGCCAGCGTCGTGCTCAAGTGGTACGGCGGCCCGTGGGCGCACAAGTACGACGTGCTCCTCGGAACGGATCCGAACAACCTGCAGCCCGTCCTGCTCGACGCCGAGCTCGGGCCGAGCGAGTCGGCGACGCAGTACCAGAGCTTCACCGCCACGAACCTGCTGCCCGGCACGACCTACTACTGGCGCGTCGTCTCCCGGACCATGGCGAACATCAGCAAGAATGGCGATGTGTGGTCGTTCACGACCGCCGGCACCGCGCCACCGCCGTCGTCGACCGCAGGCTCCGGCCCGGGCGACATCGTGCTGTATGCGCTCGACGGCAAGATCACCGGCAGCAGCTGGTCGATCGTGTCGGACTCGACGGCGGCAGGCGCGAAGCGGCTCTGGAACCCGAACGCTGGCGCGGCCAAGATCACGACGGCCTCGACGGCCCCCGCGAGCTACGTGGACATCACGTTCACCCCCGTGGCCGGTCAGGCATACCACCTGTGGATGCGCGGTCGCGCCGACTCGAACGTCTACACGAACGACTCGGCCTTCGTGCAGTTCTCGAACGCCGTCACATCCACGGGTACGCCGACGTTCCGCTACGGGACCTCGTCAGCGGCGGAGTACAACCTGGAGGACTGCAGCGGATGCGGGCTGTCCGGCTGGGGCTGGCAGGACAACGGGTGGGGCTCCGGCGTGATGGGCGCGCCGATCTACTTCGACTCGTCTGCGCCGCAGACCCTGCGCATCCAGACGCGCGAAGATGGCCTGTCGATCGATCAGATCATCCTCTCGCCGGCGTCCGGGTTCTTCTTCAATTCCTCCCCCGGCGCGTTGAAGAACGACGCCACGATCTACGCGGCCACCCAGGGATCGTTCGCGGGAGCCGTGCAGCCCCCGCCGCCGCCCCCGCCGCCGCCACCCGCGACGCTGCCGTCGCCCTGGCTGGACGGCGACATCGGCAACGTGGGCGTGTCGGGGAGTGCCGCGTATGACGCTCCCTCGACCACCTACACGGTCAAGGGAGCGGGAGCGGACATCTGGGGCACGGCTGACGCGCTGCATTACGTCTATCAGACCCTGACGGGTGACGGCTCGATCGTCGCACGCGTCGCGTCCGTGTCGAACACCGCATCGTGGGTCAAGGCCGGCGTCATGATCCGGGATACCCTGGATGCCAACTCGCAGCAGGCGATGATGCTGGTCTCGTACAGCAAGGGCCTCGCGTTCCAGCGCCGTACTGCAACGGCCGGCGTCAGCACCAGCACGGCTGGCGTACTCGCCAGTGCGCCGTACTGGGTGCGTCTGGATCGCGTGAGTAACACGATTTCCGCGTATCAGTCGCCCGATGGGGTGACGTGGACGCTCGTCGGCAGCGACACGTTCTCGATGGGGACGACGGTCTACATCGGCCTCGGGGTCTCGAGTCACACAACGACGGCGGCTGCGACAGCTCAGTTCGACAACGTGTCGATCACGAATCCGTCGGAGGGATAGCCACTGAATGCTGCGTGACGCCTGAGTCGCGGATCCGCGTCGTCAACGGCGCTGCCGTCCGTCCATCCGGAGCGTTCGTGCTCTACTGGATGACGGCGGCGCGCCGGTCGCGATCCAACTTCGGTCTGCAGCGCGCCATCGAGATAGCCGCTACGCTCAAGCGGCCGCTCGTCGTTCTCGAGGCCGTCCGCTGCGACTACCCGTGGGCCAGCGCGCGGCTGCATCGATTCTTCCTCGACGGCATGGCCGCGAACACCGCCGCGTTCGCGGGCCGTCCCCTCCTCTATTACCCATACGTCGAGGACGCGCCCGGCGCGGGCCGAGGGCTCCTCGCCGCGCTCGGCCGCCACGCGTGCGCCATCGTCACGGACTGGTATCCCGCCTTCTTCCTGCCACGGATGATCGACGCGGCGGGCGCGCAGGTTCAGGTGCGCATGGAATCGGTGGACTCGAACGGTATCCTGCCCGTGTCGGTGCACGGCCGCGCGTTCCCTACCGCGCGCGGGTACCGCGCATTCATGCAGCGCGTGCTGAAGGATCACGTCCGTGAGGTGCCGGACCCCGACCCCATCCTCGCTCTCGGGGACCGCTGGCCCGTGGCCGGCCTGCCGGACGATATCGTCGCCCGATGGCCCCGCGCTGCTGCCGGCCTGCTCGATCGCGACGGCCCGGCGTTCGCACGCCTGCCGATCGATCACAGTGTGGCCCCCGTCGCGACGATCGGCGGGAGCGCCGCGGCCGCCCGCGTATTGCGCGAGTTCCTCGAGCGCAAGCTCGCGGCATATCGAGAAGACCACAACCACCCGGACCTGGACGGCACGAGCCGGCTGTCCCCGTATCTCCACTTCGGTCACATCAGCTCGCACGACGTGTTCGCCGCGCTCATGACGCGCGAACGGTGGACCACCCGGCGGCTTGGTCCAGGCGCCTCCGGCGCGCGCGAGGGGTGGTGGGGCGTATCCGCTTCGGCGGAGATGTTTCTCGACCAGCTGCTGGTGTGGAGAGAGCTCGCCTTCAATGGCTGCGCCTGGACACCGGCGTTCGCGGCATACGACACGCTGCCGGCATGGGCGCGCCAGACCCTCGAAGCCCACCTGGAGGACCCGCGGCCATATCGATATAGCCTGGAGGCGCTCGACGCCGCCGAGACGCACGACGAAGTATGGAACGCCGCTCAGCGTGAGCTGAAAACCACCGGGTGGTTCCACGGCTACATGCGCATGCTCTGGGGCAAGAAAATCCTCGAGTGGAGCGAACACCCGGCCGACGCGCTCGCATCAATGGAGCACCTGATGAACCGGTACTCGCTCGATGGACGGGATCCCGTCTCTTACGCAAGCTTCGCGTGGGTGCTCGGCCGGTACGATCGCCCTTGGCCGGAACGCGCGGTCTTCGGGACGGTGCGCTGCATGACCTCGGACAGCGCCCGCCGCAAGCTGAAGATGA
>JBBWZJ010000056.1:0-24854 GCA_039648985.1 Acidobacteriota bacterium | reverse complement strand
CGACGGGACGCCGTACTGCTTGCTGAGGAGGGCGGTGATCTCCTCGTCCTTGACGAACCCGAGCTTGACCAGGTTGAAGCCGAGCTTCCCCCCGTTGGCCTTCTGATAGCTCAGGGCTTCCTGCAGTTGGGCAGGCGTGATGCGCTTTTCTTTGAGCAGCAGCTCGCCTATGCGGACGGGCATCGTTTGAGACTCTCGACCGTAGGGCCGCCGGGAACGCGGCTGAAGCTGAGGTCTGGCTGGGGGGAACAGTATTCGAACATGCCTGACACTTTTTGTCAAGACAGCTCATCAACTAAGGCGAGCGGACACTAAAGAACAGTGAAGAACAGTGAAAATCGGGGATTCGGGATCCGGGATCAGGGTCAGGGACCGGAAAGGTGGAGCCGGGAGCCGGAAGCCGGAAGCCGGAAGCTGGAACCCGGAAGCTGGAACCCGGAAGCCGGAAGCTGAAGGCCGGAAGCCGAAGCCGGAAGCCGGAAGCTAGAAGCTGAGAGCTAGGAGCTGACAGCTGAGATGATTAATACGCGAACCGCGCCGCGAGGCCCCACCCGCGTTGGGCGGGGTCCGAGCCCCGGGTGACCTGCACGTCCAGGAACAGTGAGGCGGTCGCGGCAAAGCTGCCCCCCGCGGTAAGGGCGCGGGCTCGTTCGCCCGTCGTATTCAGGTTGAAGCCGCCGCGGACAATGGCCTTGCGGTACACCCGCGCCTCGGTCCCGGCGGCGAACCGCCGGGAAGGTCCGGCCGGACCATCGACCTCGAGAACGTCCGAATCGGCCGCCACGGTCCACCCCGAGAGCGGGGTCACCGCGAGCCCCACCCGTGCCTGGCGCTGCAGCCGCAGCGTGCCCGCCTCGCCCGGCATCCTGAACGAGGGTTCGAGGGCGTTCCTGACGGTGATCCCCGCCTTGAGCTTCCCGACGGTCCCCATGACCCCGAGATCCGTGTCGAAATGGCTGCTCTCCTGGGCCGGGACGTCCCCCGACGGATTGAGCAGCGCATCCCGCTCAGTGACGGGCGCCAGCAGCGAGGAGGCGTATCCCCTCACCATCTTCAGCGTGGCTCCCACAGTCAGCCCGGGGACGATGGACTGCACCACCGTGGCGCCGAGGTGATGGGTGACAAGTGTTTCCGCTTCGAGCAGGGAATTGCCGGTTTCGGTGCGCACCGCGGGCGCAACCTGCCTGGAGCTCAGGCGATAATACGACACGCCGAGGGCCGGTATCCCGAGCGCCATGAAGAGGCCGGAGCGGTTGCCGGCGGGACTGGTTCCGGGGGTTGTTACGTCGGCGGTCCTGCGATCGAGGACCAGGCTGAAGAGTGAGCCGGAGGCGAAACCGGCCGGATTCCAGTACGCCGCCGACGCATCGTCCGCCACGGCCACGAATGCGCCACCCATGCCGGCCGCGCGGGTGCCGACGGTGTCAAACGACTGGGCACCGGCGGGCACGATTGCGCCCCCCACCAGGAGCACGGTCACGAGACCTCGGTGAAGCACCCGCATCGAGAGAGCTTAGCGTACGGGCGGCAACTGGCCCGAGTGCCGTGGACGCAACGACTTAACCGGAAACATCCGCGGGCCGGGGATCGTATTGCAAGGTGCTAGAATCGTTCGTCCCACCGGCCGAAACCGGAAGGGCGCACCCCACAACATTATGGTCAACACTGCCGTTCAACCCGGAGCGATCCGTGCTCCCCTCAGTCTTCCCGCGCGTTTCGTGGGCATCATCACCGCCCCGCGGGCCACTTACGAATCGGTCGTCGCGCATCCGAAGTGGCTCGGGATGCTGGCGCTCGTCGCCGTGCTGATGGCGGTGGGGGTGGGAGGGTTCCTCCTGACGAAGGTAGGCCAGGAAGCGTGGCTGGATGCCGCCACGACAAGTGCCGGCCCGGCGATCACCGATCAGCAGATCCAGGGGATGACAAAGTTCGCGCCGTATGTGGGCTATGTCACCGGCGTCTTCTTCCTCGTCGGCACGCCGATCCTCCTGGCGATTATCTCGGGGATTCTCTTCGCCGTCTTCAACGCCGCCCTCGGCGGTGAAGCTACGTTCAAGCAGATCTTCACGGTGATGGTACACGCGGGCCCCATTGGGCTGCTCGGCCAGCTCTTCACCATTCCGCTCAACTACGCGCGCGGGACGATGTCCAGCGCGACGAACCTCGGGGTCGTCACACAGCCGTTCCTCACGGACGGGTCGTTTGCGGCCCGGTTCATGAGCCTGATCGACCTCTTCGTCATCTGGCAGGTGATCGTCATCTCGATGGGGCTGGCGGTGCTGTACCGTCGTCGAACGCAGCCGATCGCGACGTCGCTCTTCGTGCTGTATGCCGTCATCGCGGTGATCATCGCCTTCCTTCGACGCGGAGCTGCAGCATGAGCCGGAACAAGAAAATTCTCGTCGGCCTCGCGATCGTGCTTGCGCTCGGCGCGATCGCGTTCGCGAACGTCAAATTCAAGCGCAACGACGGCATCGAAGTGACGACCGAGCCCGTGAAGAAGCGGCACCTCGAGGCGATCGTCTCGGCATCGGGCAAGATCCAGGCAAAACGCGACGTCAACATCAGCGCCGATACGATGGGCCGCGTCACCGAGCTCGCCGTCGACGAAGGCTACCGCGTCAAGAAGGGGCAGTTCCTGCTCCAGATCGACCCGCGCAACCTGAAGACCGCCGTGCAGCGGACCGAGGCGTCCCTCGCAGCCGCGCGGTCGAACGCCGAACAGGTGCGGCTGGCGCTCGACAGCGCCAGGGTCGCGCTCAAACAGGCGCAGGACAACTACAAGCGCCAGCAGGATCTATGGAAGGGCGGCCTGACTACACGGGAAACGCTCGAGCGCGCGGAGAACGACCTGAAACAGCGGCAAGCCGACCTCGCGTCGCAGGAACAGAACGTCCGCACGATGCAGCTCCGGATGGAGTCGGAGAGCGCGACAGCGGCGAGCGCGCGCTACGATCTGAGCAAGGTCCGCATCGAGTCCCCGATCGACGGGATCGTGACCCGCAGGAACATCGAGGCGGGTGAAACGGTCGTCATCGGCACGATGAACAACGCGGGCACGGTCCTGCTCACGATCGCCGACATGTCCGTGATCCAGGCCGAAGTCGAAGTGGACGAAACCGACATCCCGTCGCTGCGCATCGGCCAGCCCGCGAAAGTCACGATCGACGCCATGCCTGGGCAGACGTTCAGCGGCAAGGTCACCGAAATCGGGAACAGCCCCATCCAGGCGACCGGCACCGCGACGACGCAGGCCACGAACTTCAAGGTCGTGGTGACGCTCGACAAGGAGATCCCCGAAGTGCGGCCGGGGTTCACGTGCACGGCCGAGATCACGACCGCAGTACGGGACGGCGCGGTCGCGGTGCCGATCCAGGCGACGACCGTGCGCGAGATGATCCTCGACGAAAAGGGCAACATCGTCCGACCACCCGAGACCGCCAAGGGCAAGCGCCCCGTCACGCCGGCGCCGGCGGCGTCGCAAGCCGAGCTCGCGCCGGGGCAGACCCGCAAGGAGCTCGAAGGGGTGTTTGCGGTTCAGGACAACAAGGCGGTGTTCAAGCCGATCAAGACCGGCATCGCCGGCGAGAAGTACTTCGAAGTCTTGTCTGGCCTCAAAGAAGGGGACGCGGTCATTACGGGCCCGTTCGCGTCGGTGCGCACACTTGCCGAGGGGGCAGCCGTCAAGCCCGGAGCGACGCCCACGACCACGAAGCCGTGAATCAGTTCTACGAGGCGGCGATCATCGCTCTCGGCGCGATCTGGTCGAACAAGCTGCGATCGTTTCTCACGGTCCTGGGCAACATCGTCGCGGTCACTTCGATCATCGCCGTGGTGTCGCTCGTCCAGGGGATGAACGGCTACGTCACGACAGCCATTCTCTCCGGCGTCGGAGCGGATAATTTCACCATCCAGCGTATGCCGATCGTGCGATCGGAAGAGGACGAGGAACGCGTCCGGAACAATCCCCGAATCACGCTGGACGAAGCGTCGGCGGTCCGCAAGTACAGCGAGAACGTGGGGGCGGTCGCGGCCCAGGCGCAGTCGCGTGCGACGATGACGTACGGGGAGCAGAGCGTGGACGGCGCCCAGGTGCAGGGCGTGTCGCGCGACTACGTGTGGTTCGGCACGTTCAACGCCGAACGCGGGCGGCTCATCAGCCCGGCCGAAATCGATGCCGGGCGCCCCCTCACGGTCCTCGGGTGGGAAGTTGCCGACAAACTGTTCGGACCTGCCGACCCGCTCGAGAAAACGATCAAGATCGGAAGGCTCCATTTCCGCGTCGTCGGCGTCAGCGAAAAGAAGGGATCGTTCTTCGGCAACTCGCAGGACAACTTCGCCATCATCCCGCTCGGCATCTTCCGCAAGATGTACGGGTCGCGGATGTTCGGAATGCAGCTGCTCGTCAAACCGAAGAGTCCGGAGCTCGTGAAGACCGCCATGGATGATGCGACGGTCGCGTTGCGCATCGAGCGGCGGCTGCGTCCGAAGCAGCCCGACAACTTCGGGATGTTCACGTCGGACACGTTCCTCGACATCTACAAGACCGCCACCAACGGCATTTTCGCCGTGCTCATCGGGGTCGTCGCCATGTCGCTCGTCGTCGGCGGCATCGTGATCATGAACATCATGCTGATGGTCGTGAGCGAGCGCACGCGCGAGATCGGGCTGCGGAAGGCGCTTGGGGCGCGGCGGCGGGACATCGTCTGGCAGATCCTGACGGAGTCCGTGACGCTGTCGATCTTCGGCGGAATCGTGGGCATTTCGCTTGGATTCGGCCTGGCGCTTCTGATCAGCAAGTTCTCGCCGCTGCCAGCGGCGGTCCAGCCATGGTCGGTAGTCATGGGCATCGGCATCACCGCGCTCGTCGGTCTCTTCTTCGGCCTGTACCCGGCGATTCGCGCCGCATCGCTCGACCCGATTGAGGCGCTCCGGCGCGAATGACTCACGTGCAACGTGCAACGTGCAACCTGTCACGGGCGACGGGTCACGCCCATGGGCCCCGCAAGCCGGAAGCCGGAAGCCGGGAGCTGGAAGCCGGAAGCTGGAAGGACTGATTCATGGCTGGCTTGCGCTCCGGGCTACTCGGCGAAATCGTGACGATGTCGATCGATACGCTGCGCACGAACAAGATGCGCTCGGCGCTGACCGTGCTGGGCGTCGTCATCGGCATCACGTCGATCGTCGGGATGACGTCGCTGCTTCGCGGGTTCGACAACTCGCTGCGTGAGTCGATCAGCCAGCTCGGCCCCAGCACCATCATGATTCAGAAGTGGGGCGCGCTCAGCCTGATCGGATCGGGCAAGAGCTTCCTCGAGGTCGCACGCCGCCCCAACCTGTCGCGAGAGGATGCGATGGCCATCGAGCGTGACTGTCCCTCGGTGACGCTGGTCGACGTATGGCTCGGCATTTATGGCAACTCGCAGGCGCGCATCTACTACGGCCGCGAGAAGACGAAGACGATCGCCATCATCGGAGCGACCGAAAACTGGGCTGCTGTCAACTTCGCGAAGCTCGAAATGGGACGGCTTTTCCTGCCGTCCGAGGTCGATCATCGGCGGCACGTGGTCGTGCTCGGGCAAAACCCTTGGCAGTCGCTGTTCCCGAACATCGACCCGATCGGCAAGGTCGTGCGGATCGCGGGCAACGAGTTCACCGTGATCGGAGTCCTGGGCAAGCGGCCGAGCCCCGGGGGGTTTTCAACGGGGGCGGACGACTTCGCCGTGATCCCATTCAGTACGCACGAGAAGCTGTACGGCAAGGTGCTCAAGGGGTCGGCGAAGATCTCGGCGAACAGCTTCAATCCCGCGGTATTCCGTACCGCGATGATCGCCGTCGTGCCGCGCGAAGGCATGCGCGACGAGGCAATGCGCGAGGTGGAGGCGGTGATGCGCATCCGCCACAAGCTCAATCTCGAACAGCCGAATGATTTCGACATTGCGACGCAGGATGCCATCCTGAAGGTGTGGGACCAAATCAGCCAGGCGACGTTCCTCGGGCTCGTGGTCATCTCGTCGATTGCGCTGATGGTCGGCGGCATCGGCGTCATGGCGATCATGATGATCTCCGTCACCGAGCGCACGCGCGAAATCGGCGTCCGCAAGGCGCTCGGCGCACGCCGGCGCGAGATCCTCTGGCAGTTCCTCATCGAAGCCGCGTTCCTGACGTCAGCCGGCGGCGTGCTCGGGATTTTCTTCGGGAGCAGCATCGGCCTCCTCGTGCACTGGCTCTCGGGCTTCCCCGTCTCGCTGCCCTGGTGGTCCTTCGCCATCGGCATCGGCTTCTCCGCAACGATCGGGATCTTCTTCGGCCTCTTCCCCGCAATCAAAGCATCGCGCTTGGACCCGATTGAGGCGTTGCGGTACGAGTAGGACGGGTCTCGGCTGTCAGCTTTCAGCTGACCGCTTCGCGCTTCCAGCTTCCGGCTTCCGGCTTCCAGCTTCCAGCTTCCAGCTTCCGGCTTCGGGCTCCTCACTCCATGCCGACGAGCATTGCGTTTGCAGTTGGTGCATGACCGGGAGAGAAGCCCCAGTGCAGGACTACCGCAATCTAGAGGTGTGGCAGAAGGCTCACGCGCTGGCAATGGCGACATACCGAATTTCTGCGTACCTCCGACACGCTGAGGCGTGGCCGCTGCGCGATCAGGTATTTCGCGCAGCCATCTCGATCCCTTCGAACATTGCCGAGGGTGCAGGCAGAGGCTCCGATCTCGACTTCCGGCGATTCCTGATGCACTCATTGGGATCCTGCAACGAACTTGAGTATGATCTGCTTCTTGCTCGGGAGCTGGGCTTCGTGCCGGCTCCCGTCCAGGCGAAGCTCGCGGGCGAGATCGAGGGGGTTCGACGCATGCTCTCAAGGCTGGTGCAACGTCTCACCCCTCGCAAGCCAAGGGCCTAAATCGCAACGTCCCGCGAGCTTGCACCAAAAGCCGGACTGCTGGAAGCTGGTAGCTGGAAGCTGGAAGCCTCGGAGGTGAGCCCGCCATGAGAGTCTACGATGCGCCGAGCATCCGGAATGTTGCCCTCGTGGGCCACAGCGGTGCCGGTAAGACACAGCTCGTTTCGGCCCTGCTCTTCGATGCCGGGGCCGTCCCCCGACTTGGCCGCGTGGACGACGGGACGACGGTGACGGATTACGACGAAGAGGAGATCGCCAGGAAACATACGCTGGCGTGCAGCCTCGCCTACCTCGAGTGGAACAAGCACAAAGTCAATCTGATCGACACGCCCGGGATGGCAAACTTCCTGAGCGATGCTCGCGCGGGTCTGCGCGTCGCGGACGCGGCGCTGGTCGTGGTGGATGCGGTCCACGGCGCGGAGGTCTCGACCGAGAAGGTGTGGGCGGCGGCGGAAGAGCTTCAGCTCCCGCGAATCATCGCGCTGAACCGGCTCGATCGCGAGCGCGCCAGCCTGGATCGCTCGATCGAGTCGCTCCGCGCAGTGTTCGGCCGGGCCGTTGTGCCGCTGCAGCTGCCGATCGGCGAAGACAGAGGATTCCGCGGCCTCGTGGATCTGGTCTCGATGAAGGCGTGGACGTTCGCCACGGACGAAAGCGGCAAGCCAACACCGTGCGACATCCCCGGCACGCTGCGCGAGCCTGCGCAGACCGCGCGCGAGGCGCTGATCGAGATGGTCGCCGAGGCGGACGACGGGCTGATGGAAAAGTTCTTCGACGCAGGCACGTTGACCCAGGAGGAGCTCGTCTGCGGCTTGAAGCGCGCGATTGCGGCGGCGCGCATCTTCCCCGTGCTGTGCACGTCGGCGCAGGTGAACGCCGGGATGCAGCCGCTGCTCGACGCGATCGTCGAGTACGTGCCCTCGCCGGCCGAGCGGCACGTGCGCGGCTTCAGACCCGGCACGGACAACGTCGTCGAAGTGGCGCCGGCGGAGAGCGCGCCCGCGTCGGCGTTCATCTGGAAAACGGTCGCGGACCCGTTCGCCGGCCGGATCACGATGTTCCGAGTGGTCACGGGATCGCTCAAGGCCGATTCAACAGTCCAGAACGTGACGAGGAATGCGACCGAGCGCCTCGGCCATCTCGTGCTGCTGCAGGGCAAGACGCAGACCGCGGTGCCGGAAATCAAGGCGGGTGATCTCGGCGCCGTGGCCAAGCTCAAGGAGAGCCAGACGAACGATCTGATTGCGGACAGGCCGCCGGCGTTCTCGCTGCCGGCGATCAAGTTCCCGGAGCCCGTCATCTCCTACGCGATCGAGCCGAAGAGCCGGGCAGACGAAGAGAAGATCAGCACCGCCTTGCACCGGTTGCAGGAGGAGGATCCGACCGTCAACTACACGCGTGACCCGCAGACGAAGGAGCTCCTGATCGCGGGCCAGGGGCAGTCACATATCGAGGTCACGGTGGCGAAGCTGAAGCGGCGCTTCGGCGTCGAGGTGAACCTGAAGCTGCCGCGGATCGCCTACCGCGAAACGATCACGGCGTCGTCCGAAGCGCACGGCCGCCACAAGAAGCAGACCGGCGGGCACGGCCAGTTCGGGGACTGCAAGGTGAAGTTCGAGCCGCTGCCGCGCGGCGCCGACTTCGAGTTCGTCGACGACATCTTCGGCGGATCCATTCCGCGGCAGTTCATCCCGGCCGTCGAGAAGGGCATCCAGGACGCGCGCCTGCGCGGCTTCCTTGCGGGATTTCCGATGGTGGATTTCCGCGCCACCGTCTTCGACGGGTCTTTCCACGCGGTGGACTCGAACGAGCTGTCGTTCAAGATGGCGGGCTCGCTCGCCTTCAAGGACGGGATGTCCAGGGCGCGACCGACCCTGCTCGAGCCAGTCATGGATGTCGAGGTGTACGCGCCAAGTGACTACGCCGGAGATCTGATGGGCGATCTGAACAGCCGGCGCGGACGCATCGGAGGGATGGATACGCGCGGGGCCGCCACAATCATCCGCGCCAAAGTCCCGATGTCCGAGATGCTGACCTACGAACAGCACCTCACGTCGGCGACAGGTGGACGCGGGTCGTACCACATGGAGTTCTCCCATTACGAGGAGGTCCCATCACACCTGCACGGCAAGATCATTTCTGCCGCGCGTGCAGAACGGGGTCACGAGGCGGCGGAGGAAGTGTAAGACATCGGCCCGCCTCCGCTCGCGAACAATCTGGCGAGCTATGGCGAGGCCCCGCCGTAGCTCGCAAGAGAATCCGAGCGAAGGCGGGGGATCCGGGATTCGGGATCCGGGGCTCGGGACTCGGGACTCGGGACTCGGACTCGAGTTCAGGCCTGGTGCGGGCTAGCCGCTTGGCGGGGGGAGTCGGCAACTCAGGGCTGCTACCTGAGAGCTGATAGCTGAGAGCTGATGGCTCAAGAGCTGATGGCTGATGGCTGACCCGGGCGTACAGAGAAAAGGCTGAAGCGTGAGCTTCAGCCTTTTTCCGCGAACCCTTCCGTCTGTCGCTACGCTCCGCCGGATTTTCTCGGCGCGCGCGGGGCTGAGGCTTTGCCCTTCGTCGTGGCGCGGCCTCCCTTGTCGCTCTTCAACTGGCGCTGCGGCTTGGCCTTGTTCTCGGTCGGCTCGTCGCCGCCTTCCTCCCCCTCGGCCTTTTTCCCGCGAAGCCGCTCGGCCGCGGCGCGCAGGCGCCCGCCCACACCCTTCGGCTTTGCCTTGGCGGCATCCGCCTTTTCGGTCTCCGCGTTCGGGTTGAACTCGCTGCCCACGAGCTCGATCTGGGCGACCTCGGCGCTGTCGCCGCGGCGGAAGCCGATCCGGAGAATCCGCGTATATCCGCCGGGACGACCTTCGAACCGGGGCGCAATCGTGTCGAACAGCTTGCCGACCACGTCGCGGTCCTGGATGTCGCGGAGAACGAGCCGCCGCGCGTGCAGCGACTTGCCGTTCGCATCCCCGGCCGCGATCCCGCGCTTCGCCAGCGTGATGATCCGCTCGACGAACGGCCGCAGCTCCTTGGCTTTGGGCACGGTCGTTTCGATGCGCTCGTGGAGAATGAGCGCCGTGGCCTGGTTCCGCAGCATCGCGATGCGGTGCTCGGTGACGCGGCCGAGCTTCCGGTGACTGACTCTGTGACGCATGATATTTCTGTCCTGTTTCAGCTGTCAGCTATCAGCTATCAGCTCTTGCCTCGAAGATCCCGACGCGCTCTCGATATCGTGGCCACGAACGGGCTGAGAGCTGACACCTGACGAACTGATTCGCTAGTCCTGCGACTGCGCCGCCGTCTGGTCCAGACGCATGCCCAGACTGAGCCCCATGCCGGACAGAATCTCCTTGATCTCGTTGAGGGACTTCCTGCCGAAGTTCTTCGTCTTCAGCATCTCCCCTTCGGTCTTCTGCACGAGCTCGCGGATGGTCCGGATGTTCGCGTTCTTCAGGCAGTTATAGGAGCGGACCGACAGCTCCAGCTCCTCGACGCTCTTGTCCAGATTTTCGTTGAGCGCCGCCCGCGGCGTATCGGCGAGCGCGTCCGCCTGCAGATCGCCCACGTCCTCGAGATTGATGAAGATGTTCAGGTGATCGCGGATCAGCTTTGCGGAGAGCGACACCGCGTCGCGCGGGGTCACGGAGCCGTTCGTCCACACATCCACCGTGAGCTTGTCGTAGTCCGTCGTCTGGCCAAGGCGCGCGGCCTCCACCAGGTAGTTGACCTTCTTGACGGGCGAGTGCACGGAGTCGATCGGGATCCAGCCGATGCCGAGATCCTCGTCGAAGTTCTTGTCGGCCGAGACGTAGCCGCGGCCGCGCTTCACCCGCATCTCCATGTGGAGCTTGCCCCCCTCCGAGACCGTCGCGATGTGCGCGTCGGGCTCGAGGATTTCCACGTCGGCGTCCGTCTCGATGTCCCTCGCCTTGACGACCCCTGCCTTGTCGATGCGGAGGTACAGGGTCTTGGTCGAATCGACGTGCATCTTGAGCGGGACCTGCTTCAGGTTCAGGATGATGTCGGTCGCGTCCTCGGTGACGCCCGGGATGGGCGAGAATTCGTGCAGCACGCCGTCAATCTTGACCGCCGTCACTGCGGCGCCTTCGATGGACGACAGCAGCACGCGCCGGAGCGCATTGCCGACCGTGGTGCCGAACCCGCGCTCGAAGGGCTGCGCATAGAAGCGGCCGAAGCGATCCGTGAGCGTCTCGCGCTCGAACTCCAGCCGCTTGGGCCGCTGAAAACCTTTCCAAAGCATCTTGCTACTGTCCTTTCAATCGGGCGCCCGATCCTTGAGCGCCGCGCCAGACCTGCCGTTTACGTCCCTCGCCTCCCACCGCAGGTCTGGAATGGCTGCGGGCGGGGGACGTTCCTCGAGCTGTCAGCTATCAGCTGTCAGCCAAAACAACTGAACGCTGAAAGCTGAGAGCTGAGAGCTATTTGCTGTAAAGCTCGACGATGAGCTGTTCCTGCACGGGCAGGTTGATCTGCTCGCGCGTCGGGAGCGATGCGACGCGGCCCGTCAGCTGGCCGGCGTCGAACAGCAGCCACTCCGGGATGCCGCGCCCCTTCACTTCTTCCATCGCGTGCACGATCGCGGTGTTCTGGGCGCTGGTGCCGCGAACCGAGACAACGTCGCCCGCCTTGAGCGAGTACGACGGCACATCGACCTTCCGGCCGTTGACCATGAAGTGTCCGTGCCGCACGAGCTGCCGCGCCTGAGCGCGCGACGTGGCCAGCCCCAGGCGGTAGATCACGTTGTCGAACCGGCGCTCGAGCAGCTGCAGCAGCGTTTCGCCCGTGATGCCGCGCGTGCGATCCGCCATTTCGAAATAGCGCCGGAACTGATTCTCCAGCACGCCGTAGATGCGCTTGACCTTCTGCTTTTCGCGCAGCTGCAGACCGTACCCGACAAGCTTCGCCTTGCGGAGCTTGCCGTGCTGCCCTGGGGGCAGGTTGCGCTTCTCGATCGCGCACTTCTCCGTGTAGCAGCGCTCCCCCTTGAGAAAGAGCTTCATGCCTTCGCGCCGGCACAGCCGGCAGACGGGACCGATATAACGTGCCATTTTGATCCTTGTCGCTTCCAGTTCCCAGCTTCCAGCTGTCAGCTTCTCGTTCTCAATCGCAACACGAAGGTTCCGGCTACTGTCCCAAGCGATGCTGTCCGGCCCTAGCCGGAAGCTGGAAGCTGGAAGCCGGAAGCCCGTTCCCTATACTCGTCTCCGCTTCGCCGGGCGGCAGCCGTTGTGCGGAATCGGCGTCACGTCGCGGATCGACTTCACGTCAATCCCGATGGTCTGCAGGGCGCGGATTGCGGACTCGCGTCCGGCCCCCGGTCCCTTCACCCGCACCTCGACGCTGCGCATGCCGAACGCCTTCGCGGCGTTGCCGGCCGCGATCGCGGCCTGGGTCGCTGCGAACGGCGTCCCCTTGCGCGACCCCTTGAAGCCAATCCCGCCGGCGCTCGACCAGGCGACGACGGCCCCTTCCGGATCCGTAATCGTGATGATGGTGTTGTTGAAGGAGGCCTGGATGTGCGCGAAGCCGTGGTGCACGATCCGCTTCTCGCCCCGCTTCTTGAACGCCTTCTTCTTGACGGGCCGACCTGCGCCCTTTTTACCGCCTTCAGGCGGCGCCGACGCGTCGATGGTTTCGATTTTCGCCATACTTTGTAGCTCTCAGCTTTCAGCTCTCAGCTATCAGTGACATCAAACCCAGCCCCGTGCTGAAAGCTGAGGTCTGATAGCTGATAGCTAGACCGTCTTCTTCTTCGCCACTGCGCCCTTGCGCGGGCCCTTCCGCGTGCGCGCGTTCGTCTTGGTGCGCTGGCCGCGGACCGGGAGGTTCCGGCGATGCCGCAGCCCGCGATAGCTGCCGATCTCCATCAGCCGCTTGATGTTGATCGAGATTTCCTTCCGGAGATCGCCCTCGACGCGCCCCTGCTCCTCGATCACCCGGCTGATCTTCCGGACATCGTCTTCCGACAGATCCTTGATGCGGATGTCGGGGCTGACGCCCGCCGCCACGAGAATGTCCACCGAGCGCTTGCGCCCGATGCCGTAGATATACGTGAGCCCGATCTCGATGCGCTTGGCCCGCGGAAGATCGACGCCAGCAATACGTGCCATGTTCTTTTGATCCTTGTCGCTGCCAGCTGCCAGCTGCCAGCTCCCAGCTGGAAGCTGGAAGCGGGAAGCGGGAAGCTATCCCTGTCTCTGCTTATGCTTCTGGTTCGCGCAGATCACCCGCACCACCCCCTGGCGGCGGACGATCTTGCACTTGTCACAAATCTTCTTCACCGACGCTCGGACCTTCATTACGTTCCTTCCTGGTCGCTCATCGCGACGTGACGACGGCGACAATCCGGCCGCGCGTCAGGTCCCGCGGCGACAGCTCCAACCGCACGCGATCCCCGATCAGCACGCGGATGAAATTCCGTCCCGCTCCCCCCGGCGCGTGCGCGACGACCTGGCGCTGCTGCTCGATGCCCACTCGGTAGAGCCCGTGCGGCAAGGCTTCGAGCACCGTGCCTTCGACCGTGACCGCACCCTCGCGCCCGGCGTCAGCCACCGGCGTGCTACGCGGCCGGGGTCGGGACGCTGCGGCGGGTGAGGACGAGCGGGCCGCTCTTCGTCACCGCTACGGTGTGCTCGAAGTGCGCCGACAGGCTGCCGTCCTTCGTCACCGCCGTCCATCCGTCCCCGAGAACCTTCACCGCAGGCCGGCCCACGTTCACCATCGGCTCGATCGCGAGCGTCATGCCCTCCGCAAGCCGGGGCCCCCGTCCGGGCTCGCCGTAGTTCGCAATCTGCGGCTCCTCGTGCAGCGCCGACCCGATACCGTGCCCCACGAACTCGCGCACGACCGACAATCCATGCGCCTCGACATGCTGCTGAATCGCATGGCCGATATCCGAGATCCTGCCGCCGAGCCGGACCTGCTCGATGCCCTTCTCGAGCGACTCACGCGTGACCCGCAGCAGCTTCGCGGCCTCGTCCGACACGTGCCCGACCGGTACCGTTACCGCCGAATCGCCATAGAAGCCGTTCAGCTTCACGCCCATGTCGAGCGAGATGATGTCTCCTTCGACAAGCGCCCGCGCGGACGGGATCCCGTGGACGACCTGTTCGTTCACCGACGCGCAGAGCGTGCACGGATACCCGCGGTACCCCTTGAACGCGGGCTCCGCGCCCCCGGCCCGCACCAGCTTCTCTGCCGCCAGGTCGAGATCGAGTGTCGTGACGCCGGGCGCGACCATCGTCGCAAGCTCCGCAAGGACGTCGGCCACCAGCGCGTTGGCCGCACGCATCCGCTCGAGCTCGGTCGGCGATTTGCACACAATCACAGCAGCGCTCCCCTGGTGTGCGCCTCGAGCGCGGCATCCAGCGCGGCATCGATCGCCGCGGTCACGACGTCGGGCGGCTGGTTGCCGTCCACGGACGTGAACGACGCCCGCCCCGCGTAGTACTCGACCAGCGGGCGCGTCTGCCGCATGTAAATCTTGAGCCGCTCCCGCACGATCTCGATCCCGTCGTCCACCCGCGTCACGAGCGTGCCGCCGCACTTGCCGCACGCCGTCTTCCATTCGGGCGCCGCGTTCGCGCCGCACTTGCTGCAGATCCGCCGCGTGGCCAGCCGCTGCACCAGGACGTCTTCCGGCACGACGATGTCGAGCACCACCTTCGGACCGCGCCCGTCCACGAGCCTGTCGAGCGCCATGGCCTGGACGACCGTTCTCGGGAACCCGTCCAGCACGAATCCGCAGCGCGCATCCTCCTGGTCCAGCCGGTTCCGGACGATCGAGATCATGATGTCGTCGCCGACCAGATTGCCCGCCTCCATCGTGACCTTCGCCGCGAGCCCGACCTCGGTGCCGGCCTGCGCCGCTTCGCGCAGGATGTCGCCGGTCGAAATCTTCGGCAGCTTCCGCGTGCGCGAGAGGCGCTCGGCCTGCGTACCTTTGCCCGCGCCAGGCGGACCGAGCAGCACGACGTTCAGTGCGCCGGGGCAGGCGCCTTGTGCCCCCACTTACTGGCCCCGCCGCCCACGGATCCGGGTCTTCTTCATGAAGCCGTCGTAGTGCCGCATGATGAGCTGCGACTCGACCTGCTGCACGGTATCCATCGCCACGCCCACGATGATGAGCAGCGACGTGCCCCCGAAGAAGAACGACACCCCCATGCCCTGGGTGATGAACTGGGGCAGCGCCGCATCGAGACGTTCACCGATGAAGGGAATCGGCGCCACCTTGAACCCGCTGATGAGGAACGTCGGCAGGATCGCGACCATTGCCAGGTAGATCGCGCCGACGATCGTGATGCGGGTCAGGATCGTGTCGATGTACTCGGCCGTGCGCTTCCCGGGCCGGATGCCGGGGATGAACCCGCCGTACTTCCGCATGTTCTCCGCCACATCGTCCGGATTGAAGATGATCGCCGTGTAGAAGTAGCAGAAGAAGATGATCCCGACGACGTAGAGCAGGTCGTGGAGCGGCATGCCGGGCGCAATCTGCTCGATGGGCGCCCGCAGCCAGCCGAAGCGGCCCCCCTCCGTGACGAGCGGCGCGAGCGTGGCCGGGAACGCCAGGATCGAGGAGGCGAAGATCACGGGGATGACGCCGCCCGTGTTCACCTTCAGCGGAATGTGCGTGCTCGACCCCCCATACATCCGGCGCCCGACAACGCGCTTCGCGTACTGGACCGTGACCCGCCGGTGCCCGCGCTCGACGAACACGATGGCCGCGATGACCCCGAACATCAGGACCACGAGCGCGACAAGCCGCAGCAGCCCCATCTGCCCCGTCTTGAGCTGCTCCAGAGTCGAGATGACCGCGTGCGGCAGATTGACGACGATGCCGGCGAAGATGATGAGCGACATCCCGTTGCCGATTCCGCGCTCGGTGATCTGCTCGCCCAGCCACATGATGAATGTCGTCCCCGTCGTCAGCGTGAGGACGGTCAGCAGCCGGAAGCCCCAGCCGGGGCTGTACACGAGCGGAAGCCCGCCGGCGATTCCGGTGTTGCGCTCGAGGAAGTACGCAATCCCGAGCGCCTGCACGACGCTCAGCAGGATCGTGCCGTAACGGGTGTACTGGGTGATCTTGCGCCGCCCGAGCTCGCCTTCTTTCGAGATCCGCTCGAGGTAGGGCCAGACGACCGTCAGGAGCTGCAGGATGATCGACGCGCTGATATACGGCATGATGCCGAGCGCGAAAATGGTCATCTGCGACAGGTTCTTGCCCGAGAACATGTCGTACAAACCGAACATCGTGTTCTTGGCCTGGTCGACCAGCACCGCGAGCGCGGCGGGGTTGATCCCCGGCGTCGGGATGTGGCCGCCGACACGGTAGACGGCAAGCAGACCGAGCGTGAAGAACACGCGCTTCCTGAGATCCGCGACCGCGAAGATGTTCTTGAGGCTTTCGAGCATGACACCCTTATCACAGCGGCTTCCGCCGTGTTACGCCAGCACCTCTGCCTTGCCGCCCGCGGCAGCAATCTTCTCCGACGCCGTGCCGCTGAACTTGTGCGCGTGGACCGTCAACGCCTTGCTGATGTCGCCGCGCCCGAGCACCTTCACCCGCGCCGCGCGCCCGACGAGGCCGCGCTCGCGGAGCAACTCGACCGTCACGTCCACGCCGGCCTCGAACCGCTCTTCGAGCGTGTCGAGGTTCACGACGTCGTACTCCTGCCGGAAGATGTTGTTGAACCCGCGCTTCGGCACGCGACGATGGAGCGGCATCTGGCCGCCTTCGAAGCCACGCTTGTGTGTGAAGCCCGAGCGGGACTTCGCACCCTTGTGCCCGCGCCCCGACTGCACGCCCTGACCCGAGCCCTGGCCGCGCCCGACGCGCTTCTTCGAATGCCTGGCGCCCTTGGGCGGCTTCAGATTTGAGAGATCCATTCGTCCTTACTCCTGCACCGTCACGAGGTGACGGACCTTGAGAATCATGCCGCGCGTCGCGGGCGTGTCGAGGAGCTCGACCGAGTGGCCGATGCGGCGCAGGCCCATGCCCTGCACCGTCGCCCCCTGGGTCCGATCGAACCCGATCGGGCTCTTGACGAGCGTGATCTTCACCGTGCGGCGTTCGCCGCCCTGTGCCTTCGCCGCAGTCTTTTTCGCCATGGCTTACCGCGTCGCCGCGGCGAGGTCGCCGGGCTGTTCTTCCTTGCCGCGCAGCTTCCGGACCGCGGCGGGATCCCTCAGGCCCATCAGCCCCGTGAATGTCGCGCGCACCACGTTGTGCGAGTTGGCGGAGCCGAGCGACTTCGTCAGGACGTTCGAAATGCCGCACGCCTCAACCACCGCGCGCACCGCCCCGCCTGCGATGATGCCCGTGCCGTCCGGCGCCGGCTTCAGCAGCACCTGGCCCGCCCCGAAGCGCCCGAGCACGGGATGGGGCACCGTCGTTCCGGCGAGCGGCACGCGGATGAGCGACTTTTTCGCGGCCTCGATCCCCTTCTTGATCGCCGAGGGCACTTCCTTGGCCTTGCCGACGCCGAAGCCCACGACGCCGTGGCCATCGCCGACGACCACGAGCGCACTGAAGCTCAGGTTCTTGCCCCCCTTGACGACCTTCGTGACCCGGCTGATGTTGACCACCGTGTCCTTGAGGTCGAGTTGCGAGGCGTCGATCTTTTCTCGTGTTTCAATCATAAAAATAAGCTTCCGGCTTCCGGCTTCCGGCTTCCAGCTGAGACTCCCTATTGACGCCGGGAGCTGGCAGCTGGGAGCTGGGAGCTTTGCCTAAAATTCCAGCCCTGCCTCGCGCGCGGCTTCCGCGACGGCCCGGATGCGGCCGTGATACAGGAATCCCCCGCGGTCGAATACGACGCGCTTGATGCCCTTCTCGAGGAGCCGCTCCGCGATGGTCTTGCCGAGCGCCTTCGCTCCCGCGACGTTGCCGCCCCGGATGGTGCCCGCGAACGCGCTCTTGAGCGCCGGCTCGGTGCTCGCCGCCGAGGCCAGGGTCGTCCCGGTCATGTCGTCGATGACCTGGGCGTAGATGTGCGAGACGCTGCGGAACACGCGAAGCCTGGGCCGCTCGGTCGTGCCCGAAATCCGCTTGCGCTGGCGCAGCGCAATGCGCCGGCGCCGATCCTTGGTCGTGTTGATCTTCATAATCTCAGCTTCCAGCTACCAGCTACCAGCTTCCAGTGGTCCGTGAGTCAGCTTCCAGCCTGAGCTGGAAGCGGAAAGCGGGAAGCGGGAAGCCAGTTGTCACTTCGCCCCCGTCTTGCCCGCCTTCTTCTTCAGCACTTCGCCGGTGTAGCGGACACCCTTCTGCTTGTAGGGATCCGGCTTCCGCAGGCGGCGAATGTTCGCGGCGACCTGGCCCACGGCCTGGCGATCGATGCCGGTGACGGTGATGTGCGTCTGCTTGTCGATTGCCACATCGATCCCGGGCGGAATGTCGAACACGACGACGTGCGAGTAGCCGAGGGCGAAAATGACCTGCTTGCCCTTGAGCTCCGCGCGGTAGCCGACCCCGACGATGTCGAGGTCCTTGCGGAAGCCCTCAGTGACGCCGCGCACCGCGTTTGCCACGAGGCTGCGCGCCAGGCCGTGGAACTTGCCGAGCTCGGGATCCTCGCGCAGCGTCCGCGCGTGCAGTTGATCGCCGTCCACCTCGAACCCGATGCCGGCGGGCAGCGGCTGACGCAGCTTGCCCTTCGGGCCCTGCACTTCGACCACGCCCGGCTGCACGTCAATCTTGACGCCCTTCGGGATGGGGATGAACTTCTTGCCAATTCGCGACATGACTATGTAGCCTTCAGCTATGTGAGCTCACAGCTTTCAGCGCGCTCTCGTCGAGAGCTGACAGCTGACCGCTGAGGGCTTCGTTACCACACATTACAGAGCACTTCACCACCGACGCCGGCCTTGACGGCCTCGCGGCCGGTCATCACGCCGCGTGACGTCGTCAGGATGCTGACTCCCAGGCCTGCGAGCACATCCGGCACGTCGTCGCGGCCGAAGTACACCCGGCGCCCCGGCCGGCTGACCCGCTGGATTCCGGTGATGACGCGCTCGCCGCGCGGGCCGTACTTGAGGAACATCTTGAGCTGGGCCTGGACCCGCTCGCCCGCGGCGGCCTCGAGCACCTTGAACCCCTGGATGTAGCCTTCGCTCTCCAGAATCCGTGCAATCTCGACCTTGAGGCGCGACGACGGCATCTCGACCCGGGCGTGATGGGCAATCGTCGCATTCCGGATCCGCGCGAGCATGTCTGCAATTGGATCTGTCATATGTCTTCGCTCTCAGCTATCAGCTATCAGCGACCAGCTATTTCTATTGACCAGCTCTCCGCGCATCCTCAGCTCGAAGGCTGAAGTTGACGGCTGAGAGCTGACAGCTTGTCACCATGAACTCTTCGTCACACCGGCGATGTCGCCATCGAGGGCCAGCTTGCGGAAGCAGAGGCGGCAGAGGGCGAACTTGCGCAGGAAGGCGCGCGGCCGGCCGCAGCGGTGGCAGCGGTTCCGCAGGCGGACCTTGAACTTCGGCGTCTTGGCTTCCTTGGCGATTTTTGCAGTCGTGGCCATATTCGTTTCGCTGTCAGTAACCGGTTCCAATCTCACTTACCAGTCGAACCCGAGCTCGGACCCGGGGTCTCCGCGCACCCAGCGCCTGTTCCGCAACTGGGAACTGGCGCCTGCCGTTATTGCGTCCTGAACGGCATGCCCAGCAGTTGCAGGAGCTTGCGCGATTCTTCGTCGGACTTCGCGGTCGTCACGACCGAGATGTTCATGCCGCGCGCCTTGTCGACCTTCATATAGTCGATTTCGGGAAACAGCAGCTGGTCCTTCAACCCGAGCGTGTAGTTGCCGCGGCCGTCGAAGCCCTTCGCCGAGACGCCACGGAAGTCGCGGACGCGCGGCAGCGCCACCGAGATCAGGCGGTCGAGGAAGTCCCACATCCGGTCGCCGCGGAGCGTCACCATGGAGCCGATCGGCATCCCCTGGCGCACCTTGAACTGCGCGATCGACTTCTTGGCGCGCGTGGCGACCGGCTTCTGCCCGGTGATGCGCGCGACTTCGTCGGCGCCCGTATCCACGATCTTGGCGTTCTGGGTCGCCTCGCCGAGCCCCATGTTCACGACGATTTTCTCGATCTTCGGAATCGCCATGACGTTCGAGTACCCGAACTCCTTCTTCAGCGCCGGCGCGACTTCCTTGTCGTAGCGTTCCTTCAAGCGGCTCATTTGTCGACCACTCCCTCGCACTTGCGGCAGACCCGGACCTTGCGCCCATCGCCCAGGATTTTCTTGCCGACGCGCGTCGGCTTCCCGCACTCGGGACACACGATCTGCACGTTCGACGCGTGCAGCGCGGCCTCCCGCTCCACGACGCCCCCCTTGATGCCGCGCTGGGGATTGGGCTTCGTGTGGCGCTTGATGACGTTGACGCCCTCGACGATCAGCCGGTTGTTGTCCGGCACGACCTTCAGCACGCGTCCCCGCTTGCCGCGATCCTTGCCGGTAATCACGACCACGCTGTCGTTCTTCCGAATCGGAGTTCCTAGTCTTGACATAACAGTAGCTATCAGCTTTCAGCGGTCAGCCATCAGCCGTTCCCAGCTGACAGCTGAGAGCTGAAAGCTGAGAGACTCTTCTAGAGCACCTCTGGCGCCAGCGAAATAATCTTCATGAACCGGCGCTCGCGCAGCTCGCGCGCGACGGGGCCGAACACGCGCGTGCCGATCGGTTCGTTCTGATCGTTGATGAGCACGGCGGCGTTCCGGTCGAACCGGATATAGCTGCCGTCCTTCCGGCGCTGCTCCTTGCGCGTCCGGACGATCACCGCCTTGACGACCTGCCCCTTCTTGACCGTCCCGTCCGGCGTGGCTTCCTTTACCGACGCGGTGATGACGTCCCCCAGCCGCGCGTAGCGCCCCGTCGAACCGCCGATCGGGTTGATCGCCGCAATCTTGCGCGCGCCCGAGTTGTCGGCGACGTCGAGAATCGATCGCATCTGGATCATGGCTAGAGTTCCTTCGCTTTTTCGACGACCCGGGTGACGACCCAGCGTTTGCGCCGGCTCATCGGACGGGCCTCGACGATCGCGACGCGATCCCCGACGTGCACGTCGTTCGCCTCGTTATGCGCGAGGAACTTCGAGGTGCGCTTCTGGGTCTTGCCGTAGAGCGCATCGCGAATCTGACGCTGGACCGAGACGACCACGCTCTTGTCCATCTTGTCGCTGACGACGACGCCGGTGATTTCCGCTTTCGTAGCCATTACGCCGTCTCCTTCTCGCGCAGCACCGTCTTCACGCGCGCGAGATCACGCCGGACCGCCTTCAGCTTGTGCGCGGCCTCCAGCTGCCCCATCGATTTCTGGATGCGCAGCCGGAACAGCTGGTCGTCCATGTCCTTCTCGCGCTGCCGCAGCTCGTCGACCCCCAGGTCGCGGCATTCCGTCACCTTCATGACGCCTTCTCCTCGGCGAACCGGGTCGCGAACTTCGTCTTGATCGGGAGCTTGGCGGCGGCGAGGCGCATCGCGGCGCGCGCGTCGATCTCGCTGATCCCCTCCATCTCGAACAGGATGCGGCCCGGCCGGACGACGCAGACCCATTCCTCGGGTGCGCCCTTGCCCTTGCCCATGCGGGTTTCCTGCGGCTTCTTGGTGATCGGCTTGTCCGGAAACACGCGAATCCAGATCTTCCCGCCGCGCTTGACCGCGCGGGTCATGGCGACGCGGGCGGCTTCAATCTGCCGGGCGGTCATCCAGCACGGCTCGAGCGCCTTGAGCCCGTAGTCGCCAAACGACACGTCAGACCCGCGCCAGGCCTTCCCTGCCATCCGGCCGCGCTGCTGCTTCCGGTACTTGACCTTCTTCGGCATCAACATAATCTGATCCTTGTAGCTGACAGCTACCAGCTACCAGCTCCCAGCACCTCCGGCTGGAAGCCGGACGCGGGAAGCTGGAAGCGCTCTTAGCGTCTATCCCCTGCACCGCCCGGCCCGCCGGGGCGGCGCGGTGCGCGGTAATCCTCTTCACGGCCGACGCGCGGCACCAGGCGCTCGCCCTTGTAGAGCCACACCTTGACGCCGATCTGACCGTAGGTCGTGCTCGCCTCGGCGAACCCGTAATCGATGTCCGCGCGCAGCGTCTGGAGCGGCAGCTGCCCGTGGAGATACCACTCCGAGCGCGCGATTTCGGCCCCGTTCAGCCGGCCGGAGACCCGCACCTTGATCCCGCGGGCGCCGAAGCGCAGCGCCGATTCGACGGCCTTCCGCATCGCGCGGCGGAACGCGACGCGCTTTTCGAGCTGCATCGCGACCGATTCGCCAATGAGCTGCGCGTCGAGCTCCGGCTTCTGAATCTCCTGGATATTGATGAAGACCTCGCGGTTGGTCTTCTTCTGGATCTCCTGCTTCAGCTTGTCGACCTCGGTGCCCTTGCGCCCGATGATGATCCCGGGGCGCGAGGTGTAGATGTCGATCTTCAGCTTGTTCGCGGCGCGCTCGATCTCGATTTTCGAGACGCCCGCGTGCTGGAAGCGCGTCTTGAGCGTGTCGCGCAGCTTCAGGTCTTCGTGCAGCAGCTTCGCGTAGTCCTTGCCGGCGAACCAGCGCGAGCGCCACGTCTTGTTGAACCCGAGGCGGAACCCGGTCGGATGTACTTTCTGACCCACGTCTACTCCTTGGCCGCCGCCGCTTTGACACGGCTGCCCGCAGTTTTCTTCGCGCCGCCCTTGACGCGTCCGCTCTCGGCGGTCCTGACCGTCTTGGGCTTCGCGCCGCGCGCCCGTTTCGGCGCGTCGCCGGCCGGTGCGGCGGCCGCCACCTTGACCGCGCGCTCCTGGACCTGCACCGTCAGATGCGCCGTGCGCTTGACGACGCGGAAAGCGCGCCCCATCGGGGCGGGGCGGATCCGCTTCTGCGACGGCCCCTGATTCGCGTAACACGCGGTCACGTAGAGCCGCTCCACGTCGCCGCCGAAGCCTTCCTTCTGCGACGCGTTGGCAATGGCCGATCGCAGCACCTTCTCGATGTCGCGGGCCACACCCTTGCGGGCGAACTTGAGCGTCGCGAGCGCCACGTTCACGTCACGGCCGCGGATGAGATCGAGCACGAGCCCGGCCTTCTGCGCCGACGTCCGGATGTATCTGGCGGTTGCATGCGCCTGGACCGCCATTACGCACCTGCCTTCGCGGCCGGCGCCACCGAGGCCGCCTTGTCGCTCTTGGTCGTGTGGCCCTTGAACGTCCGCGTCGGCGCGAACTCGCCGAGCTTGTGGCCCACCATGTTCTCGGTGACGTACACCGGGATGAACTTGCGCCCGTTGTGCACGGCAATCGTGTGCCCCACCATCTCGGGAATCACGGTCGAGCGGCGGGACCAGGTCTTGATGACCTTCTTGTCGCCGCCGCGATTCATGATCTCGATCTTCTCGAGCAGCGGGACGTCGACGAACGGACCCTTTTTGAGTGATCTGGACATAATCAGCTAGCTCTCAGCTCTCAGCTCCCAGCTGTCAGCTCCGATGGCTGACAGCTGATTGACTGACGACTACTTCTGCCGCCTCTGCACGATGAAGCGGTCGGTGGCCTTGCGGTTCCGCGTCTTGTATCCCTTGGCCGGCTGGCCCCATGGCGACACGGGGTGCCGTCCACCCGACGTCTTGCCTTCGCCGCCCCCGAGCGGGTGATCGACGGGATTCATCGCGACGCCGCGCACGTGCGGCCGCTTGCCCATCCACCGGCTGCGGCCGGCCTTGCCGATCGACACGTTCTCGTGGTCGACGTTGCCGACCTGGCCGATGGTCGCGAGGCACTCGATGTTGATCTTCCGGATCTCGCCGGACGGCATCTTCACGGAGGCGTATTCGCCTTCCTTCGCCACGAGCTGCACCGAGGAGCCGGCGCTGCGCGCAATCTGGCCCCCCTTGCCCGGCTTCAGCTCCACGTTGTGGAGCTGCGTGCCGAGGGGGATGTTCTTGAGCGGCAGCGCATTGCCCGGCAGGATGTCGACGTTCTCGCCCGAGACGATTGAATCGCCGACCTTCATCCCGGCGGGCTGAAGGATGTATCGCTTCTCGCCGTCCGCATACGTCAGCAGCGCGATGCGGGACGAGCGGTTCGGGTCGTACTCGATCGTCGCGACCTTCGCCGGAATCCCATGCTTATCGCGCTTGAAATCGATGATCCGGTAGCTGCGCTTGTGGCCCCCACCGCGCCACCACGACGTCAGCTCCCCGTGATTGTTCCGCCCGCCGGACTTCCGCAGCGGCTCGACCAGCGGCTTGTACGGCTCCTGCGTGGTGATCTCGTCGAACACCTGTACCGTCTGGAACCGGCGGCCCGGCGACGTGGGGTTGTATTTGCGAATAGGCATAACGTCTGTCCTTCAGCGTTCAGCGTTCAGCTTTCAGCTTTCAGCCCTCAGCACTTTCGGCGCTGATAGCTGACGGCTGATGGCTAACTCCTAGGCCCCTTCCAGGAACTCGGGGATCTTCTCTCCGTCGCGCAGCTTGACGTAGGCCTTCTTCCAGTCGGACCGGCGGCCCGCGTAGCGCCCCTGCCGCTTGATCTTGCCGTGCGAGATCGCCGTGCGGACCAGCTCGACCTTCGTGCCGAACAGCTTCTCGACTGCGCGCCGGATGTCGATCTTGGTCGCCGCGGTGGCCACCTGGAACACCAGCGTCCGGTTGTCCTCGCGGATGACGGTCGTCTTCTCCGTCACGAGCGGGCGCCTGATTACGTCTGTGAGTTTCATGATTCTCAAGCTCTCAGCTTTCAGTTCTCAGCTCTCAGCTCCGGTGCTGACGGCTGACGTCTGATAGCTACGCCAAACTCTCCTGCAGCTTCTCGAGCGCCTCGCGCGTCGCGATGACGTGGGCCGTGTCGATGAGGTCGCGCGGCGTGACCCGTCTCGACGCGAAGTGCGCGACTCCGGCGATGTTGCGCACCGAGATCGCGAACGTTTCGTCAGGCTTCACGTCGTTGACGAGGG
>JBBWZJ010000045.1:0-29510 GCA_039648985.1 Acidobacteriota bacterium | reverse complement strand
TGATCTCGTCGCCGCCCTGGGGCCCGTGCTCCGATTCCCACAACGAGCCGTCGACCGGATTCCATGACAGCCCCTGCGGATGCCGGTGCCCGTAGCTCCAGATCGTCGGGACGGCGCCGGCGCGGTTCACGAACGGGTTGTCCTTCGGGACAGTCCCGTCGTCATTCACCCGGTGGATTTTGCCGAGCGGATCGCCAAGATCCTGCGCGTGCACCATGGCGTTCTTCTCGCCGATGGTGAAAAACAGGTGCCGCTGCTTGTCGAAGATGAAACGCGAGCCGTAATGCGCATTCGTCGAGCTGTACAGCTCGGGTGGCGCGCGGAAGATCACCTGCTGGTCCGTCCACTCGTTGTTCTTGTTGATCTTTCCGCGAACGACGACAGTCATCGACGGCGGGTCCGGGGGCCCGCCGCGGCCGCGTCCACCCTGCGGCGGCTGTGCGGCCACAGCCGGTGGTGCAGCCGCAGGCGGCGGCGCTGCCGCGTCGCTGGGAGTAGCCGCCGGCGGCGTGTAGCCGGGAAGGGTTTCCGAATACGCGAGGTAGATCCAGCCGTTGCGAGCGTAATCGGGATGCACCTCGACGTCGAGCAGTCCGCCGTCCTGCTTCTCCCACACCTTCGGCGTGTTCTTCACCGCTTCGGGCAGGAGCGTCCCCTTGTCGACGATCCGCAGGCGGCCCGGGCGTTCCGTTATCAGCAGCCGGCCGTCGGGAAGGAACGCGAGCCCCCAAGGCGTTTCGAGGTTCCGCGCCACGACGTCAATCTTGAACGTCTGTTTCTCCGTTTTGATGACCTGATCCTGCGGATCGGCGACGAGCTGTGGCTTCTCTTTGAGATTCGCGCCCTGGGTTCGCATGTACGCGACGAGCTGCCAGATCTGGGCGTCGTTCAGCGTGGCCTTGAACGGCACCATCTCGGTATTCGGTATGCCGTTCGCGATGATGGCCGCAATCGACTCGTCGTCGGTCGCATGGGTCCATTTGTCGTCGAACAGACTCGGCGCGCGTCCGCCCTCGAGGCCGGTGCCGTGGCAGCCGGAGCAGGTGTCGGTGAAGAGCGCCGCCGCCGGATTGCCACGGCCGCCGCCGCGGCCCGGCAGTGCGGCACGCGGCGGGTCGCCCGCGGGAGTGCCGGACGCGGCAGCGCCAGAAGCTGGCGCGCCCGAAGCCGGCGCGGCCGCCGGCGCCGAGGCCTGCGGCGATCCGCCCTGTGCCTGCGGCGTGCGCGCGTGAAGCGACAACGCGGCCCCGAGCACAATGGCGGAGGCCAGAACGGTCCTGCTCGACGTCATATGCGATCTTCCCCGTGGAGTGAGAGCCCGATCCGTGACGCCATTCCGACGTCAGGTACGTATGGAACCATCTCGCTGGAACGAGAGACAGTATCACATCGTTACAACGCGACTCACGATCCGGAGACGCCGTCCGATGCACGCATCACGCGCCCATCGGCGGCAGCTGCCGGGCCGCTCACTTGAACAGCAGTGGTGCAACCTCGTTGAGGTGGTGCCGCCACACGACCCACTCGTGACGCCCCTCTGTCAGCCGGAAGGTGTGGGTGATGCCCTTCGCCGTCAGCGATTCGTCGAGCGCTTTCGCGCCCGGGCCAACGAGGGTGTCGTCTTTGCCGACGCCCATCCAGAGCAGCTTGATCTTCTTGTTGGTAGCCGCCGCGTTGTTGAAAAAGTCGGGGTAGGTCTCCGCGGCGTTGCCGGATCCGGCGCTCATGATGACGATGTAGTGAAAGAGATCGGGATGCGAGAAGGCGATCGCCGCTGTCTGTCCGCCGCCCATCGAGAGCCCGCCGATGGCGCGGTTGTCCGCGCCCGGCAGTGCACGAAGCGTTTTTTCAACGTAGGGAATGACGTCGTCCAGCAGATCCTTGCCGAACATTCCGCCGCCCACTCCGGCGCCTGGACCTGCGGGAGGCGGTGGCGTGGCAGCTTCCGGCCCGAGTCCGACGCCCGGACGAGCGTACCCCAGAGGATTGACGAGAATCATCGGCTTTGCCTTCCCCTCGGCAATCAGGTTGTCCATGATCAGGTTCGCGCGGCCCGTCAGGATCCAGCTCGAATCGATGTTCCCGGACCCGTGCAGCAGATAGAACACCGGGTACCGCGTGTTGCCGCGATCGTAACCGGGCGGCGTGTAGATCCACAGGGTCCGCGGCGCACCGATGCTCTTCGAGTCGTAGGTCTCGAGGCGGACCGAGCCATGCGGCACCGGCTTCGCGTCGTAGAACTGCAGGCCGTCGCCAGGGATCTCGACGAGGTTGGCCGGCGGAAACGCGCCGAATCCCAACTTCACCGACGGATTCGCGGGATCCATGGCGACGATGCCGTCGACGTTGAACTGGTAGTTGTACACGTCTGGCGCGAGAGGCCCGATCGTTGCCGTCCAGACGCCGTCCTCGCCTTTCGTCATCGGATGCGGCTTCCCGTCAATCTCCCCGATGACGCTGACCTCCTTGGCGTTGGGCGCGCGAAAGCGGAGCGTCATCGTGCGGTCGGCGTTCACCTGCGGAGACACGACAGCGGGCGGCCGCTGCCCGCCGCGACCGGCCTGCGGTGCGGACGCGGCGGCGGGCTGCCCGGGCGAAGCGGCCGGCGCCTGCGCGAAACCGGGATGGCCGAGACCCAACACACCGATCAGAACGACACATGCATTTCGAACCATTTCAGGACCTCAGTTCACGGAGCCGACTATATTTTTGTCGCATTCGCTCACGGCACTACCTCGTAGCCACTCGCCACTAACCAGTCGCCGTTTCCATTCCGTCTCACTCGTCTGACCGCGGCTGATCCTGAACAGTAATCGTTACTGGTTACTGGTTACTGGTTACTCGAGACTCACTTCGCACTCTCCACGGCCAGTACGCGGATCTGCTGAATCCCCCATGCCTCACCGTTCGCGGCGGTGCCGGTCTGGTTGATCCTGATGAACCGCGCCTGAGTGCGAGGGATCACGATTGTTGTCGTCGGGGTCGAGCCGCTTCCTTCAACCAGGGCTGGCGGCCAGGTCGTCCCGTCCATCGACACCTGCACGCTGAAGGCCACAGGTCCAATCGCCGGAACGCCTGCGCCCCGGCCGCCACGGCCGCGTCCGCCGGGCCCGGTCGCCGCTGAATCGATCTGCAGCTCGGCGATCGTCTCGGGCCTGGGCAGTTCCACCTGGAACCACATCCCCGGCTGCTGGGCGGAACCCGAGTCCCAGCGCGCCGGAGGCGTGGCAGCGCTGATGACGTTGTTCGCCGCCGCAGCGTTGTGGCTCGCGGTCACCTTCCACTCCGCGACGTTCGTGAGCGGCGCCGGAACTGTCGGCAGCAGTTCCGGAAGCGTCCATGGTGTCTTGCGGGGATTTGCGCTGCGAATCGCCTCGACCTGCTCCGCCGAAACGACTCCGGCCGCATTGCCGAAGGAGGTGCGGACGTAGCTCGCAACATCGGCGAGCCATTCGTTGGTGTTCGTCCCCATCGGCACCATGACGCCCCCCGGGTAGCTCTTGTCGCCGATCGGGCCCGTCAATCCGTTCAGCAGGACCTTGATCACGTACTCGCGATGCGCCTGCACGCGCGGCGAACCCGAGAGCGGCGGTGCGAGGGTGGCGCCGTCCGCCGCGCCTGCCATCGGCGCGCCCTTGCCGTCGGGGCCGTGGCAGCTCGAACACAGCTCCTTGTACGTGCCCTCGCCGCGCAGCAGCGACTTGCGCTGCTCAGCGGAGAGGTTCATGAAACCGGCAGCCGTATCGGCCAGCGACGGCCGCTGGCCCAGCGACGCCGCGGGCTTGAGAATCTGTGCGCCGATTTCCTTCACTCCCCGAGCCGGGCTCGCGGCCGCTGTCGCCGCGATGATCTTCGGGGCGTCAGGCACCTTCTGCAGGTTCATCGTCAGCATCGCCTGGATGACGACGTTGGGGTCCGAATCCTCGGTGAGCGCGCGGTAGTCCGCCGCGAAGGATTTGTCCCCTGCCTTGTAAAGGGTTTCGCTGGCGCGCACGGCCTGGATGCGGATCTGCGGATCCGGACTCTTCATCAGCTCGCGTGGCAGTTTCGCGTCGAGCGCCTGGAGCCCTTCGAGCGTCCACAGCGCGTGAATCCGCGCGAGCTGGTTCGTGGACCCGCGTGCCATCGTGCGAAGGGCCGGGACGACGGTCTTGTCCTGCCGCAGCACGAGGAGCTTCTGCGCCGTATCGCGCCACCAGCCGTTGGGATGCTCGAGATGGCCGACGAGCTGGGCCGCCGTCTCGGCATACATGTGCGGCGCCGCGTAGTTTGGAGTCTTGCTCTCGTGCGTGATACGCCACACGCGTCCCCAGTTGTGCTGCTTGTCCAGCTCGTATTGCTCCACCTTCTTCCGGAGGTAAGAGTTCGGGGCGACGAACTGCGCGTCCTGGATGATCCCCGTGTACATGTCCACCAGGTACAGCGTGCCGTCCGGCGCATTCGAGATGCTCACCGGCCGGAACAGGGGATCCGTCGAGCGGACGAACTCGGATTTCGGGTACGCGTTCCGCAACTGGGTCAGCCCGTCGGTGACGACGACCTTCGCGCGGCGGACGATCCGCGCGACGGGCTCGTTGAAGAACAGATCGCCGACGAGGTCGGAGGGCAGGCGGTCGCCGCGATAAATCTCCACGCCCGCCGCCGCGGTGAAATGATTGAGTGTCCCGTCGGGCAGCCGGACCCGCCGCATCCCGCCCTGCATGTCCGCGATGCCGCCTGGGGCGGGCCACGGCACCTGGAAATCCGGCTCGAAATTGTCCGTCACGTTGAAGGCGCCATACGCAATCGGCGCCTGGATGTTGACGGGGCCAAGCTCCCCCCCGCCATCCACCCACCAGGTTTTTCCGTAGTTGTCCTGCGCCGACCACCACTGGCCGCCGTTCGGCTCGGTCTCCTCCCGCAGGATTTTCCCGCCGGGAGCAATCCGCAGCCGGAACGGGTTGTAGGTGGTGTACAGCCAGTTGTCGAGCGCCCACGTCATCCCGCCGGGCTGCCATTCCATGTTCTGGACGCGCCCGACGCCCTGGTAGAAAAGCTCCTTGCGATCCGCGACGCCGTCGCCATCCGTGTCCGTATATTTGTAGAGGTCACGGTTGTCGGTCTCGAGGGCGAGGATGACCCCGTCGCCCAAAGGAAAGGCGATCCGCGGCATCACCATGTGGTCCACGAAGATCGTGTGCTTGTCGTAGATGCCGTCTCCATCGGTATCTTCGTGACGCGAGATGCGGCTGATCGGCGCCCGCGAGTTGGTGCCGTCGGCGTCCTGCATGTACGAGCGCATCTCGAGCACATACATCCGGCCATTGCCGTCGAACGTGACCCCGACGGGATCCTCGATCAAGGGATCGGCGAGGACAGGATCGATCCTGTAGCCTTCGGGCAACAGGAAGAGCTTCTGTTGAGCCTCGGGCGTGAGCCGCACGACCGGCGGACGCTTCAGAAAATCAGCGCCGGCCGCCACATCGTCGGGCGCCCCCCGTCCGCCCGGCTGCGGAGGCGCGGTCACCGGCGGCGGCCCCTGCGCGGGGGCTTGCGGGGCCTGGGTCAGGACGATTGCGCTGGCGCCACAGAGGGCGACACCGAGAATGCACATCCGAAGTCGGAACTGTTTCATTCCGTCGGACCTCTCCTGGATTGTGGGTCTGTTCCGTCCGAGCGCCGCCGACACACGGCCCCGCGCTCGTCCAGCCGAGGGCACGGCGGACAACGCGTGCCGGTCGCCGGCCTCGAGGCAGAACCCGGCAGGCCCAACCCGGTCACACCGTGTGGGCCCTGACAGAATCGGGACGAAATCGGAGGAAGCTGATTCAGATGGTGCCAATTACGAACAATCCGCCGGGTCCGTTTACCGATTTCGTTGCGCAGTGCGAAACAGTTTGGGGGGTCGGCGCGATTTCGCGTGGTTCGGGGCGTTGAGCCGGTATGATGGCGACGTTTTTGGAGGGCCCCACTGTCCAACATCTACCAGGTCGCCAAACGTGCTGCCGTATCGACCGCGACGGTCTCGAGAGTTCTGAGCCGGCCCGACGTCGTCTCGCCCGAGACGCGGCGTCGCGTCCTCGATGCCGTGAGTCTGCTGGGGTATGCGCCGAACTCCGCGGCGAAACACTTGCGGACTCTTCGCTCGGGTCAGCTGCTCGTCATGGTTCCGGATATTTCGAACCCGTTCTTCTCGCTGATTCTTCGCGGCATCGAAGAAGCCGCCCGGAGCGAAGGCTATGCGGTGCTTCTCGGCGACACGCAGCACGACGAGGAACGGGAAGAGCGGTATGCGCTGATGATCCGGCGCAAGGAAGCCGATGGCCTCATTTTTCTCGGTCATCGTCTGCCGCGCACCGCTGCTGAGCTGATCCGGTCGGCCCCTCCGGGTTGTGCGCCGATCGTCAACGGCTGCGAGTTCAGCCCCCAGCTCGGCATCCCGAGTGTGCACATCGACAATGCCGCCGCCGCCGGGGAGGCCATGAACCACTTGTATGGCCTGGGTCACCGCCGGATCGGCGTCGTGACAGGGCCCCTCGTGAGCCCGCTCAGCCGGGATCGTCTGCTTGGCGTCACGCGCGAGGCCGAGGCCCATCGCGCCGCGCAGGATCTGCTGGTCATGCACGGCGACTTCACCATCGAGTCCGGCTCGCTCGCCGGCGACCTGCTGCTCGACCGATCCCGTCCGCCGACGGCAATCTTCTGTTTCAACGACGAAATGGCGATCGGCGCGCTCGGCGCCGCGCGCCGCCTCAAGCTGCAGGTGCCCGGCGATCTCTCCGTCGTGGGGTTCGATGACGTGCGATACGCGGCCCACACGAATCCTCCGCTGACGACCATCGCGCAGCCGATGCAGCAGATCGGGGAATATGCCGTCCGCCTGCTGCTCGACCTGCTGAACGGGAAGCCCGACGTCCCGCTGTCGGTGACGCTGCCACACAAGCTGGTGGTTCGAGCCAGCACGGCGAGCCTCTCACGCTGAATTCTGGCGTTCGACAGCGGCCGTCAACGCTGAAGTGACATCTACCGCAGACCCGGAGCCCTGATGGCGCGTGAATGGCGGGTGGCAATCATGGGTCTCGGCCACTGGTACTCGGCTTACAACACGGCGCGCGCGCTTCGTGATTACCCGGCGGCCACACTCGTCGCCGGCACGTCCCGCGACGCCGGACAGCTCGCGGCGTTCACGCACACGTTCGGAGTTCCCGGCTACGCCAGCTACGAGCAGCTGCTCGAGCGGGAAGACGTCGACATCGTGCAGACCGCCGCGCCCGTGTCCGAACTGGCGGAACTGACGATTCTGGCGGCCAGCGCCGGCAAGCACCTGATCATCGGCAAACCCATGGCGATGCGTCTCTCTGAAGCGGATGCCATGGTGGACGCCGTCAGGACGGCAGGCGTCGCGTGTTTTCCGTTCCAGGGGATCATGCGGCTTCGTGCGGCAGCCCTGAAGGACAGAATCGACAACGGCGAGATCGGCGACGTCGTCGTCATGCACCAGGCCTGCCGCTGGTCGATCGCCGAGGATGCGTTCGGCTCCGGCACCCCGGGGTGGTTCGCCGACCCGCGCCAGGTGCCGGGCGGCGCGTTCATCGACGAAGGGATTTACTGGATTGACCTCTTCCGGTGGATCGCGGCGAGCGAGGTCGTGCTCGTGGAAGCGAAAACCGCGAATCTGGTGCACAAGGACATCGCCGTCGAGGATTGGGGCATGGCGACCTTCACGTTTGCGAACGGGATCGTCGCCACCCTCGAAGCCTCGTGGACCATCAACGCGCCGCGCACGAGCGGTCCATCACCCAAACAGAACAGCGTGGTCCGGCTGGAGCTCGTCGGCACGCGCGGAGAGATCATCGATCAGTGGTTCCGGGCGCCCGGACGCGCCGTGCTGGCGGCTGGCGCGCAGGACTGGGTGTACGAACGCCAGTCGGAACAGCCGTACGCACCGGTCGCGCCGTTTCCCCTTGCACACCTCATCGAGTGCCTCGAACAGGATCGCCCGCCGGCGGCAACCATCGAGGATGCGCGCACGTCCTTCCGAGTCGCGATGGCGGCCTACGACTCCGCGCGCGAAAAGCGGCCAATACGCCTGGAGTGGTAGGCCCTCACCGTTCCTCCGCGGCGAGCCTCTAGATCACCGGCGTTGGTGAGGTCAGCGCCGCGAGGACCTCTTTGTAGAGGTACTTGGCCCCTTCCACGCCGTTCAGCGGGCCTTCCTCGTACTCCAGCGCGAACGTGCCCCTGAACCCGGCGGCCAGCATGATGCGGACCGACCGCTGCACGTCGTTCTTCTCACCCCATCGGTCCCAGTACTTCGCGTGCACGTTGGTATGGGAATACGGCGCCAGCGCCTTGAGCCCGCTGACGAGCATGTAGTCGTATTCCCAGTTGCAGAAATCCGGCGACGCTTCGCAATACGGGTGATTGACTTCGTCGATGATCGTGCGGATGTTGATCGGATCGGCGGCGAGCCCCCAGTGATTTTCGAGCGTGACGCGAATCCCGAGATTGCCGCCGTAGTCGGCCATCTCCTTGTACGACTCGATCGCACTCGTCAGGTACGGCATGATCTCGTCGTTCTTCGGGTAGCCATTCTTCGGATCGATCGCGGCCTGCGGCCTGATGCTCGGCCCGAGCGCCCGCGGCGAGTTCATCCGTACCGACTTCGCACCGAGGATCGCGGCGCCGTCGAGCCACTTCTTGCCGACCTCCACGCCCGCCTTACGAAGAGCCTGGTCCGGCCCGGCGAGGTCGTTCGGCGCATTGTTGGAGATGTGCTGCACCTTCGTGCCGGTCACCACGAGCTTCTGCGCGAGCTGGTCGAGCCACTTCCTGCCGGACGGCGTGGACGGATCGAACGTCTGGCCCGCGAACATGCTCTCGTCCGTCACGTCCCCGAAGAGGCCCGAGAAGATGTCCATGTGGGTGACGCCGGGGAACGTATCCTTCGTGAACTGGGGAAAATCGAGCATCGTGATTTCCCCGTACTTCTTCTTCATGTCTTCGCGCGAAACACCCCCGTTGACGGGAGAGCGAGCCGGATTCGGAGTCGCACCAGCGCCCCCCCGTCCACCGGCAGCACGTGTCTTGAAGATCCAGCGAATCGGGTAGGAGTTCGAAGCAATGCGCGCCAGCCGGTCTTTCTCCGCGGTCGCCTGCGCGGCGGCTGCCTGGCCTGGCGCCAGCATCAGGCTGGCGGCGGTGAGGCCGGCTCCGGCGGTCTTGAAAAAGTCGCGGCGGTCGAGGCCTCCGCCGTGTGCGGTCGTGTCGCTCATGATTGTTGTGTCCTTCTCTTCGGGTGCGGAGGGCGTGCGGTCGCGGTGTTCGCATTGTCCCCGTTTTGCCGGCGCAGCGTCAAAGAAGAATCCGCGGGCGCGCTGTTGTATCTTCATGGCTGACGTCCGAGCTCGTTCATGTTGAGGTGTGCATGGCGTTCACTGTCACGAAAGATCTGATTCTGCCGGCCACGGTCACCGGCTCATGGCCGCGCCCGCGGTGGTTCGACATGAGCATGTGGGCCAAGCCGCTCGACACCTGCATGCAGGACATCCGCTTCCGCGAGAAGTTCCAGGATGCGTTGGCAGTGGTGACGAGCGATCAGGAGCGCGCGGGGATCGACATCCTGACGCACGGCGATTTCCATTGCGACGAGGACTTCGGAGGCCGCAGCTGGCACCACTATCCGCTCCAGCGCTGGGCGGGGTTCGAGGGGGATGTGCTCCAGTCCGAGGAAACCCGCAGTCCCTGGCTCAAGTACCCGCCCGGCACCCTGCTGAACGAGATCTACACGGGCTGGCGATGGCCGCACGTGACCGGCACGATCGAGCACCGGCCGCTCGACTACCCCAAAATCTGGCGGATCGCGCAGAGCAAGTCGCGCAAGCCCGTGCGGTTCGGGACGTGCTGCTCGCAGGTCATGGGGCTTTTTCTCGATATTCACACGGACAAGTACAAGGACAGCCGCGAAGTGCTGTGGGACATGGCCGTGGCGATGAACACGGAGCTGCTGGCGCTCCGTGACGCGGGCTGCCGGTGCATCCAAATCGAGGAGCCGACCCTCCACTTCATGGCCAATACGTTCGGGGCCGATCACGAACAGGTGAAGTTCATGGTCGAGTGCTACAACCGCGAGGTGCGGGGGCTCGACGACGTGGAGATCTGGATCCATACGTGCTGGGGCAATCCGAACATGCAGCGCGTGATGGAGGATACGAGCTACGAGGCGTCCTTCGAGCTCTACCTGAACGAGATGCGCGGCGACGTGTGGACGATCGAAACCAAGGATCGGGACTTCAGGAACATCGAGCTGTTCGGTCGCTACAAGGGCAAGCTGCCGAAGAAGATCTGCATCGGGGCGGTCAGCCACCGGACCCTCCAGGCCGATCGCGCGGAGGACGTCGCAGCGGCGATCCGACGGGCGCTCGAGCACATCGCCCCCGAGCAGCTCATCGTGTCGAGCGATTGCGGATTTGGACGGCAGGGGTGCAACAGGGAAATCGCGTTTTACAAGGCAAGTGCCATTGCGCAGGGGTGCAACATCATCCGCGGCGAGCTTGGCCTGGAACAGACGTACATCCCGGCCGCGGACCCGGCGCTGCAAATCGACATCGTGCCGAAAACCGCCGCGACGCGTCCGGTGCCAAAAACCGCCGCCCCCCGTCCGGCCTGACCGCCACAAATGGAGACACTAACCTTTCGCTCAGTTGTCGAAAACCCACGGGAGCTCAGCTGACCGTCACAACGGGAAGCCAAGGTGCCGGCGCGCCGCTACCTTCGTGGCGCCGTAATCAATCAGTTACGCTTACGTTGAGTGTCCCCGTGTCGGAGGGAAAGCGATGAAGCCAGCGACGGTGTTCCTCGGAGAGATGACCAACCCCGAAGTCGAGGCGTTCCTGAAGGTTCACGACACGGTGATTGTCCCGACAGGCGCCACCGAGCAGCACGGCCCGCATGGGCCGCTCGCGACGGACGTGATCATCCCGAACGAGATCGCGCGGCGGGTCGCCCCCTCCGTCGGCGCCGTCGTCGCTCCCCCGCTCGCCTACACGCTTTCGTACCCGCACGTGGGCTTCACCGGTCTCGTCCACATACGGATTCCGACATTCATGGCGCTCGTCGAGGATCTCTGCGCGTCGTTCGCGGCCTCGGGGTTCAGGCGCATCGTCTTCCTGAACGGGCACTACGACAACACGTACGCCATAGCGTACGCGTGCGCGACCGCGGCCGAGCGGATGCCGCAGGGCACGAAAGCGTTTCCGGTGAATTACTGGGACGCGCTGACCGAGGCTGAGGTCGCCGAGTTCTCGGGATTGAAGAACGGCCTGCACGCCAACCTCGCCGAGACGTCAGCCGTCATGGCGATCAACCCTGACCTGGTGGATCTCGACAAGGCGACCGCCGAGTTCCCCCCCTTCCCCGAGTTCACGGTCCCGAACATCGGCGCGGTGCACTCCGCGTTCTTCTTCAGCAACCCCGGCTCGGTGCACTGGGCGACGAAGTCGGGCACGTGGGGCGACCCGCGCAAATCGACGGCGGAAATCGGCGAGCGGTACCTGCAGGCGGGCGTGCGCTCGACCCTCGCGCTGCTCGACAACATCGAACGAACGTTCGCCGCGATGCCGAGGCGGTGAATGAGGCATTGCGATGAGCTCTCAGTTATCAGCGCTCAGCTCTCAGCTGTCAGCGCGTTGAGCTCTCAGCTATCAGCTATCAGCAGTCAGCTGAAGGGATCGCTGTGGCGTAGCTCTAGCTGGAAGCTGGAAGCTGAGGTTTGTCAGCTGACGTCTGATAGCTGAAGTCTGATAGCTGACAGCTATTTGTCCGGGATCCGTGTCGGGGCGAGCACGCTCGCGCCGGGCACGCGCACCGCGACGTTGATCCGGTCGGACGATTTTTCGCCGGCGCGCTCCGCGAAGGACACGGCGTACTGGCTATGGAGGAGGGTTTGCGCGAGCTGCTGCAGGCCGCTCACCAGCCCGGCGGTCGCGACGATTTCTCCGCGGCTTCCGCCCGACTGCTTGGGTCCTTCGCCCAGGACTTCGCTCAGATTGAGGTTTTCGCCGAGCAGCGCGGACGGCTTCTGGACCGCGACCGTGGACCGCAGCGCCGATCCCGAAACGGAGACGACGTGCAGCGCGGCGCCGCTCTTCCGAAGCTCCTCGAGCACATGGTGCGCGGGCAGCGTGCTGTGCTCCTCGCCTCCGACGGTGAGCGCCACGATGATCCCTCGCCGCGCGTGGCCGTTCTTGAAATCGTGCGCGGTCTCGGCGATCCCCTCGAGCAGCTGCCCGCCGTCCGCCGTCTCCGGCCGCGCGCTCAGGAGCGCGATCGCTTCACCGAGCTCCCGGCCGTCCGCCGTGTAGTCCACGAGCTTCTGCGTCTGTCCGTTGACCTTGCTGATCGCGAATTCGGCGTGCCCCTGCAGCCGCTCGATGAACTTCCCGACGCCGTACCGGAAGATGCCGGTACCGTTGTCATCGACGATGACGGCGATGCGCAGAGGTGCCGTCGCGGGCTCGACATGGAGCACCTCGCGGGGCTTGCCGCCAATCTTGACGATGAAGTCCGCCGGGCCGAGATCCGGCACGGCTCCGCCCGCTTTGTCGGTGACCGTGACGTAGACCGTACGGGCAGGCGATTCGGTCTGCGCGCGCACGGAGAGCACGTCGAGGCTCGCGGCTGCGAGCGCGAGCGGCAGGGCGGCGACCGACAAGGAGAGCATCCACGCCATCGCCCGACCCTCCTCCGCGCCTCCCGGCGAGCGCGTTACGCGAGTTACCGTGCGGCTGTCCCGGCCCGTTCGCCGTGGGCGTCCATCATCAGGCGGGGCGGCTCGGCAGCCACAAGATACTCGAACTCGCGCCGGAATTCCTCCTCGGTGAGGTTGGCGCTCCTGGCGAGCCTCGCAACTTCATGCGGATCCTCGATGTCGTCGCGCCGCAGCCGGATCATGTAGCGCCGCGCGATCGCATAGCGGGTGGACGACACATCCACGAGCCGGACCGCCGTCCGGCCGGTGGCGCCGTCGATCATCTCCGAGAACGGGATGGGGACGAAGTGTCCACCCTGCATCGAAATCATCGCTGCGTTTCCGCCAGCCAGCAGGTACTTGGCCGCGCAGTAGCCGAGGTCGCGCGTGTATTCCATGTCGAACGGAATCGGGTCCGCGCAGCGCAGCTCGTATCCGATGTTCTTCGCCGCGATCGTGGTCTTGATGCCGAACGTCCGGAGCCGTTCGGTGACGCGTGCCTTCAGGATCTCGCCGAGATTGACCTCCGCCAGGCGCAGGTGACCGTGCGCGTCGCGCTCCACGTCCGCGAGGCCCGCGAGGTCGTCCTCGTTCACATCGAGCACGACTCCCTCGGCAATGACAGCGACCCCGTCGCGCCGGCCGCCCGCCATCCGCTTGATGATGCTCGCCGCGAGCGTGTCCACGATTGTCTTCAGCCGAATCGGAGCGGCGAACTCCTCGGTGATGAGCGTGACCGTCGCGCCCGCCGCCTTGCCGATGCCGAGCGCCAGGTGGCCCGCCTTCCGCCCCATGGCGATGACGAAGTACCAGCGCGTGGTCGTCTTCGCGTCCACCATGAGGTTCTTCACGATATCGACGCCGTAGTGCCGCGCGGACTGGTATCCGAACGTGTCGACGTGCGGCGGCAGGTCCAGATCGTTGTCGATGGTCTTCGGCACGTGCACGACGCGGATGCGGCCGGCAGCGTGCTGCTCGAGCTTCATCGCGGAGAACGCCGTATCGTCACCGCCGATGGTGACGAGCTGCGACACGTTCAGGCGCAGCAGCGACGTCACGGTATTCTCGAGCAGCTGCGGATCCTTCGTCGGATTCGCGCGCGCGATGCCCAGGTGCGATCCGCCGCGGAAGTGAATCCGGCTGACCGCGTCCGTCGTGAGCGGCATCACGTGATCGATGTCCCCCTGCATCAGCCATTCGAACCCGTCGCGGACCCCGACGACGTCGATGCCCTCCAGCCGGGCGCGGATGGTGGCCGCGCCGATGACGCTGTTGATGCCGGGCGCCGGCCCGCCGCCGACGAGGATTGCGAGCTTGTTGGGCTGTTCCACGATGTTCCTCGAATTCCCGAGACTGCGTCGAGACGTGGCGCAATCGATTACAGGCGCATTATACGTCCGACATGCGGCGTCGTCTCGTCCCGCAGCTAAAGCTGCGGGCTACGTACCGACGTCGTCATTCGCCGCACGTAGCGTGTGGACGTGGGCGCGTGGCATGTAGCACGTCATACGTGGCACGTGGCACGTCGCACGTGCACGTCAAACGTCGGACATGGCACGTCGCACGTCGCACATGGTACGTGGCACGCGGCACGTGGCACGTGGCACGTAGCACGTAGCACGTTAAGACCGATACGCCTGCCGCCCGACTCCCTGAATCGGAATCTTCTGCGTCTCCAGGACTTCGTGCTGCAGCGCGTACATGCAGGCGGCCGCCTGGTCGATCGCCCGGACGAAGGCGATCGAGCCCTGAAGAATCGGCTTCACCCGGGCGCGGTCCTGGAGCCGCGCGGGCGGATATTCATGCTCCACGACGAGGTGCGTGTTCGCCACATCGAGCTGCAGCAGTTCGCGCGCGGCCAGCTGATGATCGAGCCAGTCCACGCTCCGGTTCTGCAGATACGCGAGAGGATCGTGCCGCGCCGTCCCCGGCAGCTCGTGCTCGGCGAGCACGATCTGCTTCTTCCACGCGTTCAGCTGCTCGGCGGGATTGTCGGTCGCCTTGCCGTCCTTCCAGTCGCCGCGCTCGACGGTCTGGCCGCCGTAGCCCCACGCGGAGACCCCCTTCGCGTCCACGACCTGACCTTTCACGTGGAAACCGCCGATCAGGAAGTTGTACCCCGTGTCCTTGAGGTACTGGAAGATCGAGCGCGTGTCCTGGCCCATCAGGATCGCGTGTGACGGATCGTAGTGGATGCGGAACTGGTCGCCGACGCCATTCTTCTCGCAGATCCGGTGCAGCGCGATCCAGGTGCCCGGCGTATACGCGATGTTGTTGTGCCAGTTGTCCCCCGTCGTCCAGCCGGGCATCGGACACTGCTCGACCCGGTACGTCAACCCGCGCGCCTTGGCGTCCTTGAGCAGCGGCACGAACCACTGCTCGAAGTCGACAAGGTTCTGGTCCATGCTCCGCTGCTGGTTGCGGCCGACGAACCCGCAGACCGCCTCGACGCCCAGCAGCGCCGCGGCGTCGAACACACGGCGCATGAAGTCGTACTTCTTCGCGCGAATCGCCGGATCGTGGTGCAGCAGGTTGTCGAAGTAGCCGATTTCGGAGATCCCGATTCCGTTCGCGTCGAGCGCGGCCTTGACGCGGCGCGCCCGATCCTTGTCGAACGGTTTGCGCAGATCGAGCGTGTTCGCGACGGGATCGAGCTGCGCCTCGAGCGGTACGTCGCTCTCCGACGGGTGGAGGGCGGCCGCGAGCTGGATGTAGCTCGCCCCGAGCTCCTTCGCAAACCCGACCCACTCTTCGATCGCACGGTCCGGGTCGGCGTCGCGAATGTCGCGCGGCGTCAGCTCCTGGAGCGCCGCCGTCAGCACGCCGACCTTCATGAACTTCGGTTCGAACGCTTGGATTTTCATTGTCGTCTCTACGCCTGATACGGGACCTTTGTCCAGGCGGACCCATTCCGCGCGCTGTCGAGGATCGCCTCGACGATGCAGTTCGCGCGGTAGCCGTCGACGAAGGTCGCAAATGATGGGGGATGGGCATCCGACGGCTTCCGGCCCGCCGCGATGAAGCCGTAAATGTCGCGCATCACGTTGCAGAAGGCGTCCGCCCACGCCTCCTGATGGCCGCCCGGCAGGTGCGCGTAGCGCGCCGCTTCGGTGTCGAGCAGCGACGGATCCTTCGCGAGCACCTCGTTGGCCTTGTCGCGCCGCCCGATCCACAGCTCGTTCTGCGTCTCCTGGTGCCATCGGACCGACGCGGTCGACCCGCAGATCTCGAGCTGCAGGTCGTTCTTGTGTCCGGCGCAGACCTGGCCGACCGAGAAGCTGCCCTTCGCGCCGTTGTCGAACCGCAGCAGCACGGACGCGAGGTCCTCGACTTTGATATCGACATCCTCGACCCCCTGGTCAGCCCCGCCGACCGCGAAGGCTTCCCGCGAGCCCTTCGGCTTCTTGCGCTTCGGGATGACCGTCGTGATGTCGCCGAGCACGTGCGTGATGCGCAATCCGCTGATGTGCTGCGCGAGGTCGCACCAGTGCGAGCCGATGTCGCCCAGGGCGGACGAGGCCCCGCCCTTGTCGGGCTCGAGCCGCCAGGAATAGTCGGTGTCCTTCAGGAGCCAGTCCTGCAGGTACTGCCCGACGAGAAACGTCGGCCGGCCGATGTCCCCCCGCGCAATGGCGAGGCGGGCCTGCTGCACGAGCGGGTTGCCGCGGTAGTTGAACGTGACGGCATGGACGATCCCCGCTTTCGTGGCCTCGTCGAGCAGCGTCTTCGCTTCCGCCGCGGTCATCGCAAGCGGCTTGTCCGAGATGACGTGCTTGCCTTTCGCAATCGCCGCGGCGTTCACGGGATAGTGCAGATAGTTCGGTGTCGCGTTGTGCACGACCTGGACGTCGGGATCATCGAGCAGGGCCTGGTAACTCCCGTACGCCTTGCGCGCCCCGAGCGCCTCCGCCTTTTTTTCAGCCGAGGCCTGGCTGCTGCCCGCGACTGCCACGACATCGACGTAGCCGAGCCGCCGGACCGCATCAATATGGTGGGGGCCGACGAATCCTGCACCGACAATTCCCATCCCAATCCGTTTCACGCGATCCTCCAAAAACAGCTATCAGACTTCAGACTTCAGCTTTCAGCTCTCAGCTCTCAGCTCTCAGCTTCCCGATTCCCGCTTCCGGCGTCCGGGCTTGCGGCCTTCGGGTTCCGGCTCCTACTTCCCGCTTCGCGCTTCCGGCTTCCGGCTTCCAGCTTCCCGCCTCCGGCTTCCCGCTTCCCGCTTCCCGCTGACTCGCATTATTCATCACCGGGACGCTTGGAGCTGTGGGGCGTCAGTTCGGGAACAGCCCGCGCAGAAAGCGCAGCCCGTCGGTTGCCAGCGCATCCTGCGATGCGGCAAACGACCGCCAGATCGCCGCGGCGCGTGCGATGGACTTCACTTTGTTCGTGAACGACTCGATCACCATCGGCCCTTTGTAGCCGATGTCGCCGCAGGCTTTCGCGACCTCCGCCCACGGGACGTGGCCCGATCCCGGCGCACCGCGATCGTTCTCACACGTGTGGAGGTGGCGCATTCTCGGACCTGCCGCGCGGATCGCGTCGCCGATCGAGCGCTCCTCGATGTTCATGTGGAACGTATCGAGCAGCAGGCCGCAGGCCTTGTGATCCACGCGATCGACGACCTCGATCGCCTGCGATACCAGATTGAGGAAGCTCGTCTCGAACCGGTTGAGCGGCTCGACGCAGAGCGTGACTCCGTGATCCCCGGCATACGCGGACAGGTCACGCAGCTGCCGCACGAGCAGGTCGAGATCGGTGTTGCGCTCGTCCGGGGTCTGCTGCCACGTGCGACCCACGGCGCTGTAGAGCGGACCGACGACGTTCGTGGCGCCCAGCGTCTGGGCGGCATCGATGCAGTGCCGCACGTACTGCATGCCGTTCGTCCGGATGCTCTCGTCCGGGTGGATCAGATCGCGGTCCGGCCCCATCGCGGCGCAGACACTCACGGCCAGCCGGTTCGCGCGCGCGATCTCCGCGCCTTTGCGGTAGTCGAGATCCGTCGTGCTCTCGATCGGCAGTTCGACAAGGTCGAACCCCATCCGCGCGATCATCGGCGCAAGCCGGCCGAGCTCGTCCGTCGTGATGGGCGACGACCACACCCACGCATTCACACCTATCTGCGCCATCGTGCACTCCCGAATGAAGCCGCGTTTACTGCCCCAGCTTCCTGTACAGGATATTCCGGTATTCGACCTTGAACGAGGGGCCGACATGCATCTGGAAACCGAGCAGCCCTTCGGGCACGAAGTTCTTCGTGTCCTCGTCGATCGTCGCCGCGACGAGCTGGCCGTTGATGATCTGCATCAGCACCGGGCCGCGCGCGATGATGTGGTACCGGTTCCACCCGTTGATGTTCACGACGCCCTTCAGCAGCGTGCCGTCCGCAATCGTCGCCAGCGTCTTGTACTTGGGCCCGGCCGAGATCCGCGTGATCTGGCCGCGTTTCGCGAGCACGACGTGCCCGGGCTTGCGCCCGCGCTCCTCGTGGACGTTGCCGAGGTATTCACCGATGAAGTCGATGTCCGCCTGGTAGCCCTTCAACACCCACTTGCCGACGTCCGGCAGTTCGACGCTGCGATACTGAATCCCGCTGTTGGTGCCGCTGATCCGGAACTCGGTCTTCAGCTCGAAGTCCTTGACCGTCCCGCCCCGCCAGATCAGAAAGCTGTTGGTCTTGACCACCTTTTCCGGCGTGCTCTCGCCAATGATCTCGCCGTTCTCGGCGCGCCAGAAGGTCGTATCGCCGTCCCAGCCGGTCAGCGTCCTGCCGTCGAAAATCGGCACGAACCCCTCATCATCGTCCGGCACATACTCCGGGTACACGCCGCCTGCCCCGCCGCGCCCCTGCGGAGGCGCCGGAGCCGCCGCGCCGCTCTGGCCTGGTGCGCCACCGGGCGCTGTCGGCGTCGTCCCCTGCGCACCCGGACCCGCAATCAGGAAGAACGTCACAGCCGCGACGGTCAACGCTGCCGTCAGTGCGTAGTCGCCGACTCTCGCGCGTAGGCGTGCTCGATCCTGCATTTTGATATCTCCACTTATTGTGTGCACCCTTGGCACCCCTGGCACCCTTGGCACTTTGGCACCCCTGTCGCTGTTTGCACCGCGTCCGCGTCCGCGAGTAATCTAGCCCGTTCGCGGCGCTGCATGATACCGCAGCACACCGTTTGCGCGGGACGCGCGCCGCACGGCCCCAGAGGAGAGTTCGTCCGATGTCCGACCAGTACGCACCCCGCCCTGAACACAAATTTTCCTTCGGTCTGTGGACCGTCAGCAACCGAGGCCGGGATCCGTTCGGCGAGGCGGTCAGGCCGGCGCTGGCGCCGGTGGACGCCGTCGCGATGCTCGGAGAGGTGGGCGCCTGGGGCGTCAACCTCCACGACAACGACCTCGTGCCGATCGACGCGACCCCTGCGGAGCGCGACCGCATCGTCAAGGAGTTCAAGGCGGCGTGCGCCCGGCACGGGGTGGTGGTGCCGATGGCCACGGTCAATCTCTTCTACGACCCGGTCTTTCGCGACGGCGCCTTCACGGCGAACGATCCGGCCGTCCGCGCGTATGCGATCCAGAAGACGATGCGGGCGATGGACCTGGGAGCGGAGCTCGGGGCCAGGACGTTCGTGCTGTGGGGAGGGCGCGAAGGGACGGAAACGGATGCGTGCCGCCGGCCGGACGAAGCCGTGAAGCGGCTGCGCGACGGCATCAACTACCTCGTGCGCTATTCGCTCGACAAGAAGTACGGCTTCCGGTTCGCCATGGAGGCCAAACCGAACGAACCCCGGGGCGACATTTACATGGCGACGACAGGCAACTATCTCGGATTGATTCCGACCCTGGAGCACCCGGAGCTCGTGGGGGTGAACCCGGAGTTCGCGCACGAAACCATGGCGGGGCTCAACTTCCTCCACTCCGTGGCCCAGGCGCACGAGGCCGGCAAGCTCTTTCACATCGACCTCAACGATCAGGCACCCGGCCGGTACGACCAGGACTACCGGTTCGGATCCACAAACATCAAGGGGGCGTTCTTCCTCGTCAAGTTCCTCGAGGACGTGGGGTACGACGGCCCGAGACACTTCGACGCGCACGCATATCGCACCGAGGATTACGACGGCGTCCGCGATTTCGCCCGCGGATGCATGCGGACGTATTTGATCCTGAAGGAGCGCGCCGCCAGGTGGAATGCGGACAGGGAAATCCAGTCGCTGGTCAAAGAGCTCGGAAAAGCGCAGAGCAGCGTTCCGTCGGTTGCCGAGTACTCGGCTCGGACCGGCGAGGCGCTGCTCGGGCACTCGTTCGACAGAGTCGGGCTCGCCAGCAAAGGCCTGGGCTACGAGCGGCTCGACCAGCTCACGGTCGAAGTGTTGCTGGGAGTACGGCAGTAGCTATCATCATCAGCTGTCAGCTCTCACCTCTCAGCTATCAGTAGGAAGCTGGAAGCGGGAAGCGGAAAGCCTCAACCTTGCCTGTTCTCGGGATCGACGTTGGAACCAGTGGATCGCGCGCGCTGCTGCTCGCGGAGGACGGCCGCCTGCTCGGATCGTCGACGGCCGACCATGCGCCGTTCCGATCGCCGCAGGCCGCATGGGCGGAGCAGGATCCGGAGGACTGGTGGCGTGCGTCGCAGCACGCCGTGCGGTCCGTCCTCGCACGCACGGGCGTATCGGGGGATGCGATTTCGGCTGTCGGCCTTTCGGGACAGATGCACGGAGCCGTCCTGCTGGACGGGGCCGGCGAGGTCGTGCGGCCGGCGATCATCTGGTGCGATCAGCGCACCGAGCAGGAGTGCCGGTGGCTCGACCGGGAGGTCGGCCGGGCGCGGCTGCTGGAGCTGACGGCAAATCCGGCGCTCACCAATTTCACCCTGACCAAGCTCCTGTGGGTGCGCACCCACGAGCCAGAGCTCTGGAAGCGCGTACGGCACGTGCTCCTCCCCAAGGATTACGTCAGGTACCGGCTCAGCGGCGAATTCGCGATCGACGTCGCCGACGCGTCGGGAACGCTGATGCTCGACGTCGTGGCGCGGCGATGGTCGCCGGAGATGATGGAGGCGGCCCGCCTCGATCCCGCGATGCTGCCGGTGCTCTTCGAATCCCCCGAGGTGTGCGCGCGCGTGACGGATGCGGGCGCCAGTGCGACCGGGCTCAAAGTGGGCACGCCGATCGTCGCGGGCGCGGGCGATCAGGCGGCAGGCGCGGTCGGCATGGGCATCACGCGGCCCGGCACTGTGAGCGCGACGCTCGGTACATCCGGCGTCGTCTTTGCGGCCACGGACAGGCCGTTCCTCGACCCGGGCGGGCGACTGCACACGTTCTGCCATGCCATCCCGGGACGCTGGCACGTCATGGGGGTCACGCAGGCCGCGGGCCTGTCGCTGCGCTGGCTTCGCGATCAGTACGGGATGACGGCGGCGGGCGATTCGGGATACGAGGAGATGGTCCGGGCGGCGTCCGCCGTCGCGCCGGGCGCCGAGGGAGTGCTGTGGGCCCCTTACCTGATGGGCGAACGCACGCCTCACCTGGATCCCAACGTCCGCGCCGGGCTCGTCGGGCTCGCGGCGAGCCACGGACGCGGACACGTCGTGCGGGCCGTGCTCGAAGGCGTCGCCTTCAGCCTGCGCGATTCATTCACGATTTTCGCGGAGCTGGGCCTGCCGGTCGACAAGGTCCGGGTCGGAGGCGGGGGCGCACGATCCGCCGCGTGGCGCCAGATCCAGGCGGACGTGTACGGCCGCGACGTAGAGACGGTTGCGACTGAAGAAGGCGCGGGCTACGGGGCAGCGCTCCTCGCCGGCGTCGGCGCCGGATTCTGGCCGTCGGTCGATGAGGCGTGCGATGCCGTTGTCCGGCCCGCGCACGTCACGTCGACGCGACCCGATGCCGCGCGCGTGATGACCGACCAGTACGCCCGCTACCGCCGCATCTACCCGGCGCTCCGCGCGATTTACGGCACGTAACCCACGTAGCGCGGGGCTTCAGCTCCGCGTCCGACGCCCGGGTCGTTGCGGAGGGACGGGATCCGTCCTATGATCCAACCATGTCCAGGCTCACCACGCTCCCGTGGCTCACCCAGTCGGTTGTCGGTGTTTCGCTCGTGCTGACGCTCGCCGCGATTCTGAGCGCCGCGGCCGCCCCGGTCGGCCGGCAGGGGGCGGCGCCGGCGGCAGCGAAGGACGGGTTGTGCCCTCCGGGATTCAGCGGGTCACCCGAGACGAAGTGCGTGGACGTCAACGAGTGTGCGGTCCGCAACGGCGGCTGCAACAAGCTGGTCGCCTGCATCAATACGCCGGGCTCGAGAACGTGCGGCGTGTGTCCGGAAGATTTTGCGGGCAACGGCTATATCGGGTGCTTCGACGCGAACGAATGCCCGAACGGCGACTGCACCAGCCGGCTGCCCCTCGGATTCGAGACGGCCGAACCGCCTGCCATCACGACATCCGGGGACGTGACTGTCGCCGCCGCTGGTCCCGATGGCGCGACCGCCTCCTTTACCGCGACCGCCCTCGACAAAATTGACGGCAAGGTGCCGGCGTCCTGCTCCCCGGCATCGGGATCGAAGTTCCCCGTCGGCAAGACAACCGTGAGCTGCTGGGCCACCAACAGCCTCGGCAAATTGCGCACGACGTCATTCGCCGTGAACGTGACGAAGTAAACGGGACCGAACTGAATACGGCGATCAGGAGACCTGGTCGCTGCCCTGACCGAACACGCCGGCCCCCTCGGCAGCCCCCGTTTCCGACGCCGGGAGCACGTGCGTGGCCTGGGCCGATGCGCACATCCACTTCTCGCCCGCTCGATGCACAACGAAGGACACGGCCGTCGTGCGTGCGCCAGGTGGTATCGCGGCAGGCGGACACGCCTCGTCCGAGAGCGTCAGGCGGGCGTGGACGACGGCGAATTCCGATGACAGCAGCTTGACCTTCGTCTCGCTGGTGATGACGGTCGACGTGTGCAGCTCGCGCTCGACCCGGGTCGCATGCCACTTGCGTATGGCGGCCCTGTCGTGCCATGCCCGGCCGTCGACGCTGACAAAGTCGGCATCCTCATCGAAGAGCACGGCGAGCGCGGCGGGATCGCGGCTGTTCCACGCGCGTGCGAACAGCGCCGGAATGTCTTCGGGCGACGTCTGTGCTGTCGCGGGGACGTCTTCGCACGACCATCGACCGTAGAACTCGACGAAGTCCGCGCCGTACTGGTGCAGGATCTCGGCGGCGGTGATGCGGAGGCTTCGCCGTTTCGTCAGCACCATGATCACGAAGAGACCCGCGCGCACCGCCTGGACGTACTGCGTGAGGTGCTTGAACTCCTCGAGGTCGAGGGTGCGGATCAAGGTCCGGTGGAACTGCGCGAGGAATCCGTGCGCGGCACCCGTCGGATCGAGACGCTGCAGGTCCTCCTCGCTGTGCAAGATGTCGATGCTCTCCCGGGGGAATCCGGCCTGGAGCAACGCATCGATGGCCGCCCGCGCGTGGTCGGCGTCGCCGATGGTCCCGACCACACGGTTCGTGGGGTACGGGATGAACTGCTTCCGGTCAATGCTCACTGCCTTCATGGCGATGACCCTGGGTAACGGCTTGGTTGATTCAACGACGGCGCAGGCACGTGCCGGGCTGGCGCAGGTAGGGTATCTCATAACGCCCGCCGACCACCGCTGTCAAGGATTTCACGCAGGTGCGGGCGAATAGCCATTGACCCTCGTCCGGGTTCGTGATTATTATCGCGCCCGCAACCCGCACTTCTCGATCGTCACCTGCGCCGACGCTCTGGAAAGGCGAGGATCTGGCGTCACAGTCCGCTCTCACACTCACGCGCCCGCCGGCGGGAACTGAATGGAGTCTTCGTTGGTGAGCCGCAAACGGCTGGTTCTTCTCGGGCTCCTCGCCGCGCTCACGCTGTTGGCGGGACCGGTGAGGATGGCATCGCCCGCAACCCTGGACCAGACGCCCGGCGCGTCGGCACCGGCCGATGCCGGGGCCGCCGCCGCGGCCGCGAAAGAGGCGGAGAAGCCGTACGTCGAGGCGGAATATCGAAGGTTCCCTGTCGTCGGCAGCCGCGTCGCGATCTGGATGGTGGCGCAGCTGCACCTGCTCTTCGCGGCCTTTGTCCTTGCCGTCCCCATCTTCGCGTTCATCGTCGAGGCGATCGGCTATAAGACCGGCGACCTGCGGTACGACCGGCTCGCCCACGAGTTCACGAAGCTCCTGTCGGTCTCGTTCTCCCTCACGGCGACTTTCGGAGCCGCGCTGACGTTCATGCTCATCATCCTGTATCCGAAGTTCACGAACTACCTGGTGAGCGTGTTCTCTCCGACGTTCCTGCCGTACGTCCTGCTGTTCTTCGCCGAAGCCTTCTTCCTCTACACCTATTACTACGGCTGGGGGAAGTTCCATCCGCTCGTGCATCTGGGGCTGGGACTCGGCCTCAACATCGTCGGCACCAGCATCATGCTGATCGCCAATGCGTGGCTGACGTTCATGATGTCGCCGCGCGGGGTCTCGACCAACGGGGCGGTGCTATCGACGTGGGATGCGGTCTACAACTACACATGGATGCCGATCAACGTCCATCGCATCATCGCCAACATCGCGTTCGGCGGGTCGGTGGCCGCCGCGTACGCCGCGTTCAAGTTCCTGCAGGCGACGACCGACGAGGAGCGCGCGCACTACGACTGGATGGGATACATCGGCAACTTCGTGGCGATCAGCGCATTCCTCCCGCTTCCCTTCGCCGGCTACTGGCTGGCGAAGGAGATCTACGCGTACTCCCAGACGCTCGGTCTCCAGATGATGGGCGGCGCCTTCTCGTGGCTGTTCATCATCCAGGCGATTCTGATCGGCAACCTCTTCCTCGCTGCCAACTACTACCTGTGGCTCGGGATGGGGCGGGTGGACGGCGTGCAACCGCTGCAACGGTTCATCAAGTACCTGCTCATCGGGATCGCGCTCTGCTTCATGGTCTGGGCGACGCCGCGATCGATCATCGCGACCGTCGCCGAAGTCCGCGCGATGGGAGGGTCCTCGCATCCGGTGCTGGGGTACCTGGGGGTCATGTCGGCGAAGAACACGGCCGTGAACATCCTGATCCTGACGACCTTCATGAGCTTCCTCCTGTATCGCCGGACCGGGAAGGTGGCGGCGGTGGCGTGGGCGAAGAGGGGCCATGCGGCGCAGCTCGCCATCTTCGCAACCGTCGCGGTGTTCGTCATCTTTCTCGGCGTCTACGGCTATTTCGTGGAAGCGACGGTCCGGATCAAGCTCTCAGTCCCCCAGGTGCTCTCGGTCCTGCTCGCGATGGTGTCGATCACCGCCATCGATCTGTTCCTCTTCCGCGGAGCTGTGAAAACTGGAGAGGTGCGCTGGGGCAGGATGCCGGCCATCTCGCAGTACGTCCTCATCTTCATCGCCGTCACGTTCACCTGGCTCATGGGCCTCATGGGCTACGTCCGCTCAGGGCTCCGGCAGCACTGGCATGTCTACGGCATCATTCGGGACAAGTCGGTCGACGCGTTCACCCCCACGCTCGGCTTCGCGACGAAGGTGGTCTCGGTCACCGTGCTCCTCTTCTTCCTCTTGATCGGATTCGTGTTCTGGATTGCAAGCCTGCACGACAAGCCTGATTTCGAGCGGCAGGCCAACGTGCGCCGGCGCTCAGCCGAGGTTTCGCCGGAGCTTCCGGCCACGCCAGGAGCGTAGGCGCGCCATGAGGATTCCGCACATAGTCCGGATCGGTGCGCTCGTCTTGGCAACAACAGGCTTCTATGCCTACGTCGGGCAGATGGTGCCGCAGAAGGAAGTTCTGCCGCCACAGGAGACCGCCATCGGCAGCGACCTGACGTCCGCCGAGATGGCGAAGATCGGGCGCCAGATCATGGAGACCAAGGGGTACTGCCTGACCTGCCACACCATCGGCAAGACAGGGGCGCTCAGGTTTCCTGACCTGGCCGGCGTGGATGTCCGCGCAAAGACCCGCGTGCCGGGGCTGAGCGATGTCGAGTACTTTGCGCAGTCGCTCTATGAACCGCTAGCCTACGTGGTCCCGGGTTTCCCTCCGGCGATGCCCCCCATCAACAAGCCGCCAATCGGCCTCAGCGACAACGAAATTCTCTGCGTGATCGCTTACCTGCAGTCTCTCGGCGGCACCCCCACCGTCACGATGCAGACGAAACACCACTACAACAGCGGCGCGGCGCCGTCGCCCGGCTCCGCGCCCGCGGCAGGCGCCACGCCCGCCGCCGCACCATCGAAGGGGATGCAGCCTTGAAGATCCCCGTGCTTCTCGCCGTCGTCGCCGTCTTCGCCATCCTTCGCTTTCGGCGGGCGAATCTGCTGACCTGGGCGGCCGCCTCCTGGGTGGGAATCTACATACTGCTTCGATTCGGGTTCATCGCGCCGATTCCGGCGTCCGTCATCACGATCTACATGGGGATTGTGTCGCTGGCGACCCTGGCGTACGTGACCTCCAGCGAAGAGCGCCGGAACGAAGTGTCGCGACCGCTCGTCCGGTTGATGACGGAGAAGCGGTACACGCCGCTCCTGGTCGCCACGATCGTCGCCCTCCCGGCACTCGCGGCGGCCAATGTCTACGTCCAGATGAGCGTCCCGCTTCAGCCTCCGCTCTTCTCGCGCACGGTCCATCCTGCGTCGCCGTCCGAGATCACCGTTCACGACAAGAAGATTGATCTCGATACCGGCGTCAACCCGTTCCGGCACCTCGAGACGTCGAATCCGGCAGAGTTCCGCAGCCACGTCGAGGACGGCCGCCGGGTGTTCTATCGAAACTGCGTGTTCTGTCACGGAGACAGCCTCGGCGGCAACGGCATGTTCGTCCACGGGCTCGATCCGATTCCGACCAACTTCACCGACAAAGGGACGATCGCGATGCTGCGCGAAACGTACCTGTTCTGGCGCATCTCCAAGGGCGGCCCCGGGCTGCCGGAGGAAGGCGGGCCGTGGGACACGGCCATGCCGGCGTGGGAGAAGTTCCTGAAGGAAGACGAGATCTGGGACGTGATCCTCTTTCTCTACGATCACACGGGCCAGAGGCCCCGCGGCCGGGAAGAGGGGTCCACCAAATGACCTCCTGGCACATGGGTTCCCGCAGCCGTGACGTGACGTCGCGCGCGTGTCTGGCCGTGCTGATCGTCTGGGTCTGTGCCGCGCCCGCGGGTTCGGTGCGCGCCGCAGGTCCGGACGTCGGGACCGAGGCGCAGCGCGAGTCAGGCAAGAAGCTCTATCTCGCCAACTGTGCGCAGTGCCACGGCGACAAGGGGGATGGCGAGGGCTACGCGGCCACGCATCTGCGTCCGCGGCCGCGCAACTTCACGACCGGCAAGTTCAAGGTGCGGACGACGCCCAACGGAGCACTCCCGACGCACCAGGATCTCGTCAACGTCATCAGGCGCGGCATGCCGTACACGTCGATGCCGGCGTGGCCCTACCTCGCGGATCAGGAAGTGTCGGATCTCGCGTACTTCATCACCACCTTCTCGCCTGCATTCGCCAACGCGGAGGCGGTGCCGACTCCAGTGCCCCTTCCGCGCGCCCCGAAGGCAAGCAAGGCGTCGGTCGAGCTCGGGAAGAAGCTCTACGAGGAGAACGGCTGCGTCAAATGCCACGGCATTCTCGGGCGCGGCGATGGGCCGTCTGCACCCACGCTGGCCGACGAGTGGGGACACCCGATACGCGCGGCGGATCTCGCCCAGAGCTGGACTCTGCGAGGAGGCTCGTCCCGCGAGGATATCTTCCGGACGATGAGCACGGGGTTCAACGGCACACCGATGCCGTCCTTTCTCGACGCCCTGACGGCGGAGCAGCGGTGGGCGATCACCGACTTCATCGACTCGCTCTCCGGGAGTGAAGGGCCCGGCTATTCGAATCTTGTCGTCGCCAGGCACGTGCAGACGCCGATCGATGTGACAAAGGGCACCGCGAGTTTTGCCTCTGCGCCGGTGGCGCGCTTTCCTGTCGTCGGGCAGATCATGGAGCCCGGACGGTCATTCCATCCACCGGCGACCAACGTCACCGTCCAGGCGATTTACGACACAGACTCGGTCGCGCTGCTGGTTCGATGGCACGACATGAGCGCCGAGAAGGCCGGGAAAGCCGGACCGTCCCTCCCTGTGCCGCTCGAAGAGGAGGAGGAACCGGCGACGGGCGCAGCCTCCGGCGCTTCGAGCGGGAGCGTCTTCGGAGCCGACGAGGTCGCCGCGACGCCGGCCGGACAGGCCGCGGATCCGTTTGCCGAGGCGGCTGGACCGGCACCCTCCGAGTTCGCCGACGCAGTTGCAGTCCAGATCCCTTCGCAGGTCCCTGCCGGCACGCGCAAGCCCTACTTCATCTTCGGCGACGCGCAGACCCCGGTGGACCTCTGGTTCTTCGACCTGTCCAAGCCGGCCCCGGTGCAGTTCACCGGCAAAGGAAGCGGCGACATCGCCCCCAAGGACGCCAGTGACCTCACCGGTGTCGCGACCTACGACAAGGGGGAATGGTCGGCCATCTTCAAGCGCCCGCTTCGACCAGCGTCCGGTGCCGCGTTGTCCGCGGGAGATTTCATGCCCGTGGCCTTCTCGGTCTGGGACGGATTTTCGCGGGAACGTGGGAACCGGCGAGGTCTCACGCTCTGGTACTCCCTCTATGTCGAGCCTGCCGTCGTCACATCGGCTGTCGGCCCGATGGTGAAGTCGGCGCTCCTCATTCTCGTGATCGAACTGGCGGTGATCGGCTGGGTGCGGCGGCGGGACCGCTCTGGCGAGCACGGAAAGCTCGGCGGGGAACCAACGCACCCGGCAGCCACGACGGCGTGAGCCGTCCCGGGTTATCTGGAGGATTCATGTACAAGAGCGTCTACGTTCCGGTGGATAACTCGGACCACTCCAACCGCGCTGTCGCGTGCGCCCTCTCGCTCGGGAAGGCGTTCAGCGCGAAACTGGTCGGCTGCCACGTCTACGCGGCCAAGCTGCACGACTATCGCTTCAGGCAGATGGAGTACACACTGCCGGAAGAGTACATCGACGAAGTGGAGCTCGAGCGGCAGCGGAAGATCCACGACAGCCTCATCACCATGGGCCTCAAGCTCATCTCCGACAGCTATCTGGATGGCATGTCACGACTCTGCAAGGAGTCGGGTCTCGAGTTCGAGCCGCGGATGATGGACGGAAAGCATCATGCCGAAATCCTCAAGGATCTCGACGGATCAGACCACGATCTTGTCGTCATCGGCGCGTTGGGGATCGGCCGCGCGCGGGACAGCGTCATCGGCTCGGTCTGCGAGCGGGTCGCCCGCCAGTGCGACCGTGATGTCTGGGTCGTCAAGCACGTGCCGGAGCCGGGCGAGGCCGATCGGGACACGATCCTCGTCGGCATCGACGGGAGCCCGCAGTCGTTCGGCGCGTTCATGACGGCTGTCGATCTCGCCCGGGCTTTCGGCAAGAAGGTCGAAACCATCGCGGTCTACGATCCGTACCTCCACTACTCCGTCTTCAACGGTATCGTCAACGTGCTCACCGAACAGGCGGCGAAGGTCTTCCGCTTCGAGGAGCAGAATCAGCTCCACGAGGAGATCATCGACACCGGGCTCGCGCAGATCTATCAGTCGCATCTCGAAGTGGGCGAGCGGATGGGGAACGAGTCGGGGATCGCGATCAGAAAAACGCTCCTCGACGGCAAACCTTTCCAGAAGATCCTCGACCACGCGCGCAAGACGAATCCCTGGCTCCTCGTGCTGGGGCGGATTGGCGTCCACAGTCCGAAGGAGGAGAGGGCGCTCGGCAGCAACGTGGAGAA
>JBBWZJ010000028.1:0-5748 GCA_039648985.1 Acidobacteriota bacterium | reverse complement strand
CCGGCGCTATCTTCCTCTGGACACAGCCGCCCGGCTCCGACACTCCCCGGTCCTTTCGGCTGCCCTACAGCCCGGAGCTCGAACGACAGGTCGCACACGCCGCGAGCACTGCGAAGCGAGGCGCGCGCGTCGGCGTGCGTGTTGCGAGGAGGCCGACGGCAACGACAGAGCGGCACGGCGGGGCGCGAGGGCGATCGCCCTCATCCGTTTTCGAGTTCTACCGCCTACCGCCGCCGCAGCTGGAGACAAAGGCTGACGCCGGCTGAACTGGGGCTGCCGCGGGTTTCCGCCGCAGCCCCAGCTACAGCGTCTAGCTACCGAAGAGTGACTCGATGCCGCTCATCGACTCGCAGCCGAATGCCATGTCGAAGCCCTGATCGCCGTTGCACGTGTCGAAGTTCGGATTCGGATCGAGGACAGGCTGGCCACTTTCGTCCGCCGGCGGAAGATCGCCGTCCAGCAGATCATCGCCCTTTCCGCCGTTGAGCACGTCGCTCCCGACCGTGCCGACGAGAAGGTCGTTCCCGTTCTCGCCGTTGAGCGTGTCGCTACCAGGCCCGCCGAACAACTCGTCGTCACCATTTCCGCCGGAGACCGTGTCATTCCCGACGTTGCCGGTTGCGAAGTCGTTGCCGTTGCCGGTGTCGATCGTGTCACTTCCGGCCTCGCCAAAGATCTGATCGTCGCCGGCGCCCCCGTAGATCGTGTCATTGCCTCCGGGAACACTCTGGCCGCCGTTCTGACCGAGCAGAATCGACAGGCTCGAATCACCGATCAGAAAGTCGTCCCCACTCCCACCGTCGATCGTGTCGTTCCCGAGATCGCCGCAAATGAGATCGTCACCGCCGAGCCCGAGAATGGTGTCGTTACCGGTACTTCCGACGATCACGTCCGGCCCGTCGGTACCGACGATCGTGCCCGAGCCTGTGATCGTCGCAGGCGTCCCTAAGCACATTGCCGGCTCCGCCGACGCAACCGTGCTTGCCATCAAGCTGACCGCACCCGTAAGCACGAACAGCACAAGAACCCTCTTCATGTACTCCTCCCCTGGATAGACGCAACGCGATGCAACGCCGGGGCTAGCTGCCTCAAGACACCTCCACCCCTGGTGAAGCGATATTACCGCGATCGACCGGGAGGGCTTAATGAGCGGTTCCTGCGAGCTCGCTCGGTAGATCGGACGGGAGACGGGACCGCTTTCGCGCTGCATGTACGGCCTGGTGGGGTACCAGGAGTCGCTCGTGCTGTCAGGACACTGCTCTTGCACGCGTGCGCCGCTAACGATTGGTTGCGTCCAGTTACACCGCTGCGTTTCGATCTCCGCCTGCTGTTGCCGCTTGCGGCCACCGGCTCGATCGTCGAGGCGCACATCAAGTCGGGCTGGCCGCGCGTCAACTAGCTTCGCGGCGGAGCCTGGCGCGACGGGTCGTACTTGCGTCGCGATGCTGATCAACGACCGCGAAAACGGCCGGTCCCTTTCAGGTGTTCTCGCAGAGGACCCTCGGCTTTCACGACGGCGGCGAGAGCGTCGCCGCAACTGCGGCAACGTGCGGCAGAGCAGGGGCGGGTAACGCGAAGGCCAGCGGTGCGTTCGACTTCCGATGGAGCAGTCCAGTTTGCGTGCCAGGCGTCGTGCCGGTGCAAGGAAGAGAGGGCGGCGGGTGGAGAAACCGTCGCCCTCTGCGCAGGGAGACTTGGGGAGCGGCGAGCTTCCCGGCGGAAATCTGAGGGCCTGCGACGGTCCCTGATCTCCTCAATACCTCCCGCTGCCAGAAGTCATCGGCGGAAGGGCCTTGTGACTTTAGGGGGCACCAATTGGCTGCCTGATGTCAGTCGTACCAGGCGACCGGCCAGACGGAATCCGAGATGATCGACGAAGCGAGTTGCGCCAGGGTTCCGGGTTCGACCGCTTCCGGAGGACAAAAGGCGAGTTGCTCAGCTGCGACAGCGAGCGCTTGTTCTGAGGTGCGCGGAGGCGTCGTAATCGCGAGGGTGGCGAGGCTTGGCTCCACCGAAACAAGGACGGCACCGAACCGCTCTTCCCACGACCGGATGACCGCTGAGATCTCGGCTCCATCGACCTCGACTGCGAGGCCACCGATCAGGGCGACGCAATCGGCCGGCCTGTTGCAGGGCACGATCATCAGGCGCGCTGCGATGCCGAGCAGCTTCGCCAACTCGAATGGGTCGCGAGCCGTGGCGGGATCGACCGGCGAACCCGCGGCGAGGCCCGGAAAGCGCGGGCCGATGGGCTCAACCAAGCCGGCTGGGTGCACGGCGAGCCGATCCCAGCCGCGGCGCATTACCGCCTCGACGTCGACGGTGTCGACCCGGTCCGGCTCGATCGGCGGGTCGAGGTACGCGGGCGGATCTTCGTCCCACGACCACAGAAGCGGCCAGAGCCCGGTGGCTCCGAACGCGCGCGCGATCGCAGCGGCCGCTTCTCCGGCACCCTCGAGCGGCTCGTCGCTGATCCAGTACGACGCGAGCGAATCTGGTGCGCGGCGCCCCGGCGGCAGGCGAATTCCGGCAACTGTCGGACGGCGTGCGCTGGGGACGCCTCCGCTGCGCTTGGCGAAGAACGGAATTGGACTCCCCGGCGGCTCTGCGGTCCGTCGAGGTCGGCTTGGCCTAACGCGCCGGTAGAACGGGAGCTCGCTCGAAGCGGCATGGCCGCCGGCGAGCAGCTCCTCGTAGCGGGTGTGGCGCTCGTCGTCACTCCGCGTCTCGTTGGTCTCCACAGCCTGTCGCCAGTCGGCGCGCTGCTCAGGCGGGAGCCGGTAGAGGAGCTCGACCCGTTCGGTGACCCACCGCAGCCGAACCGTCTCCTGTTCTGCGAGTGTCGCGAACAGCCGGCTCTCCTCGCTCTTCGCCGCGAGATCGAGGTAGCGGTGAGCCGAGAGGGCGCCCGTGATGTCACCCGGGACGCTCACTCGCACCGTGGCCATGTCCCACGGTGTGTCCCGCCGCGGTGCAGAGACGTTGATCTGGAATAACGAGTCGGGGTGAGTGCGTTCGCGCGAGGCTTCATCCCCGCGGACGAGCGCTTCTGCCGCCGCGAGCCACTTCGCCTCGAGGTCGGGGCTCCGATGCGCGAAGCGCGTGTGGATTTCCCTCAGGGCGAGATCGACTCGCCGCGGCGTAGTCACGTCGATTCGAACGCCGGCCGCGTCCTCGACAAGCTCGATCGTCAGTCGCTGCGCCAGCGCCTCGCCCCGCGTAGCTCAGTCGAGCTCGAAGCGGTGGAGTTCCGATTCCGGAAGCTCGAAGAGGATCTCGTCGTACGGCGGCTCGGTCCGGTAGTCCTGCTGCCAATAGACGCCGTCCGCGTCGACGATCAACACAGTCGACGAGCCGTCGCTCCTCGGGCACTCGCCAATCGCGCGCATGCCGCTGTGGTCGCCGATGTCAGGTCCGGCGAGCACCCAAAGCCCATGCGGATTCGTCGGCGCCGGCCGCGGGCGCCAGCCTTCGTACCACCGAAGCACCCGTGGCGCAGTGGCCTTTCCCGGCCAGACCCGAACGGTCAGCCGCTCGAGCGGCTCCTCCGCGAGCACGGCGTCGCCGCTCGCGATGTTGTCCCACGCGATCCGGACGTGGTTCATCCCAGGTGAGACAGCCAGCCGCGCACGCACCTCGGTTCCGTCCTCCAGGATCAACAATTCGCCCTCGGGGCAGTCCAGCGAAGCCTCGACGACGTGGTCGTGGCCGGAGATCTCCTCTGCCGGCTCGGAGGGAGATGATTCGAAGCAGACGGAAACGACGCCGTAGCTCGCGGTGAAGACGACGAGCGTGCTGAGCCGCGCAGCGACATGGGCGGCGAGCTCGGCGTTCGAGACCTCGCCATCCTCATCGGCTGACGACTCTGCGCCCCCAAAGAGGATGAACTGATTCGCCTCCGCGTAGACCGTGAGCTCCACACTCCGAAATGTAAAGGCGTTCCCTGGTCACGTCGACGCGTGCAAGTCCTCGACGGAGAACGGCAGGCTGAGTCGTTGCGTCAGTCGAGCCGTTCCCGATTCGCGCACTAAAGCGTCCGCGGCTGCGCGCCGTTTGCTCCCCGGCGGTGAACCCGACACCGCAGGGGAGCAAACTGACACGTTGCGCACGCTGGTTGGAGGGCCGTATTCGGCTACGCGTCACCCTGTCCGCGTCGCCGTCCAGGTCTGCTGACCCGATCCGCACGCGTACGCGGTTCCGTTGTCTGTGAAGTTGAGCGTCGCTGAAAGCGTGCCGCTGACGGAGCTGCCGCTGAAGTGGCCGGTCATGTTCAGGTTGCCGTTGTAGGGGGTTCCGTCGCTGAACGTGCCCTGGAAATCGAAGTTGACCACGAACGTCCCGTCGGCCGCGATCGGCCTCGATGCGCCTTGTATCCCGCCGCCTGAGATGTGACCAGACGGGGTGCAACCCTGGTTGATCTGACCCGTAGTGATGTTCGTGGCGCCACGCCCGTCGGCTGACACGTCGAAGTCGACCGTCGTCAGCTGCGACGTCAAACCGTGGTAGTGGCCCGGCGGCGCCGGCGGCGCCGGGGGCGGTTGCGGTGTCGGCGGCGGCTCTGTCGGCGGCGGTTGCACCGGCGGCGGAGCTGTCGCGCGCTTGTGCAGACGACCGTTGGTGCAGGTGAAGCCGGCCCGCTTGTAAGCAGCCTGATAGCGCGACTTACAGCGCTGCCCCGCCTGCAGACACTGCACCTTGCCGCCGATCACGGCGCGTTTTGATCCCGCCGGGCAAGCATCGGTTGAGTGGGCAGCTTCTCCTGCCGCCAGGGCTCCGGACGCTCCGACTGCGACAGCGCCCAACGCCAGCGCCACGATCAACAGGCCAAGCCGCGATTTCCGTGTTCCCTTTCCTCTTCTCGGACGCGCGTTCATTGCCTTCTCCTTCTTCGGGTACCCGAAGACGATCGTCGGCAGCTCTAATCCCGCTCTAATCGCATGCAAGAGCGCAATTCCTCGCGCTCGAAGCCGAGAACCGAGCGAAGTCATCATGGCGCGCGTTGGGCCTGCTCAGGCAAGTTTGCGGGGGATCACCCTCATGATTGCGATGCCCGCCGCAATGAGCGCAAACCCAGCGAGCAGAATCCAGATCAGATTCAGGCCCGTGAACGGAAGTGTCGCCGCCGTGCCACCCGTGGCTGCGGCTCCCGCGACCCCTGCTGTTTGTCCATACATGCTTACCACCTCCCTCCGCGTCCGAGGACTACATCCGCATACGCACGCGCCTGCACAAGTTGAAGGAACGCGTCGTAGATCATTTCGACGACGATCACAGCACCAAGGAGTTGCTGCCGAAGCCCGCGCTCGCGGACGGTGACAAAACGTTCAAGGGCGAAGAGCCCGGAGATCGCGAGCCAAAACGGACTGAAGTGCAAACCCGTAAGTGGAGCTGCTGCGAGCGTCGCCAGATAGACGAACGTGGCTGAGACGCCGGCGAAACTCAGCAGCTGCCGTGCCCAATATCGGCGTGTGACGTGCGTCCAACCGTACTGAAGGAGGTTCTGGAGGGCGCCCCGCTTCCAGCGCAGACGCTGTCGAGCCAGCTCTCGCCACGTGGGCATGACCTCCGTCGTCAGCGTGCATTCCCTCGGGCTGATGATGCGATATCCCAGGTGCAGCAAACGGAGTGTCAGCTCGTTGTCCTCGGTCAAGACCTCAGTGTCGTAGACCTGTCCGTCGTGACGAGTTGAGGCCACGGCGCGGAGGACGCCGACGCTGAAGAGCGTCGCTGTTCCCGTGAGGACGAGGC
>JBBWZJ010000024.1:0-6962 GCA_039648985.1 Acidobacteriota bacterium | reverse complement strand
AACGCAAGGGTTGCGAGGATCGTCGTGACTGCGCCGGTGATCAGTCGCATGAGATCTCCTTTGGTGCGATGAGAATGGGCTATGTCATCGACACAGGGTCTCGGCAAGGCTCAGTCGCCGCATCGCGACTAGCTGCCAGGCCGTACTGCGGATATCCGCCGACCACGTTTCCAGGCTGCAGGCGGGCGCGACTCACGCGCGACGAGCGCGTGCACCGGCCCGTGCGCGGCCAATTGGCCACCGCTGCGCGTCCGTGCCAATCCGCTCGTCGGCAGCGGCGCCAAGCAGTCCGACGTCGGAAGGACGGCGCGCGGTGACGGAATGAGCCAACTCACCTACAACGGCCACCCGCTGTACACATTCGTGAACGACAAGACGCCGGGTGACACAAACGGCGAGGGCATCAATGCTTTCGGTGGCTCCTGGTTTGCCGTCTCCGCCGCAGGCGCGAAGGTCGCCCCGCGCTCGCAGCCGCAAGGCGGAGGCGGTTACGGCGGCGGCAGCTACTAACCCGCAGAGGCAGCCTCCTAGCCCTTCAAAGCGCCACCCAGCCCGGACCCGCGCAGGAACGTCCGCTGGAAGATCAGGAATCCCAGAATCGGGACGAGCGCTGCGATCAGCATCGACGCCAGAAGAACGCCGAGTTGCGTCTGCGCCTGGATCGCGGGTAGACGCACGGACAGCGGTTGCCGGTCCGGGCTATTCGAGAGGACGAGGAAAGGCCAGAGGAAGTTCTTCCACTCGGCCAGGATCGCGAAGATCGAGACGACGCCGAGGATCGGCTTCGACAGCGGCAGGACAATCGACCAGAACACCCGCACGGAACCGGCGCCGTCGATGTGCGCAGCCTCGAACAACTCGCGCGGCAGGTTGTCGAAGAAGCGCTTCATGATCACGACGTTGAAGGCACTTGCGCCTGCGGGCAGCCAGATCGCCCAGTAGCTCTCCGCGAACGAGTGGTTGATGAACGGCGGATGCACGATCTCGATGTAGAGCGGGATGATCAGGACGATCGTCGGCACGAACAGCGTCGCAAGCAGGAGCCAGTAGACGAACCGTCCCCAGGCCGGTCGCAACACCGACAGCACATACGCACCCGTCGCGGCCACGACGATCTGGCAGAGCCACGAGCCGAACGCAAGCACGACCGTGTTCCGGAAGTACCGGCCGACGTGCACGCTCGACCAGGCCTCGCTGAGGTTGCTCCAGGCGACGCCGTGCGGGAAGAGCGTCAGCGGGTTTCTCAACGTGTCGATCGTCGGTGTGATCGCACCTTTCGCGAGCCAGATGATCGGGCCGAGCCCGATCAGGACCAGGACCACGAACAGGGCGAGCTGCGACGAACCGAACCACCACCTGACGTTGCGGCGCTCCCACTCGTTCGGCGTGAGCAGCCCCCCGGTCACCTCCTCCTGCCTGCTCCGCGTGAACGCGATCACGCTGTGCTCCAGGAACGGGTCGCACGCATGAAGACGAGGGCGAAGACGGCGAGGAATGCCGCGACCATCAGGCTCAGTGCGGCAGCCTGACCGAACCCCACGCCGACGGAGTTCCCGAACGCGTACTGGTACACGAGCAGCAGCACGGTGAGAGTCGAGTTGGCAGGCCCACCGGACGTGAACAGGAACGGCTCCAGGAAGACTTGCGCCGTGGCGATGATCTGCAACATCAGCGTTACCAGCAGCACGCCCCGCAGCTGTGGAAGCGTGACGTGCCAGAGCTTGCGCCAAAGGCTTGCCCCGTCGACGGAGGCCGCGTCGTACAGGTCCCGATCCACGACCAGGAGGGCAGCCAGATAGATGATCACAGTCGTCCCGGCGTTGGCCCACGTCGCCTCGACGACGAGCGCCGGCATCGCGGTGCCGGGCGATTGCAACCAGCCGTAGGGGCCGAAGTGGAACCAGCCGAGGATCGTGTTGAAGAGGCCGACGCTGCTCGGCTCGTAGAACACGTACTTCCAGAGCAGCACCCCGACGACCGGTGGGATGACGACGGGGAGATATGCAAGCGCGCTGTAAAGCCCTCGGAAGCGGCGTGACTCACTGATCAAGACGGCCATCACGAGCGGGATCGGGTAGCCGAACAGCAACGCGAGCCCGGCGAAGTAGGCGGTGTTCTTGACCGCGGTCAGAAAGAGCGGGTCGTTGATCACCTCGCGGAAGTTGTCCAACCCGGCCCAGCTCGGAGGGTCGACGAGATTCGTGTGCTGGAACGAGAGGACGACGAGCCTGACGATCGGGTACCACGAGAACGCCACGAAGATCAGCAGCATCGGCAGCGCGAACAGGAGCGCTGCAAGCCCGCCGCTGCGCACCCAGTGAACAGGCGAGAGACGGTCCCGCCACCCCGGCCTCGTCACCGGCTGCGCGTGCTCGACCGCGACTTCGCGCGCTGCTGCGCTCACGGCGTCCACCCTATTCCTAGCCGGCGGGGAGTCGTGACGACTCCCCGCCGGGCACGGACGTCCAGAGGTTACTTCCCTTCCCTGATCGCCTTCTGCGCGACTTCGTTCGCCTGCGCGAGCAAGCTGCTGATGTTCGCGTTCCTATCCGTGAACACCGCCTGCACGACCGGATCGAGGGCGTGGTACAGGCTCTGCGTCGAGGCCCCAGGCTCCGGATACAGGTTCTGCTTGAAGATGCCCTTGAGGAAGGGCTTCATCTGGCTCAACGGCACGTTCACGTACGGCTTGATCCACGTGTTCGCCAAGTCGAACTGCTTCCTGTTGAAGATCGGGAACGCCGGGACGCCGACTGGCTGCTTGTTGGCAACCAGGATCCGCGTGTCACGCAGTGCAGCGGTCTTCTTCACGAGCTTCTCCATGTAGAAGAAGTCGATCCACTTCATAGCGGCGTCGAGCTTCGCGCCCTTCGTGTCCGGGCGAACGACGGCGATCGAGCCGCCTCCGAGCACCCCCGCCGTCTTGTTCTTTGCGACGGGAATGGGAGCGATGCCGTAGATGTTCGGATCGAGGTTCGCGGCCTGGACGAGGAAGGTGTAAATGTCCGAGCCGTTGATGAACATGCCGATCTTGCCGGCTGCGAACGCCTGATTGATCGTCGGCCACGTGTAGTCGTACGTAGAGCCCATCGAGTTGTCGGTCCAACGCATCTGCTTGAGCAGCTGAAGCGCCTGGACGGTGTACTTGTTGTTGAGCGTCGCAGTCGCCGCGGTGCCGCGGCCGGTCTCCATCCTGCCGCCGAGCGTGTACGCGACGGTGGTGAGGATCCAGCCTGCCGTGTTGTCGTTCAGGCCCATCTGCGCATAGCCGGCCTGTCCGGTCCGCTGCGCGATCTGCTTCGCATCCTTCCGCAGCTGCGCCCACGTGGTCGGCGGCTTGTTCGGATCGAGTCCGGCCCGTCTGAACAGTTGGCGGTTGTAGTGCAGCGCCTGCGCGTACGCCGCGTACGGAACGCCGATGATGCGACCCTTGCCCGTTGTCGCCTCGGCGATGATCGTCTTCTGGAACTTCTTGTAGTACGGCCACTTCTTGACGGCGGCCGTCAGGTCTGCGACCTGCCGATGCTCCCCGAGCGTCCGCGCATCGGTGAAGGGGACGGTGAACACCGTCGGCAATCTGCCGGCGGCCAGCTGCGCCGCGAAGGTCGCGCCGTCCCAGGCGTAATCCACGGCCTTCACGTCGATGTTCGGATGCTGCTTCTCGAACAGTGCGACGTTGTCGTTGAACTGCTTCTGCGCTTCGTCCGAACTGCCCGGACGCAGCGCGGCGACGCTGATCGTGACCTTCGCCCGCTGTCCCGCCGTCGCCAGCGAGCCCGCGCCGACGACGAGGAGCAGCGCCGACACCACGACCGCGAGCGTCATCGCCCTGAAAATGGACTTCATCGTCCTTCCTTTCCGAGGTCTCCCGGCTCCGGCCGGCCGCTTGCCAGCGAGGCGGCCGAACGCGCTTGCCGTAGTACCGGCATGCATGCCGCCCAGCATTTCATGTTCGACAGAATTTTGCAAATCAGTTAACCATTCGTTGCAGATTCGTGACTATTAGTGGAAAGTGTCAGCCAGGCAGCCGTATCCGTGGGCAGAAGGCCGTCGCTGACCGGGCTGCTCGCGAGCAGCACCCCTTCGTGCGGCGGCAGCGGCACCGGCGAGGCCGACAGGTTCAGCACGCACGCGAAGCGGGGTCCCCGGGCAAAGGCGATCACTCCGGCGGGCGCCTCGAGCCACCTGATCGGGCCGTCGCCGAGGTCCGGCTTGCCGCGCCTGAGGCGGAGTGCCTGCCGGTAGAGGGCCAGCATCGAATCGGGCAACTGCTCTTGAAGCTCGGCGGTGTAGGCGCGCCACGTCGCCGGCTGTGGCAGCCAGGGCGAGGCCGCCTCCCCCATGCTGAAGCCGTACGGCGACTCGTCCCCCGCCCAAGGAAGGGGAACGCGGCAGCCGTCGCGTCCGGGGTCGCTGCCTCCCGATCGGAAGAACATCGGGTCTTGCAACACGTCGTCCGGTAGGTCCTCGACCTCGGGCAGACCGAGCTCCTCGCCCTGGTAGATGTAGACCGCCCCCGGCAGCGCGAGCGCGAGCAGGGCCGCCGCCCGCGCACGGCGCGTGCCGAGCTGTAGGTCGACCGGCGGAATCTCACGGGTCTTCGCCGCAAACTCGAACGTGGTGTCCGCTCGTCCGTAGCGCGTCACGTGGCGTGTCACGTCGTGGTTCGAGAGCACCCACGTCGCCGGCGCACCGACAGGCGCGTGTGCCGCGAGCGTCGAATCGATGCAGGCACGAAGCCTCGCGGCATCCCAGGGACACGCGAGAAACTCGAAGTTGAACGCCGTATGCATCTCGTCCGGGCGGAGATACCGAGCGAAGCGCTCGACGTCGGGAAGCCAGATCTCCCCGATGAGAATGCGGTCGTCGTGATACGTGTCGGCGAGCGCACGCCATGAGCGATAGACGTCGTGCAGCTCGTCGCGGTCGCTGAACGGATGCGGCGAGGGCACGTCGTCCGGATCGAAGTCCGGCAGTGCGGCGTCCTTGAAGAGGAGCGCCGCGGAGTCGATGCGGACGCCGGCGACGCCACGGTCGAACCAGAAGCGCAGCACCTCCTCGTGTTCGCGCCGGACGTCGTCGTTCTCCCAGTTGAGGTCGGGCTGCTGAGGCGCGAACAGGTGCAGGTACCACTCGCCTGGGGTCCCGTCGCCGCTCTGCGCTCGGGTCCATGCACTACCGCCGAAGATCGACGACCAGTCATTCGGAGGGAGCTCGCCGTTCGGGCCGCGCCCCGGCCGAAACCAGAAGCGATCGCGTTCGGGCGCGCCGGGCGGAGCCGCGAGGGCCTGCTGGAACCATGCGTGTCGGTCGGAACAGTGGTTCGGGACGACGTCGACGATGACGCGGATGTCGAGCGCCGCGGCTTCTTGGATCAGGCGCTCGGCGTCGCCGAGCGAACCGAAGGTCGGATCGATGTCGCGATAGTCCGCGACGTCGTAGCCGCCGTCGGCCATCGGCGACGGGTACCAGGGCGTGAACCAGATCGCGTCGATCCCGAGGTCGCGAAGGTAGGGGAGCCGCGCCCGGACTCCGGCGAGATCGCCGATCCCATCGCCGTTTCCGTCCGCAAAGCTTCGAACGTAGACCTGATAGATGACGGCGCTTCGCCACCAGGGGCGGCGTCGGGCCCGAGGCACTGACCCACGAGCCTGCCGACCAACGCGAACTTTCGACGTGGTAGCGATGTGTCGGAGACTACACCTATCTTCGCAAAAAAGTCTACGGCATTTGCAAAAAGTCGACTAGCGCGTCGAGGACACAAGGGGCGCGCGGACGGCCGGCCCCGTCGAGGCTCTGACGACGAGCTCGGGCTCGAACAGGAGCTCGTCGCTCGACACCTGCGTCCCGCCCACCTGACTCAGCAGCTGGGCGACCGCGGCCTGGCCCATCGCCTCGATCGGCTGCCTCACGGTGGTCAACGGCGGCTCGGTGCAGACCATCAGCGCCGAGTCGTCGAACCCGATCACGGACAGGTCGGCGGGCACTTCGAGGCCGGCGCGGCGAGCCTGCCGGATCACCCCGAGCGCCAGGATGTCGCTGGCGCAGACGATCGCCGTCGCATCACGCTTGATCAGCCGCTGCGCCGCCGCCACGCCGCCTTGAATCGAGAACATCGTGTGCTCGACGAGTGCCTCACCACTGCCGCGGGCGGCCACGTACGCGTCCAGCTTCCGAATCGACGGGACGTGATCGGGTGGCCCGAGCACGATCCCGATGCGTTCGTGGCCCAGCGTCTCGAGATGCGCGAGCGCCTGCTGGATCGCATGAGCATCGTCGACGGAGACGCGGGGAAAACCGAGATCCTCGTACGCGGCGTTGATCAGGACGACGGGAAGTCCCCGCTCCGCGAGTAGGTGGTAGTGCCGATGGTCAGCGCCCGTCTCGTGGTACTGCCCGCCGAAAAAGATGATCCCGGAGACCTGTTGTTCCAGGAGCATGTCGACGTAGGACGCCTCTGTGACGCCGGCCGCCGTGCGAGTGCAGAGGACCGGCGTGACGCCGCGGCGCGACAGGGCATCCGCCACGACTTCCGCGAATGCAGGGAAAATCGGGTTCTGCAGCTCCGGCAGGACGAGCCCGGCCAGCCTCGCGCGCTGCCCCCGCAGCTGGGTCGGCCGCTCGTACCCAAGGACATCCAGAGCCGTCAAGACCGCCTGCCGTGTCGCCTCGGCCACGCCCGGCTTGCCGTTGAGAACGCGACTGACAGTCGCCTCGCTCACCTTCGCGTAGGCAGCGACCTGGGTGAGCCGACGCGTCATGCAACGGAATGTAGTCGGTTTTCCAGTCGGACGGCAATCGTGGCGCACGATCTTGCACTCGCTTGTCGATTTCCTACGAGCCGGTCCGGTCACGTACCGGCCATGTCCCCGGGACTGTCCCTGGGACATGGCCGGATGACGTAGACCGGCTAGCCCGGCGCCCGGAACGCGACCTCGTCGACGTAGCACCAGCTCCACTCC
>JBBWZJ010000313.1:0-3582 GCA_039648985.1 Acidobacteriota bacterium | reverse complement strand
TTGAAGAACACCGCGTGATCGTGACAGCCGGCACACCATTTCGACGGCTTCGTCCCCACGGTGTCCTGCATGTACTCGATCGACTTGCGATACCACTGGTTGTTGAACGAGGAGAAGTGGTGCATCGAGGACTTCCACTCGTCGTAGATGCCCTGATGGCACCGCGCGCAGCTCGCGCTCGTCGTGAAGAAGTCCGCCGGAATGATCGCCTTGACGTTGGTGTCGGCTGACGAGGGGAAGAACGGGCTCGTCGGTCCGCGGCCTTCTTCGTCCATGCTGGTGGGGACGGTCGTCGGATTGCGGACGACATACGCATCGCGCCAGCGCGTCGAGGCGCCGACAAGCGGGGCGGCAACGGCCAGCACGATCGCGGCGGCGCACGCGACGGCGACAAGCGCACGCTCGCGGCCTCGAGCGACACGCAACCGGCTCGCGGCGGCGACCGCGAGCAGCGGAGCTCCACCGGCGAGCATCAGCCCGATATGGACGGGCAGCAGCCATCGCCAGCGCCCGGCGGCGCCGAGGATCATGATCAGGATCCCCGCCGCCGTGCCGGCGGCAAGCAGCGCGGCGCAGGGGATGACGAGCGTGCGAAGCGCGGGCGTATGCGACGGCCGGGGTGCGACCCGGCGGCGGACCACCTGCACCGCAAACAACCCGGCCAGGGCAAGGCCCAGCGCCATGTGCAGCACGACGTTTCCGAAGTAGAAGACCGTCGGGCTGGCGAACGCGGCGAGATACGCGCTGTTCAGGAGCAGAACGCCGAGCGCCCAATACGGAGCCTGGGACGCGAACCCCTGCGACTTCAACGGCTGTGTCATGACGGACCGGAGACCCTGCGGCGCAGCGCAGACAAATCGAGGGCGCTGCCTCTGACGGGTGGAAGTCTGGTCAGCGTAGGGTGGTTCCAGGGGACGGTCAATAGTACAAAGGGATTACGAGGGTTCTACGGGTTCTACCGGTTTTACGGGTTATACGGGTTATACGGGTTATACGGGTTATACGGGTTGAGCTCGTCGAACCCCGTCGAACTCGTTGCGTGCCAGAAGTGCCGGCTGTAGTATGCCAAGGCTGTGCGGATCGTGAACAGGTTCGTCCCGCTGGCGCTCGTGCTGCTGGTCCTGTGTCCGCCCGGGGCGGCGGCGGCGCCGGGCAACGGGCCAGCCGCCCTGCCGCTCCTTACCCGAATCCGGGACATCCGCGCCCTGTCGCAGGACGGCGGTGCGCTGGGGTACCCGGTGCGCATCCGCGCGACGGTCACCCATTTCGACGAAGTTCAGCGCATGACCCTGGTCGTGCACGACGGCGCCTTCGGGCAGTTCGTGATGCCGCCCGCGGACGCGGCTCGCGTGGGCACCTGGACGGATCTGAAGGTGGGGGACCTTGTCGAGATCGAAGGACGGACCGCGCGCGGCGGCTTCGCGCCGAACGTGATCCCCGAGCAGGTGCGGAGGCTCGGGCGGGGGCCCATGCCCCAGGAGCGCACGATCGCCTACTCGGCGATGCTGACGGGCCGGTACGATTGTGACTATGTGGGGCTCGTCGGCGTCGTGCAGCGCGCGTGGCTGTCGTCGGATCCCCGCTCGCGCGTGATGTTCGCGGACGTGGCCATCGAGGACGGCATCGTACGCGCGTCGTTCTGGGATTACTCGTCACCTGCCGATCTGACGCGTTACATCGATGCCCGCGTGCGGCTGCGCGGCAATATCGGGACCCTCTTCGGCGAGACCGAGCAGTTGCGCGGCGTGTCACTCTTCGCCGGCCGCATCGGCGATGTCATGGTGCTCGAACCGGCGCCGGACCCGTTCTCGCTGCCGACGCGGTCGATTCGGCACATCTACAACTACTCGTCCGAGGGGGAAGTGAACCGGCGGATTCGTGTCCGCGGCGTCGTCACCGCGCGCATGTCGGGGACGCCCGTCGCGATGAGTGATTTCACGAGCAAGGCCACCTTCCGCTACGCCGTCAACGTCGTCTACGTGAAGGACGGCACCGCCGGTGTGCGGATTGAGACGGAGCAGTCGCTTGTCGCCCGGCCCGGGGACGTCGTCGAGGCGGCCGGGTTCCCCGGAGTCACCCCGGGCAGGCCGATTCTGAGGAACGCCGTGCTCCGGGTGGTCGGGGCCGGCAACGGTCCGCCCCCCGTGGAGGTGGCGCTCGCCGGCAGCACCGTGCTCACGCCGGATCACGATGCCGAGATCGTCCGCATGGACGGGCAGCTCCTGAGCGTCCTCGCGGGCGCCACCGAGCGCGTGCTCGTGCTGAGGTCCGGCGAAACGATCTTCAATGCGGGCCTTGACATCGACCAGGCGACCGACAGCCTCGACAGGATTCGCCCCGGCACGCTGCTGTCGGTGACCGGCGTCTACTCGTACCAAGGGGGACCGCCGCCGTCGTTCCGCCTGTTCCTGCGGTCGGCCGATGACGTCCGTGTGCTGGCGCCGGCGCATTGGTGGACCATGCGGCACACGGCGGTGATGGTCGTGATGCTGGCGCTCGTCGCGTCCATCGGCGCGTTCTGGATGCGCGCCATCGCGAACCGGAAGCGCCAGCAGTACCAGGCCGTGCTCAACGAGCGGACGCGCGTCGCGCGCGAGCTGCACGACACCGTGGAACAGGGGCTCGCCGGCATTTCGCTCCAGCTCGAAGCTGTGGCGGGGAGCTTCCAGACTGCACCCGACGCGGCCCGGCAGTCGCTCGACGTCGTGCGGCAGATGCTTCGCTACAGCCTCGAGGAAACGCGGCGGTCGGTGATGGACCTCCGATCTCAAGCCCTCGAGAGCCGGGATCTCGGCGGGGCGCTGTCGAGCCTGGCGCGGCAGATGACGCTCAATACCCGCGCGGATGCACACGTCCGGGTCACCGGCGCGCGACTGCGGCCGGACGCGGCGGAGGATCACCACCTGCTGCGGATCGGCCTCGAGGCTCTCACGAACGCGCTCAAGCACGGCGGCGCGACGCGCATCGATATCGAGCTGCGGTTCGGCATCGATTCGACCGATCTGATCGTGGTCGACAACGGGCGGGGGATGGATGCCGGGGAAGGCGCCGCATCAGGTGCGCACTTCGGCCTGCAGGGCGTGCGGGAGCGCGTGGACAAGCTCGGCGGCGTGCTCGACATCGCGAGCACACCGGGTCAGGGGACGCGTGTCGCCGTCATGGTGCCGGTTCGATCGGGGCCGGTCGGGGCAATGGTGACCGGCGGGGAGTCATGGCAGACAAGCTGACGATCATGCTCGTCGACGATCACTATCTGGTCCGGATGGGCCTGGCGAGCATCATCGCGCTCGAGCCTGACATGCGGGTGTGCGCGGAAGCGTCGACGGGGGAGCAGGCGCTCGCGCTGTACCGCACGCATCGCCCGCAGGTCACGCTGATGGATCAACGGCTACCCGGGCTTTCGGGATCTGACACGACCAGGGCGATCCGTCGCGAATTTCCCGACGCGCGCATTGTCGTGCTGTCGACCTATGTCTGCGACGAGGAGATCTACAAGGCGCTCGAGTTCGGGGCGATGGCGTACCTGGCTAAATCGGTGCAGCGCGAGGAGCTCATCGGCGCCATCCGGAAGGCCGCCGCCCG
>JBBWZJ010000262.1:0-9058 GCA_039648985.1 Acidobacteriota bacterium | reverse complement strand
GCCGCGGAGAAGACGATCCGGCTGTTCGACGGCAAGAAGCGGATGCCGGAAGTGACGGCCGGTCACACCTTCTACCTCGAGGAGCTCGACGTCAAGCCCGGGGACTTCGTGTCGTACTACGCGAAGGCGCTCGACAACGACGGTGTGGACGGCCCGAAGCCGGCGATGAGCGACATGTACTTCGTACGCGTGCGCCCGCTCAGCAAGGATTTCAAGCGCGCCCCGTCCGACGCGCAGCAGGGCGGTGGCGGCGGAGGCGGCCGGCAGAATCAGGTTGGCGCGCTCTCCGAGCAGCAGCGCCAGATCGTCGCGGCGACCTTCAACGTCCAGCGCGACCGCAAGAAGATGACGCCGGACAAGGTGCGCGAGAACTCCACCGTCATCGCGCTGTCGCAGTCCAGGCTGCGCGAGCAGGTGGACGGCCTCCTCACGCGCATGAACAGCCGTCTGGTCCAGCAGGACCCGGCGTTCAAGAAGGTCGCCGAGCTGCTGCCGCAGGCCGTTGCCGAAATGAAGAACGCCGAATCCAGGCTGCACGCCGTCAAGCCTGAAGGCGCCCTGGCACCCGAGCAGAAGGCCCTCCAGTTCCTGCAACAGGCGGAGGAAGAGTACGAAATGCAGGTACAGGTGCAGCGGCAGCAGGGTGGCGGCGGGGGAGGCGGCGGCAGCGCGATGTCCCAGGATCTCGCCGATCTCTTCGAGATGGAGCTCGACAAGATGGCGAACCAGTACGAGACGCGCCAGCAGGCCTCGCAGCAGCAGTCCGATCAGAAGCTCGACGAGCTGATGGAAAAGCTGAAAGAGCTCGCGCGACGCCAGGAGCAGGAAGCGGAACGGCAGCGGCGCCGGGCCGCACTGGGGCAGCAGGCGTCAGGGGGCGGCTCGGGCCAGCAGCAGCGCGACATCGCAGACCAGGCGGAGGAGGCCGCGCGACGGCTGGAGCAGCTCGCCCGCGAGGAGAACCGGCCCGAGCTGACGCAGTCGGCGCAGCAGCTGCGCGATGCCGCCGACTCGATGCGCCGGGCTGCCGCGAACGGGCAGCAGGCGTCCGCAGGGCAAGCCGCGGCCGCGCTCGATCGCTTGAAGGAGGCGGAGCGGCGGCTCCAGCAGTTCCAGTCCGGACGAGCCGAGCGGGACGTCAGGAACGCGCAGCAGGAGGCCGACGCGCTCGCTCGCGAGCAGCAGCAGATCGCCGAGGCCGTAAAGGGCCTGGAGGCGGCGGCCGATCGCCGGCAGGAGAAGGCGCAGCAGCTGATCGAACGCAAGAGCGCGCTGGAACAGAAAGTCGGCGACCTCGAGAAGGAGCTCGATCGTACGGCCGGCGACCTCCGCGCCGGCGAGAAGGAAGCCGCCCGGAAGCTGTCGGAGGCCGCCGGGTCGCTGCGCGACAACAAGGTCCGCGACAAGATCCGGTACTCGAGCTCGATGATCAGGGCAGGCATGTCGCCAGGCGATCAGCAGCCGATCGAAAACTCCATCGGCTCGAATCTCGAGGCGCTGAAGAACACGCTCGGCCAGGCGGCGTCGGCGCTCGGCAAGCCAACTCCGTCCGACACCATGAACCAGGCGCTCGACAAGGCGCGGCAGCTCGCGCGCGGCGTGGATTCGCTCGACCAGCGGCTCCGTGAGCGCCAGCAGGGACGCAGCGGCCAGGCCGGGGGGCGAGGGCAGGGGCAGCCGTCGAACAATGGCGCGGAGCAGCGGGCGCAACAGGGCCAGGGGCAGCAGGGGCAGAATGGCCAGCAGGGGAGTCAGGGTCAACAGGGGAGCCGGGGTCAGCAAGGCGCGCAGGGGCAGCAAGGGCAGAACGGCCAGAGCGGCAACAACGGTGGCCGCGCCGCGGGCAACGGCGGACAGTTCGCGAACGGCGACGCGACGGCGCAGTTCAACAACTACGGCGGCGGCACCGGCCGGCCGGGCAACCTGGGCGCCCAGTTCGACCCGGGCGACATCCGGCAGTTCCGCGGCGACGCGCGGCAGTTCGCCACCGACGCGGCGCAGCTTCGCCGGATGGTTCAGGGGCAGGGAGTCGATCCGAAGTTGCTCGACGAGGTGCTCCGCAATCTGAAGGCGCTCGACGACGATCGGGTCTACCAGGACGCCGCGACGCTGGAACGTCTCCAGTCGCAAGTGGCGGACGGGATGAAGCGCTTCGAGTTCAGCCTCCGCCGGCAGGCCGAACAGAAGGGGAGCGAAGTCTTCCTCTCGGGAGCAGACGACGTGCCAGAGCAGTATCGCAAGCTCGTGGACGAATACTACAAGTCGCTGTCGAAAGGATCCCCGGCCCGAACAGCTCCGGACCCAAAGGCCACGGACAAGAAGTAAGGGGCTGATGAAGCGCCTGCTCGCGGTCTCGTGCCTCATCGCGCTGGCGGCTGCCGCTGTGGGCGCCCAGGGGTTCCGCCAGGGATGGGGCCGCCTGCGGACTGCCCCGCCGCGTTTCCCCGACGCGGACAGCTTCGACGGCGCCTATACCTTCTGCCGGGGCATGTACACGAGCGATCGCCGCGAGGCCGGCGGCATGGGCTGGTGGACGGATTATCCCGACGCCGACATCAACTTTTCCATCCGCCTCTCCGAGCTCACGAAAGTCCGCGTCAGCCGGCAGCGGGACGGCGAGCCGAATCATCTCGTCGTCCGGCTGACCGACGACGCCCTCTTCAACTGTCCGATGATCCAGATGGAGGATGTCGGGACGATGCGGTTGAGCGACGTGGAAGTCGTCCGCCTGCGCGAGTACTTGCTCAAGGGCGGCTTCCTGTACGTGGACGACTTCTGGGGGGAGTGGGCCTGGGACCAGTGGGCCGAAGAAATCGGCCGCGTGCTCCCGCCGAGCGAGTATCCCATCAGGGACATCACCCCGAGCCACCAGCTGTTCCGCCAGGTGTTCGTGGTCGACAAGCTGCCGCAGATTCCGTCGATCAATTCATGGATGCGCCTGGGCGGCGCCACGTCCGAGCGCGGAGAAGAGACGGCAATTCCTGACATCCGCGGCATCAGCGATCGCAACGGACGGCTGATGGTCGTCATGACCCACGACACCGACATTTCGGACGCCTGGGAGCGCGAGGGAGAGGATCCCCGGTACTTTTACCAGTTCTCGCCGGACGGGTACGCGGTCGGCATCAACGTCGTCATCTACGCGCTGACCCACTGACGCGCGTCCACGTCCTGCACTCTGGCACCTTGGCACCTTGGCACCTTGACACCTTGGTCCCCCCTCCTCAGTGTGCCGTGATCCGGCCGAGCGCCGAATCAGCACAGAAGAAGATGTCGCCGTCTGGCGCGACGACGACGACGTCAATCGCGCCCACCGCATCCTGCAGCAGCAGGTCGCTGGAGGCAATCCGATCCGGCTCCGCGTCCGCGAAGCGGATCCGTTCGATATGGCGGCCCGACGCGGATGCAATCAGGAGCGTGTTGGTGAACCCGGGGAGCGCCTGGCCGGTATAGAAAGCGAGCGAGCCGCTGCCGCCGGGGAGCGGGTGCCGCGCGCGGACGACGGCTTCGAGCGGTCGTTTCTGCAGCGAGAGTCCACTGAGGTGGGCCTGCCCGTCCTGATCGTCGGCGATCCAGGCGATGCCGCTGCGCGGATCCACTCCAAGGCCGCGCGGCGACTGGATCCCCTGCGCGATCGCCGGGCGCGTTCCGCGCTGATCGCGAGGCAACGTGCCATCCACGTTGAGGCGGAGCAGCGTACCGGGGAAGCCCGGCGCGCCGATCGCGAGGTACAGCTTGCCGTCCAGGCCTGCACGCAGCACCGCCGCGGCGTCGGCGACGGGCGGTCCTTCTGCTTCGAGCAGCACGGCGCGCTCGGCCAGCGTACCGCGAAGCTCACGGTATCGCGTCAGCCGGAACGCATCGCCCGATGCGGTACGAGCCGAGGTGACGGCGAACACGAAGTGGGTCCGCTCGAACTCCGGATCAATCGCGATCGACAGGATGCCGTCGGCGCCCTCGTCTTCAATGCGTGTCGTGAGCGCGTCTGGCGCCTGGATTTTCCCGCCGTCCACGACCCGAATCCGCCCCCGCCGCTCTGCGATGAGCAGGCGTCCGTCAGGGAGAAACGCGGCGTCGACGGGATCCTCCAGGCCATCGAGGATCCGGTCGACGCGCAGCGGCACGCCGTCCGCTGTCTTCTCCGTGAGGACTTCGGGCCACGTGGCCGCCCCCGTGGCGCTCGCCGCGCCGACCGTCACCGTCAGCGCTGATGACCGCGGACTCTCGGCGTCCGCGGTGAACGCCGCGATCTCGAGCGTGTGCCGGCCGGGCGACAGGTCAGGGCCTTTCCCCGTGCACGCGAAACTCTGCGCCGCGGCGCCGGCGCCGCACGAAACGTCGGCGAGCACCGAGCGCGCGCCGTCCACATAGATCGCGTATCCGAATCCCGACGCCTGTCCGGCGTCGTCTGCAGCCTGATCCCAGCCGACGCGCTCGCGCCCCGTGATCGCGTCCGATGATCCGGATCCGGAAGGCGGTGCGGGGGAGGGATCTTTGCTGCAGGCGGCCAGCGCGAGAATCGTGATCGCGAGCGATAGCTGTAAGCGGCGAAGCACGCTCTCATCATAAGCTCCAGCGCGTCCGCGCTGGGTTAAGATCGACCCCATGCAGACCCGACGATACGCCGTCCTTGCTGCGCTCTTCGCAGTGGTGGCGACGCGTGTGAGTGCCCAACCCGGGCCGGCGGCCCGCGTCTTCGTATCGGGGCTCGCATCCCCGGTCGGGTTCGTACAGGATCCGTCGAATCCCGCCGTGCAATTCATCGTGGAGCAGGCAGGCCGGATCCGCGTCGTCAATGCCGGCGTCCTGGTGCCGGCGGACTTCCTCGATCTCCGTGCGGTGATCAGTTCGGGGGGCGAACGAGGCCTGCTCGGCCTCGCGTTTGCGCCCGATTACGGCGCGAGCGGCCGCTTCTACGTGAACTTCACGGATCCGAACGGCAACACCGTCGTCGCCCGGTTCAAACGCTCGGCGGGCAACGTGCTGGTGGCCGATCCGCAGACGCGCTTCGACTTACGGTGGGGGGCGACGGGGCTGAGATACATTCCACAGCCCTTCTCAAATCACAACGGCGGCAACCTCGCGTTCGGTCCCGACGGGTACTTGTACATCGGCATGGGTGACGGCGGCTCGGGCGATGACCCCGGCAATCGTGCGCAGAATCCAGCGGAGTTCCTCGGCAAGATGCTGCGGATAGACGTGAACGTCCCGGAGACCGATCCGGCCGGCTACGCGGTGCCTTCGACGAATCCCTTCGCCGCCGCGGGCACGCTGCGGGAAATCTGGAGCTTCGGCTTGAGGAACCCCTGGCGGTTCTCCTTCGACCGCCTCACAGGCGCGCTCGTCATCGGCGACGTCGGACAGAACGGGTGGGAAGAGATCGACTATCAGCCGGCGGGCCGCGGCGGGCGCAACTACGGCTGGCGAGTGAGGGAGGGCGCGCACGATTACATCACCTCGCCGCCGGCGGCGTTCCTGCCCCTCACGGATCCGATTCACGAGTACGATCACTCGGTCGGCAAGTCGATCACCGGGGGTGTCGTGTATCGCGGCACGGCGCTTGGCAGCGGTTTCCGTGGACGATATTTTTTCGCCGACTACGTCCAGGGCCGGGTGTGGACGATCGGTCTGGCGATCGACCAGGCCACCGGCAACGCGCAGGCGACGGCGCGTCTCGACCATACCGCGGATCTGGGCGGCTCTCCGGTCGTCGGCAACATCAGCTCGTTCGGCGTGGACGCGGACGGCGAGCTGTATATCGTGAACCACACGGGCGGCACCATCGTCAAAGTTCTGAGCCTTCCGATCGTGCCGGCGGCGCCGACGAACCTGCGCATCATTCGGTAACGCCCCCGGGGCGGCCGGCCTTGCTCCAGAAGTGATCGGTGCGAACGGGCGCGCCGCGCATGTAGGGCGCGTAGTCGTCCGGATCGTAGATGCGGACCTCGCGATCGATTTCGGCAATCGGCGGCCACTCGAGCCGTCCAATTCCACTCGCTGCCGAAAACCGCGCGCGGAATGCGGGTTCCTCCCACGTCTCGAACAGCAGGTAAGGATGATAGTTGCGGCTGCGCAGGTACTCGAGCGCGCGGTCGAGAGATTCCGGGTCCACGTCCGCCCAGACCAGCGTCTGCCGGCCGGAATAGAACCGCACGCTCCCGCTCTGGTGTACGGTCACGACGGCCGCGTCACGCGGCAGCCGGGCGGCGACGTATTCTCCGGCGATCCTGAACCGGCTCTCCAGCGCACGCAGCTGGAAGACCTGCCGCCCCGTTGCGACGGCGATGTAGAAGACGACGAGCGTTCCAACCGAGAGTCCAACGACGGGCGCTCGCCATCCGCCGGGTAACCGCGCGGCCAGTCCGGTCAGCACTGCGGCGCTCAGCACGAGCAGAACCGCAATGCCCGGGAGCACGAATCGCAAGTACCACCAGGCGTCGAAGACCACGTAAGGCAGATAGCACCCGAGTGTTGCGGCAGCGAACGCGAGAAGCGCCCACGCCGCTGTCGCTCCGCCGTTGCGTCGGCCGCCCATCCAGTCGAGTGCGCCCCTGAGCCAGGGCCATGGCGACGAGCCCGGCGGCGATGATTACCGGAAAGACTGGACTGTGCGCCCGAATCCTGAAGCCGCCAGGGTAGATCGTGAACCCGCCGGTCACCGCGATCCCCACCGCGGCGAGCAGCGCTCCAAAAGTCAGAAGCAGCAGGAACCTCGTCAGGAACGCGCCTGCCGGCCGCAATTGCAGCAGCACACGAACGGCCGACACAGCGTCGCGCCAACCAATCTTCTTGCCGGCGGCACGCGACCGCGGCGTGAACGTCACTGGCCGTTCGTCGATCCTGTAGCCGGCCCGGAGCAGCCGCGCCGTGATCTCGGGCTCGATGTCGAACCGGTCAGCGGTGAGCTCGAGCCGGCGGACGACGTCGGCGCGCATGATCTTGTAACAGGTCTCCATGTCGGTGATGGAGGAGCCGAACACGAGGTTCGTGAGCGCGGTCAGGACACGGTTCGCCGCGATGGTCGTCCGTGGTGCGGCGGGCCGCGACGTGAGGAAACGCGATCCGTACACGACGTCGCTCGACCCGTCCAGGATCGGAGCGACGAGCGACGCGAGTTGGGCCGGATCGAGCTCCAGGTCCGCATCCTGTATGGCCAGCACGGTGCCTCGTGCCCGCGCGAATCCCTGCCGGATGGCGTGTCCCTTGCCGTGGTTGCGGCCGGAGTGAACGACGGTCACGAATGGCAGTTCCGGCAGCGCGTCGAGGACGGCGCGGGTGCCGTCGCTCGAACCGTCGTTAACGACGATGATCTCGCGAGGAGCGGGAAGGTCAATCGCAAGCAGGCGCGAGATCACGGCCGCGACCGTCGCCTGCTCGTTGAAGACAGGAACGATGATCGAGATGAGCGCCGGACGGTCGTGGCTCGGGGCGGTCACTCCTGGAAGACGAGCTTTCCGAGGCGGCCATGATCGCCCGCACCCCAGCCGGTCGCTGCGCCTGCCGCGAAGCTCACGGCATCCACACCTGTGGTTGACGCCGGCATCCACGTCTGACCGTCGTCGACCGACAAGTCGATGCCTGACGGGCCTGCGGCGACAAAGGCGTGGGCCGCGGCGGGTACGTGAGCCACGACGGACCGGTAGCCGCCGAGACCACGCGCGGGCAGGAGCCACGAGGCCCCGCCGTCTGCCGTCACGGCGGCGTTGTTGATAGCCTCCGTGTCGCGCCGGTAGTCACCGCCGACCACGACACCGTGCGCGCGATCGCGGAAGGCGATGGAGAAGATGCCGGACGACTCACCCGAAGGCAGCGGCGTGCCGCCAATCGTCCAGGAACGTCCACCATCAACCGAATGGAGCACGCGGCTCCGGCCCGTCCCGATCCAGACGTCGTTCGGGCCGCTCGTCGCGACATTGGTGCCGCTCGCTGCGAACGCGCCTTCGCCGCGGAGCGCGGCCGGGAGGCGATCCGCGGGCACGCGCGTCCAGTCGCGTCCGCCGTCAGTTGTGGTCAGGATGACGAACGCGCCTGCGACCGAGTCACTGACCGCAACGCCCCGATCGGCGTCCCAGAAGGCCATCGCATCGAGGAACACCTGCGGGTCCGTGTTGGTGAACTGCACATCCCAGTGGTCGCCGCCGTCCTGAGTCTTGTAGATGCGTGACGACTCGCCGGGACCGATGCTCAGCGCGTAGGCCACCTGCGCGCTCGCCGCATCGACGTCGCGAAAGTCGAGCGCGGCGGCTCCGGGAACCGGGCGAGCCTGCCATGTGGCCCCTCCGTCGGTCGTCCGCAGCACGGTTCCGCCGGCGCCGCTCGCCCACGCCACGCGCGCCGATACGGCGCTGAGGCCCCGGAGCCGGACGGTGACGCCGCTGGTCTGAGGCTCCCACGTGAGGTGCGGCGTCCGCGGCGCAGGACCGCAGGCGAGAACGAGCAGGCAAGGCCAGAGCCGCAGCGGCATCGGAGCGGTCATTCTAAGCCGCTTCGGCGGTGCGCGCGCTCACACCGCTTCGCGTGTGAGCCCTGCCTTCAGCATCGTGGCGGCGGTGTAGACCACCACGACGATGACGAGCCAGCGGACGGCGTAGATGGGCATCGACCTGACGATGAAGGCGGCGAGCAGTACGCCCGGGACCCCGCCAATTGCGAGGCCGAGCGCCGCCCGCAGCCCGTAGCAACGCTCGCGGATGAACCGGAGGCTCCCGACGGGCATCAGGAACGCGCACGACCCCATCATGATCGGGAATGCCGCGGTCGGATTCATCCCGAGCAGGCTGACGAGAATCATGCAGGGGGCATAGAGCCCGATGCCGAGCGACATCAGCGCCCCGAGCAGGAAGTTTACGCCGATGCCGATAGCCAGCCTGACGCCGCGGACGCCAACCGCGTCGCCTCCGCCAGGGAAGAGGCTCATCTGCGTCATGAACATCAGGACCGCGGCCCCCAGCAGGGCCGCGCCCATCCCGACCTGCACTTTCTCGCGGGGCCAGGAGGCGACAACGCCAGCTCCGAGCCAGGCTCCGAGAACGGCGGCCGCAATGATGGCAAAGAGCGT
>JBBWZJ010000251.1:0-2740 GCA_039648985.1 Acidobacteriota bacterium | reverse complement strand
AATCCTGCCTGGAGGATCGCCGGGCCGAAGTAGTCCTCAGGGGCGGCGCTCTTACGGGCGCCGCCCTTACTACGTCGTGCGCCCTTAACTACACCCCGCGTTTAAATGGCGCGCCAGCGCATCCTGCCAGGGCGGCATGAGCACTCCGGCGGCTTTCAGCTTTCCAGGCGACAACGCGCAATAGCGCGGACGCGGCGCGAGGAGTCGCGCCGTCTGGAGGGTCAGGGGCTTCATCCTCAGGGCACACCCCAGCAGCCGCGCGGCCTCCGTCGCCACCTCCGCCCACGAGGCGGCCCCCTCATTGACGCAGTGGTACAGACCTGGAACCAGGCGCTGCTCGATCGCGGCCCGTGTCGCGCGCGCGATGTCGGTGGTGTAGCTGGGCGAAACCGTCCTGTCGACGAATACGGGAACCTCCACGCCCGCGCGGATGCGCTCGACGATGGTGGCGAGGCTCCCGCGCCTGGCGCCACCAGGGCCCGGCTCTCCGAAGAGGCTTTCCACCCTGAACACATACGCCCGGGGCGCGTCCATGGCGAACCAGTCGCCCAGCAGCTTGGAGGCGGCGTAGACGCCCTGCGGGTTGGCCCGGTCTTCCTCGGTATAGGGACGGGAGGTCTCGCCGTCGAACACGAAGTCGCTGCTGTAGTGCACGAACGTGGCGTCGACGCCTGCGGCCGCGCGCGCGAGACCGAGCACGCCGAACGCGTTCACCCCGAGCGTGAGGCCGGGATCCCGCTGGGCGCCGTCCACGTCATTGTGCGCCGCGCAGTTCACGACGACGTCCGGACGCACGGAGGCGACGAGTGCCGCGACGGCCGCAGCGTCGGTAATGTCCACGTCAGAGTGGGCAGCGGCATGGACCTCGGCTGCCGGCCGGAACTCCCGCACGATCGCGGCACCGAGCAGGCCGCCCGCGCCGGTGACGAGGATGCGCATCAGCCGGCGATCGCGTCGCGGAGCGCGGTCACGACCGCCTCCTGCTGCCCCGCCGTGAGCTCCCCGTAGATCGGCAGCGCCAGCGTGCTGTCCGCCGCAGCCTCCGCCTGCGGGAAGTCCCCGCGCACGTGCCCGAGCGTCGCAAAGCACTCCTGCAGATGGAAGGGTACGGGGTAGTAGATCTCGGTGCCGATCCCGCGCTCCACCATGAATGCCCGCACTCGATCGCGATCGGGCACACGGACGATGTACTGGTTGAAGATGTGGCCCCGGTCGGCCGGCGTGACAGGAAGCCCGACGCGGTTCGCAAGTCCCGCTTCGGCGAAGAGCGCGTCGTACCGCCCCGCATTCGCGATCCGCATCGCCGTCCAGCGCGCCAGGTGCGGCAGCTTCACCCGCAGCACCGCCGCCTGCAGCGCATCCATCCGGAAGTTGCCGCCGATGCGCTTGTGGAAGTACTTCGGCTGCGCGCCGTGATTGCGCAGCAACCGGAGAACGTCCGCCAGCCGCGGGTCGTTCGTCGTGACGAGCCCTGCGTCACCGAACGCGCCGAGGTTCTTGCTCGGGAAGAACGAGAAGCACCCCGCGATGCCCATTGAGCCCGCCTGGCGGCCGCGATACGTCGCACCGATGGCCTGGCAGGCATCCTCGATGATCGGGATACCGCGCTGCGAGGCGATCCCCGCGATCGCATCCATGTCCGCGCAGAGCCCGTACAGGTGGACCGGCATGATGGCGCGCGTCCGCGGCGTGATCGCAACACCCACCGCCACCGGATCGAGATTGTACGTGGCGGGATCGATGTCCACGAGGACCGGTGTGGCTCCGACGCGCACGATGCAGCCCGCGGTGGCAAAGAAGGAATACGTGCTCGTGATCACTTCGTCGCCAGGACCGATCTCGAGCGCCATCAGCACCGCGAGCAGGGCGTCGGTGCCCGAGGACACCGTGATCGCGTGGCCCACCTGCAGACGCGCCGCGAGCTCACGCTCGAGCGCCTCGACCTCGGGCCCCATGATGAACCGCTGGCTGTCGCATACCCGCGCGATCGCGGCGAGGATGTCTTCGCGGAGCGGCTGGTACTGGGCGTCGAGATCGAGGAGCGGCACCGCCACGGGCTGCACGGTCGTCATCGGATGACGACTTCCGGCGCCCCCCACAGCGCCAGGTCGTTGCGACCGTCGTCACCCTTGCCCGGCAGGCTGCGGTTCGTGTTGAAGATCAGTTCGACCTGCTCCCCCGCGTACATGGACAGATCGACGGTGACAGGAATCCAGCGGCGATCCCCTTTGTTGGAAAAGGGGTCCAGATGCTGGTTGAAGAGCTCGTCGTAGGTCCGCCCGTCCGACACGCCCACCCGGAAGAGCACGCCGTCGCCTTCCTTGTCCCACGACTCGGGCTTCATGCCGAGAGCGACTTTCAGCCACCCGTCGTCCGGCACGCGCATCCGATAGATGAGACGGGACGCGGGTGTGGTGAAGATTGCCTTCTTCTTGTCTCCGTTCAGGTCCGCGTCGATCACCTGGAAGGCTTCGGCGTTCGGGCGCTTCTCCGCGCTCGCGAAGATGGCCACGAGGTCCGTTGACTGCGCGCGCCCCCCGCGGCGGAACAGCCACCAGCCCGTGATCACCAGCAGGACGATGACAACGGCCGTCAGGACCGTGCGATTCGGTTTCATGCGTGAACTGCCTCCGCTCGGACAAACCGTTAATCTACCACGGGGCTCCCTGGCAGACGTGCCCCTGACCGCGCGAGCGCACTCACAGGGGACAGGGCCGCTGGAGTCGGCTACGATACCTGT